>CAIKZY010000001.1 GCA_903832025.1 uncultured Actinomycetes bacterium
CGCCTTCTTGGCTGCCTTCTTTGCTACCGCCACGTGTTGCCTCCCGTGTCGATGAAATCTGCTCGGTGCAGACTTCTTCAGGTGAAACTCTTACAGAGCATGGCACATTTTTCGTGCACATTCATGTCGGAGTGTCATTTCGTGTCGCGCGCGTGATATTCGCGCGCGACACGATTACCGGTGTTGTCGATCCAATTCGATCGGCAACGCATGAGTCTTCGGGGCGCGTGCGCGTTCCAACCTACGCATCAGAACTTCAAACCGATCGACCACTGGAGAGATGCATGAAGTCGCTCTGAACAACATCCGATTGCAAGATGTCCGATTTGACGTGATGTCTCAATGTCGTGGAAGACGGCACTCATCTCACCATGCACGTCGATCGTGTGCTGATACTCAAGCGCCCGAAGCGACGGTGATGCGTGCGATCACCGGCAGTGACATGTGGCGAACAGCTCTCGAGACCTGATTCGCACCGTGCGGAGTTCGATTCGCGCCAGAACTGCGTTCTGGCAGACTGACGTCATGACCGATGAAACGGAACGTCCAAGCCTGCCGAACGTCGATGATCTTGTGGTCGGAGTTCTCGGGGGTACCGGTGAGCAGGGGAGAGGACTTGCCCTCCGACTAGCAGTAGCCGGTCAGCCGGTCATTCTTGGCTCACGAAGTGCCGAGCGTGCACAGGCGATCGCCGATGAGATGGGTCGTGGCGTTCGAGGCGTGACCAACGCCGAGTGCGCGGCCCAGGCGGACGTGGTCATCGTCGCCGTGCCGTGGGACGGGCATGCGCAGCTCTTGCAAGAGCTCGCCGAGGAGCTCGCCGACACCATCGTGATCGACTGCGTCAACCCACTTGGATTCGACAAGCAAGGTGCATTCGCGTTGTCAGTGGAGCACGGCTCAGCAGCACAGCAGGCTGCCGCGCTCCTTCCGAAGTCGCGAGTGACGGCGGCGTTCCACCATATTTCCGCGGTGCTGCTCCTGGATGAAGCCGTGACGTCCATCGATACCGATGTGCTGGTGCTCGGAGACGATCGTGAAGCCACTGACATTTGTCAGGCCCTGGCCGGCCGCATCCCTGGTATCCGCGGGATTTACGCGGGCAGACTGCGCAACGCCCATCAGGTGGAGGCGATGACAGCAAACCTCATCTCCGTCAATCGACGGTACAAGGTGCACGCAGGTATCCGCGTCACAGACGTCTAAGGATCAGGCGTAGGACTGGTCCCCCGCGGGGAAGGCTCCGCTGGCGACATCCTGCGTCCACGCATGCACCGCATCACTCATGATCGTGCGGAGATCTGCATACTGTCGCACGAAGCGAGGTACTGGCCCGGCGGTCAAACCGAGCATGTCCTGCCAAACCAGTACCTGAGCGTCGGTTGCCGCCCCAGCGCCGATTCCAATGGTGGGGATGGACAGCATGTCCGTGACCTTGGCCGCCAGCTCAGCAGGCACGGCCTCCAAGACGATCGCCGCTGCACCTGCAGCTTGAAGGGACTTGGCGTCCTGAAGCAATATCTGACCTTGCTCACCTCGACCTTGCACGCGGTAGCCGCCGATGAGATTCACCGACTGCGGCGTGAGGCCCAGGTGGCCGATGACTGGGACACCCGCGCTGGCCAGAAGCTCGACCTGGCGGAGCACCGAAGATCCACCTTCTAACTTAATTGCGTGCGCGCCGCCATCCTTCATGAAAGCTGATGCCGTTTCCATCGCCTGTGCCGCGGAAACCTGGTAAGAGCCGAATGGCAGGTCTGCCACCACCACTGAGCGATGGGAACCGCGCACGACCGCTTTCACCAGTGGTACAAGTTCATCGACTGTCACTGGCAGGGTCGAATCATGGCCGTACACGACCATCGCTGCCGAATCACCGACGAGCAGCGCAGGAACGCCTGCTTCGTCGAATATGGCTGCAGTCATGGCGTCATATGCGGTGATCATGGACCACTTCTCGCCACGCTGGGTTGCTTGCGCCAGGTCGCGCATCGTCAGGCGTCGACCGGACACATTGCCGTACAGGCTCGGGACCGCGTCATGCATTGTGAACTCCCATCTCGAGGCTCCCGAATGGAGTCCCCGGACACCAACATCATGACAGATCTCCGAGGATTTCACCCATCGGATACCGTGCTCCAGGGCAAATCGGACGAAGGGCGCACTCATGAACGACAGCTGGATGACATCTGGCCAGGGGCACCCTCGGCGTTGGTCGATCCTGGCGGTGCTGGTGATCTCATTGTTGGTGGTGGTGCTGGACAACACTGTGCTGAACATTGCCCTGCCCACCATTCAGCGGGACCTGAGCGTCTCCCAAGGGGAGCTGGTGTGGGCAGTTGATGCTTACACCTTGGTGTTCGCCTCCTTGCTGTTCACGTGGGGAGTCGTGGGCGACCGAATCGGCCGACGGAAAGTCCTGATGATCGGATTGACGATCTTCGCGTGCGCCTCGGCAGTGTGTGCCTTCAGTTCCAGCGGTGGAATGTTGATTGGTGCGCGTGCAGTGATGGGGGTCGGTGGAGCAGCCGTGCTCCCAACCACGCTGGCCATCATCACCGTGGTGTTTCCCCCGCACGAGCGCGGGAAGGCTATTGGAACGTGGGCCGGCGCGGTCGGTGCGGCAGTTGCCCTTGGCCCGGTGCTGGGCGGGATCTTGTTGGAGAATCCGCAGTGGACTCACTGGCTGACAGGCAACGACTGGGGATCGGTCTTCTTGATCAACGTGCCCGTGGTCATCATCGGCTTAATCCTCATCTGGCGGATCGTCCCGGAAACTCGCAATCCAAATCCCCGCGCCCTTGATCTGGTCGGATTGGTGGTGTCAGTGGCCGGCCTGGTGGCTCTGATTTACGGCATCATCAAAGCATCGGACACGCTGAGCTGGACCAGTCCGCAGGTGCTCATTCCGATAGCCGTCGGAGTGGCCATCTTGGCGTACTTCCTGTGGTCCGAGGCACGCAGTGAGCACGCAAGTTTTGACGTGAACCTGTTCAAGAATCGCGGATATGCGGTCTCGCTGACGGCAGCATCGCTGGCCTTCTTTGCCTTGACCGGTATCACCTTCACCCTTCCCTTCTTCCTCCAGATCATCCGCGGATACTCCACGCTGACTGCCGGGCTGTGCTTCTTGCCGTTCGCCGTTGGCCAACTTCTCGCGGCTCCGCGAAGTGCTGTCACCGTCAAGCGATTTGGCTACAAGGTCGTGATGTCCGGCGGACTGTTGCTGGTGACAATCTCCCTGGCGGCTTTGGCGTTCTTGTCCATAGACACTCCCATCGTGGTGCTCCTGGTGATTTTCTTCGGCTTCGGTTTGGGCATGGGGTTAGTGATTGCCCCGGCTTCGACAGTCATGCAAAACGTCCTGCCGTTGGCGCGAGCGGGTGCGGGATCTGCTGTGCAGAACACCGTGCGACAAGTAGGTGGCGCGCTCGGGGTCGCGGTCATCGGCACACTGCTGGCAACCAGTTATGCGTCAAAGCTCGCGCCCGTCTTCTCCTCGCTGCCCGGAGCCATTCCTGCCTCAGCCAAGCACGCGATGAGCCAGTCGTTGATTGCCACGGTTGCGGTACTTGGACAGGCCCAGGCGCACGGACTTGCACCACAGGTAGTCCAAGTGGCCAAGCAGCAC
>CAIKZY010000002.1 GCA_903832025.1 uncultured Actinomycetes bacterium
AGGATGCGATCTTGACCTGCCGACTGATCGACCGCCCGCTGCGTCCGACCTTCATCAAGGGCCTTCGCAACGAAGTTCAGGTCGTCGTCACGGTCATGTCCTTGGATCCCAAGGACTTGTATGACGTGTTGGCGATCAATGCTGCCTCGGCATCCACCCAGTTGTCCGGCCTACCGTTCACCGGACCGGTCGGTGGGGTTCGCGTGGCTCTGATTCGCGGCCAGTGGGTTGCCTTCCCCACCCATGAGCAGCTCGGCGAAGCGGTGTTCGACATGGTCGTGGCCGGGCGCATTGCCGGCGATGACGTGGCGATCATGATGGTGGAAGCCGAGGCAACTGAGAACACGATCGAATTGATCGCAGGTGGCGCGCAGGCTCCTACCGAGGAGATCGTGGCCCAAGGCCTTGAGGCTGCCAAGCCATTCATCCGCGCTCTGTGCGATGCCCAGTCAGCACTTGCTGCCAGCGCCGCAAAGCCCACGGCGGACTTCCCGATCTTCCTGGATTACCAGGACGATGCCTATGCGGCAGTTGAGGCCAAGAGCATCGAGCAGGTGCGCAAGGCCATGACCATCGTGTCCAAGGCTGAGCGCGAAGATGCACTCGATGACATCAAGGCCGTGGTGATGGCTGACTTGGGTCCTGATTTCACCGGCCGCGAGAAGGAGCTCTCGGCAGCCCTGAAGTCGGTGACCAAGAAGGTCGTCCGTGAGCGAGTTCTGCGTGACAAGATCCGCATCGATGGACGTGGATTGACCGATATCCGCACCCTGGCCGCTGAGGTTTCAGTCATTCCTCGCGTCCATGGGTCGGCGTTGTTCGAGCGCGGTGAAACCCAGATCCTGGGCGTTACCACGTTGAACATGCTCAAGATGGAGCAGCAGCTGGACACGCTGAATCCAGACAATCGCAAGCGATACATGCACAACTACAACTTCCCGCCGTACTCAACCGGCGAGACCGGTCGAGTCGGCTCGCCCAAGCGCCGCGAAATCGGTCACGGGGCTCTGGCAGAGCGAGCGTTGCTGCCCGTGCTGCCAACGCGCGAGGAGTTTCCCTATGCCATCCGCCAGGTCTCAGAGGCCCTGGGCTCCAACGGCTCAACCTCCATGGGCTCTGTGTGCGCATCAACCATGTCCTTGCTCAATGCCGGCGTGCCGTTGAAGGCAGCGGTAGCCGGTATCGCCATGGGATTGATCTCCGGGGAGATCGACGGCACCACGCAGTACGTGGCATTGACCGACATCCTTGGTGCTGAAGACGCCTTCGGGGATATGGACTTCAAGGTCGCAGGAACCAAGCAGTTCGTCACCGCACTGCAGTTGGACACCAAGCTCGATGGCATTCCTGCCTCGGTCCTGGCTGGCGCACTGCAGCAGGCTCGCGATGCGCGCATGACAATCCTTGAGGTGATGAACGAGGCTATCGATGCTCCCGATGAGATGGCAGCGACCGCGCCTCGCGTGATCGCGGTCAAGATCCCCGTCGACAAGATCGGTGAGGTGATCGGACCAAAGGGCAAGATCATCAACCAGATTCAGGAAGAGACCGGGGCAGATATCTCCATCGAAGACGATGGCACGGTGTACATCGGTGCGACCGATGGCCCCTCGGCAGAGGCGGCTCGCGCAGCGGTCAATCAGATCGCCAATCCGACGATGCCTGAAGTTGGCGAGCGGTACCTGGGCACTGTGGTGAAAATCGCGGCGTTCGGCGCGTTTGTGTCACTAACACCAGGCAAGGACGGACTGCTGCATATCTCCGAGGTCAAGAAACTTGCCGGCGGCAAGCGGATCGAGAACGTCGAAGATGTCGTCAAGGTCGGTGACAAACTTCAGGTGGAGATCAAGGAAATCGATGCCCGCGGCAAGCTGTCCCTGATCCCGGTTATCGAGGATGCCGCACCGGCCAATGCCTAAAGCATCAACTCGTACGCTGCTGCGGGAGGACGACGGCGCTATCGTGCGCCGCACCGTCCTCCCCGGCGGCTTGCGAGTGATCACCGAGCAGGTGCCGGGAGTTCGCTCGGTGGCATTTGGCGTATGGGTTGGCGTTGGTTCGCGTGATGAATCTCCGGCGCAGATGGGCTCTGCCCATTACCTGGAGCACCTGCTCTTCAAGGGAACTCCTGCGCGATCTGCGCTGGAAATCTCATCGTCCATTGAGGCGGTGGGCGGGGATCTGAACGCGTTTACCACGAAGGAATACACCTGCTACTACGCGCGTGTCCTCAATCGCGACCTACCCCTGGCCATTGACGTAGTGTGCGATGTTGTCACTGACGCGCTGATCCATTCCACGGACGTGGAATCCGAGCGCGGGGTGATCTTGGAAGAGATTGCCATGCACGACGATGACCCATCTGACGTGGTGCACGATGAATTTTCCGCATTGATGTTCGGTGATCACCCTCTTGGGCGTCCAATTCTGGGCACCCAAGAAACCATCACTGCCATTCCACGTAGCTCGATTAACCGTTTTTATCGCAGCCGGTACAGCGCTCCCATCACGGTGGTCTCTGCCGCGGGCGATCTCGATCACGACGATGTCGTGGCCCGCGTTCGCAGGGCATTTGCGCATGTCATCGATGAGTCCCACCAGCCGGCTGGCAAGCGAACCGGTGCCAAGTCGGTCAAGACCAGCGGGGGAATTCGACTGACCACTCGGCCCACGGAGCAAGCACACCTCGTGCTGGGAATGCCCGGACTGATGCGCGCAGATGACCGCCGCTACGCCATGGGGGTGCTGTCCACGGCATTAGGCGGGGGCATGAGCAGCAGGCTGTTCCAGGAGGTGCGGGAAAAGCGCGGCATGGCCTACTCGGTCTACTCCTATCCGCAAAGCTATGCCGATACCGGCACGTTCGGTGTGTACGTGGGGTGCCTGCCGAGCAAGGTTTCGTCGGTCCTGGAAGTGGTCAATGAGCAGTTGGCGCTCGTTGCGGCAAGCGGCATCACGGCCGAAGAGTTGCAACGCGCCAAGGGCCAAGTCCGTGGAGCAACAGTGCTCGGCCAGGAAGACACCAGCGCACGAATGACCCGCATTGCAAAGTCCCAGATGCATGATGAGCCGCTGCTGAGCATGGACGCCTTGCTGGACCGCGTTGACCAGGTCAGCACCACCGATGTGCAGGAACTGGCGGAATCTCTCATGAGTAAGCCGACCGCTCTTGCAGTAATCGGCCCATTCGACTCCGCCAGTGACTTCGGTCTGTAGTGCTTCCTGGCTAGGGTGGTGCTGTGGCAATTGGCGTGGGAGTCGTGGGTGCGCGCGGGCGCATGGGCCAGGCGGTCGTTGAGGCGATCACGGGCTCAGCAGACTGCGAGCTGATCGCAGCGATCGATCTCGGTGATGATCTCAGTGCCCTAGACGATGTCCAGGTGATGGTGGACTTCTCCACTCCTGATGCGGTGATGCAGACCCTGGAGTACTGCATCAGCCGCGGAATCCATTGTGTGGTGGGAACGACTGGATTCGATGAGGGTCGACTCGCGCAAGTTCGGCAGTGGGCCGCGCAATCGCCGATGACCGGAGTCCTTATCGCCCCGAATTTCGGGATCGGCGCGGTCCTCATGATGGCCTTCGCGGAGCAGGCGGCTGGGTTCTTTGAATCCGTGGAGATCATCGAGTTGCACCATCCCAACAAGGTCGATGCCCCATCAGGCACCGCTACGCACACCGCGCATCGCATTGCCGCGGCACGGCAACGGGCAGGGGCAAGCTCGGCGCCGGATGCCACGGTGGCCGCGCTGGAAGGCGCGCGAGGAGCCGCGGTGGACCAGATACCGGTTCATTCGGTGCGACTGCGCGGACTCGTGGCACATCAAGAGGTGCTGTTTGGTGGGGTTGGCGAGACATTGACCATTCGACACGATTCCATGGATCGCACGTCGTTCATGCCTGGAGTGCTGCTCGCAGTGACCAAGGTCGACGAGCATCCCGGGCTGACGATCGGACTTGAATCCTTCATGGGTCTTGGCAAGTAGCACGATCACATTGTGATGACCCGCACCCGGCTCATTGCCTTCCTGATGGCTGGCGCTTCAGCGATCTACGCTGCATTTGCCATTGCTCGCGCGTGGACGCTGTTTACCAGTGGGGATGCGCTGGCGATGGGCATGGGGGTGGCCATCGTCGCGATTCCCGTTCTCGGGGTGTGGCTGATCTGGCGCGAGTTGTCCTTTGGACTGGACATGCAGCAGATGGGCAGACTCGTTGGGCGAGCAGATCGGCTGCCAGTGGATGATCTGCCAAAGACGGCCTCCGGCCGCGTCCAGCGAGATGCCGCCGACGCCAGATTCCTGCAGGTCCAGCACGAAGTTGAGCAGGAACCGCAGGACTGGATGAATTGGTACCTACTGGCCATCGCCTACGACGACGCCCGAGACCGGAAGCGCGCTCGAGCCACGATGCGACACGCTCGATTGCTGTGGCGAATGCACTGAGGGGTGCCCTGGCCACGGCGCTGACACCAATTCTGCGATGCCAATTATTCTCCTGGGGTCTACAGTGACTTCATTCAACTTTCAACATCTGGAGCCCGAACGGTGATGGGACGCGCATGAGCGACACGGACAAGCTGGGCTCGGAAATCACGCGGGCGGGCGTCGTGGTGGTCCTCGGCACCATCATGGCGATCTTTGACACCACCATCGTGGCTGTGGCGTTGCCAGCCCTGGCTCGGGCATTCCACGAGGGCGTATCCACGATTCAATGGGTGACCACCGCGTATCTCCTCGCCCTGGCGATCGTCATCCCGATCTCCGGCTGGGCGGTCCATCGAATCGGCGCAAAGCCGACATTCATGATTTCCCTGACCTTGTTCGTGGTCGGCTCTGCAGCATGTGGACTGGCGTGGAGCGCGACGTCACTGATCATCTTCCGCGTGGTTCAGGGCTTTGGCGGCGGCATGATCATGCCTGTGGGGCAGTCGATCATGGCTCGCATGGCCGGTCCGCAGCGAATGGGCAAGGTGATGGGCTACATCGGCATCCCAACCCTGCTTGGCCCCATCTTGGGGCCGGTGGTCGGGGGCC
The DNA here is from genome assembly GCA_903832025.1 of uncultured Actinomycetes bacterium. Classification (GTDB taxonomy): domain Bacteria; phylum Actinomycetota; class Actinomycetes; order S36-B12; family S36-B12; genus CAIKZY01. The sequence goes on from CAIKZY010000002.1 coordinate 5,037, forward strand.
TGATCATCTCCAACGTCTCCTGGCGCTGGATCTTCTTCGTGAATGTGCCGATTGGCATCGTTACCTTGCTGCTGTGTCGCACCTACCTGCCGAAGGGCGATCGCGACCGGGATCACCGTTTCGACTTCATCGGCTTCATCCTGCTGTCACCGGGTCTGGTGCTGGTCACCTATGGCCTATCTGAGGTCGGTGCTCGGGGCTCGTTCAGTGGCAACACCGTGTGGTGGCCATTGATCCTGGGCATGCTGCTGATCGCGGGATTTATCTGGCGCAGCTTTGGAGCTCCGGAGCCGCTCATCGAGATGAGTTTCTTCAGGAATCGGACGTTCACTGTTTCTCAGGTGACGATCTTCCTGATTGGCGCGACTATCTACGGCACGATGTTCTTGCTGCCGCTGTACTACCAGATTGCCCTTGGTGATCCTGCCTGGAAAGCGGGCTTGATGCTGGCACCACAGGGCATTGGCGCGGCGTTGATGATGCGCCCTGCCGGTGGATTCGCGGATCGACATGGCACACGAAATGTCGCCCTCGTCGGGGCCGTGCTGATGACGGCTGGCACGTTTGCCTTCACGATGGTCACCGGATCCACCAGCTTGTGGACCTTAGGCATCGCCTTGTTCGTCCGAGGCATCGGATTAGGTTGCTTGATGATGCCCGTCATCGCGGCCTCGTACCGCGTCCTCAACCGCCACGATGTGCCCAAGGCCACCTCTGCGACCAACATCATCAGGCAGGTGGGTGGTTCGTTTGGCGTTGCCATCTTCGCGGTCGTACTGGAGACAAACCTGCGTTCGATCTTCGGTCCCAGTGCAGTGCTGGCCACCTCAGGGAGCCAGCCCACGATGGCGATTTCGAACCTGGTCTCCCATGCCTTTGCCCAGACCTTCTGGTGGTCGGCTGGCGCATGTGCTTTGACGATCGTGCCAGTGTTGTTCATGCCGCCCATGCACTTGCAGGTCCCGCCTGACGACGAAGCTGAAATCGCCACCGAGTCAGCGATTGCGATGGCGGACTAGGTCACGCGTTGAATGTCAGGTCGGTGACCAGGCGGACCTGACGCATCGTGGTGGAATCGTCCACTGCCAGGTCGCGCCACGTACCATCTGGTCCCCAGCCGGCAGACATGAAGAAGGAGCGAACGACCTCGTTGTTCATGGGGCACCAGGTGATCCAGGTGTCTTGACCGGCCTGGCGGGCAAAACCTGCACCGGCCATCATCAGCCGAGACCCGTGCCCGCTACGGCGTGCAGCCGGATCAACTTCAAGGGTGAGCAATTCTCCGGTCAACGGTGCGCTGGGATCCGGGCCGATGGCACACAGCCCCGTTACGGCCCCACCAGGTGCATCCTCTGCCACGAGCAGGATGTGCGAGCTGGATGGCGGATTGACGATGGCTGAGGCCCAGGTCATCGCCAGGTCACCTGCGTCCAGTGCCTCAAGGACATGGCCGGGAAGAGCCTGGTCTTCGTGCCAGGCGCGCAGCTGGATAGCGGCGATGGTCTCCACGTCGCTCATGCGGGCACGCCGGACACCGGGGGAGGACACATGGGCATTGTGCCGCATGCCGGTGCCAGGGCGCAGCCGTGGAGACTGCCGCGCCGATAGGCTGACGGCGTGACGCAGCCCGAAGTGAGCTTTCGCTCTGATGTGACCGTTGAACTCGTTCGTGCCAGCGCATCTGATGCCGATGTGGTGTTCGCTGCGAGGGTATCCACCGCAGGCGAGCAGTCGATGGACGATGTCAACGCCGATGCCTCTGGTGCGGCGGGATTGATCAACTACCTCATGCGCGAAAGACACGGAAGCCCATTCGAACATAACTCGATGACGTTTTTCGTTCAGGCTCCGATCTTTGTGTGGCGCGAACACATGCGCCATCGCATCGCCTCCTACAACGAAGAGTCCGGTCGTTACCGTCAGTTGGAGCCGGTTTTCTATGTTCCCAACCGCGACCGCGCCCTGGTGCAGGTCGGCAAGACCGGCGCGTACGAGTTCCTGCCTGGCGATGATGCCCAGTACGACGTAATCGAGGCTGAAATGCATCGCAGCTGTCGCGATTCCTATGCTGCCTATCAGGGGATGCTCGATGCGGGGATTGCCCGCGAAGTCGCACGCATGGTCCTTCCGGTATCGATCTTTTCAAGCGCATACGTGACGATGAACGCGCGCGCGCTCATGAACTTCCTGTCCCTGCGCCGCAAGGCCGAGGGGTCGCATTTTCCCTCGTACCCCCAGCGGGAGATCGAGATGGTCGCCGAGCACTACGAGCGGCTGTGGGCTGACTTGATGCCGGTGACTCATGCGGCATTTGTCAAGAACGGGCGCGTTGCTCCCTGACACGGGAATGCACCCACCCGATACCCTGTTGGCCATGCCCGGTCCCCAATCTTCCCAGGCGCCGTTCGGGATACTCCTGACGGCGATGATCACTCCGTTCGCTGCCGACGGCTCAGTCGATTTGGACGGTGCAGGGGAGCTCGCCCGGCACCTGGTCGACACCCTGGGGCACGACGGCCTGGTGATCAACGGCACGACCGGTGAGTCAGCCACCAAGACCGATGCAGAAGACCTCGCAGTGCTCAAGGCAGTCATTGACGCCGTAGGTGATCGGGCCACGATTGTGGCGGGCGTGGGCACCAATGACACAGCGCACTCGGTAACCAGTGCCAGGGCTGCGGCTTCAGTCGGGGCGCATGGGGTGATGGCCGTGTCGCCGTACTACAACCGGCCACCGCAAGAAGGACTGGTCCGACATTTCCATGCCATTGCTGACGCTACTGACCTGCCGATGCTGACCTACGACATTCCGAAGCGAACTGGAGTGGCGATCGATACCGACACGCTGTGTCGCATCGCAGAGCATCCTCGAATCGTGGCGAACAAGGACGCAAAGGGTGACCTGGATTCGGCGCAGTGGGGCATGGCAACTAGCGGCCTTGCCTGGTATAGCGGTGATGACATCTTGAACCTGCCGCTGCTGGCCTTGGGTGCTGCCGGAATGATTTCCGTGGTCGGCCATCTGGTCGGTGATCGACTGAAAGCGATGGCGTTAGCCCTGGCAGCCGGTGATGTCACCACCGCTCGAGCGATCAACGCCGAGCTCCTGCCTGTGTACACGGGCATGTTCCGCACCCAGGGAGTCATCTTGACCAAGGCGGCACTGAATGCGCAGGGATTGCCGGCGGGTCCAGTTCGCCTGCCGCTGGTCGATGCCACCGCGGAGCAGATCCATCAATTGCATATGGATCTGGCAGCAGGCAAGGTCAGCGGCTTTACCTCATGACCCATTCGGACTTGCGGACCCCGCCGCCCCTTGCCGCCGGAGGGCTTCGCATCTTCGCCCTGGGCGGACTGGGTGAGATCGGTCGAAACATGACCGTCTTCGAAAACCACGGGCGATTGTTGATCGTGGATTGCGGAGTGCTGTTTCCTGAGGAGTCTCAGCCTGGAGTTGACCTGATCCTGCCTGACTTCGGGCCGATCGCTGACCGGCTCGATGATATTGAGGCCATTGTCCTCACCCACGGCCATGAGGACCACATCGGAGCGGTGCCGTACCTGCTGCGGAATACCGGTCAGATTCCACTGCTGGGATCGCGCCTGACCCTGGCGCTGCTGGAGGCCAAGCTCAAGGAGCACCGCATCAAGGCCGACACCCAGGTCGTCGCCGAAGGCCAGCGAATGCAGCTCGGCCCGTTCATGGTGGAGTTCTTAGCGGTCAATCACTCGATCCCTGATGCCCTGGCCCTGGCCATCACCACCGATGCCGGTGTCGTCCTGCACACCGGCGACTTCAAGATGGATCAGGTTCCCCTCGACGGACGCATTACCGACCTGAATGGCTTTGCACGCATTGGCGATGCTGGTGTTGATATTTTCATGGTCGATTCGACCAACGCCGAGGTGCCTGGCTTCGTTCCCAGCGAGCGAGACATCATCCCGGTCCTGGACTCAGTGTTCATGCGTGCCAGGGGACGCATCATCGTGGCCAGCTTCGCCTCGCATGTGCACCGCGTTCAGCAGGTAATCGACCTAGCGGTTGCGCACAATCGGAAGGTGGCCTTCATCGGTCGATCCATGGTGCGCAACATGGGGGTCGCCCGGGATCTTGGCTACTTGACCATTCCGGGAGACACGCTTATTTCCAGCGATGCCATCACCGAACTGCCGGATGACCGAGCGGTGCTGATCTGCACCGGAAGCCAGGGGGAGCCCATGGCGGTGCTGTCGCGAATCGCGAGCCGCGACCATGCCATCAGTGTCGGCCCGGCAGACACCATCGTGCTGGCGTCATCGCTGATCCCAGGGAACGAGAACTCCGTGAACCGGGTGATCAACGGCCTGACCAAGTTGGGAGCGACGATCGTTCACAAAGCCAATGCGCTGGTCCACGTTTCCGGTCACGCCTCAGCGGGGGAACTTCGCTACGCGTACAACATCGTCAAGCCCCGGTACGCATTCCCCGTGCACGGAGAATGGCGCCACTTGCGAGCAAATGCCCAATTGGCCACTAGCGTCGGCATTGAGCACGTGCTGATGGCCGAAGACGGCACCGTGATAGATCTCGTCGACGGTGTCGCCACAGTGACTGGGCACCTGCCGGTGGGCTACGTCTACGTGGATGGGTCAAGCGTGGGCGATGTCACCGAAACACTTCTCAAGGATCGCCGCATGCTGGGCGAGGAGGGTTTCATCTCGATCTTCGCTGCAGTGGACATCGTGGAGGCCAAGGTGGTCGCTGGCCCGGAGATCCACGCTCGCGGACTTGGGCTTGACGACAGCGAATTCGAGCCCATTTTGACCAAAGTGCGGATCGTGCTCGAGGACGCCTTGCGCGATGGGGTGGAGGACACCCATGGTCTCCAGCAGCGCATTCGACGCGAGGTTGGGCGTTGGGTATCCAACCAGCATCGCCGGCGGCCCATGATCGTGCCGGTGGTGGTTGAGGCCTAGCGCTTCGCGACACGCCCAGTCGTGACACGTGTGACTACCGAGACTGATGGGGTTTGATCACTAGGCTCCAGGCATGGCGTCTCGTACGTCCGCGCCTGCGCGTTCGCGTGCAGGCCGCGGATCTTCCCCCAAGGGCCGCAAGCCGGCCGGTCGCACTACGTCCAAGCCGCGGGCAACATCGCGCAAGGCGGTTCAACCCGGCCCGTTAGCCCGATTGTTCGCTGCCAGTGGCCGGGCGGTGAAGTCTGCCTGGAACGGCTCGGCGCACGTGACTGGCACCGTGGTGCGACGGTTGGGTCGTGATGGTGGGGTCGTGGCCGAGGTACCGCGAGACCGACTGGGGCTGACCCTGCTCCTGGCAGCGGTCGGTTGTGCGGCGGCAGTCTGGCTGCACGTGGGAGCCTGGTTCGTGTCCTGGATGGGCGTGATCGCGATCAGTTTGACCGGACGCGGTGCGTATGTACTGCCCGTCGTGCTGGCGGCCTTGGCCTGGCAGGTGCTGCGCCATCCCGATGACCGACCCGCCCTTCGCCGTGTGCTGCTGGGTGGGATCGCAATTGCGGTGGCCGTCCTTGGATTGTGGCACCTGCTGTGTGGCACGCCCACGCCGAGTTCAGGTGCGCAGGCGATGGACGGTGCCGGCGGGGTGATCGGGTGGATCGCCAGTTCGCCGGCAGCCTCCGCTCTTGGGGTGTTTCCCGCTGGGCTGATCCTGGTCGTGATCGCCATCACCGGCGTCCTGGTCGCGACAGCGACACCGGTCGCTGAAGTAGTAGCTGGTACCGGCTCGGGTATTCGGTGGCTGGCGCGGCGCGTGCCGCGGAAAGCGCACGCGAGTGAAGATTTCGAAGATTACGACGATGAGGACTACATTTCCGAGCTCGATGAGCTTGCCGGTGATGAGCCATTCATTACCCCGATCCCCGACGACGAGCGACCAGCGGCGCTGCTGATGTCGCAGGTCCCTCCTGCAGCACCTGCTGAACATGCGCTCACTCAAGCCATCGACGTGCACCCTGCCCGAAGCCAGACCGTTGCAATCACCGCCCCGGCTGTCGACACGGCAAAGCCGGTTCGCGCCAAGCAGCTGGCATTGGCCAGCGACTATCAGCTTCCGGACATCAACACCTTGAAGGCCGGACCGGCACACAAGACCGCAACCAAGGCAAACGACCAAGTCGTGGCAGCGCTGACCGAGGTCATGGAGCAATTCGGCATCGATGCATCGGTGACGGGTTTCATGCGTGGTCCCACGGTGACTCGTTACGAGATTGAGCTAGGCCCAAGTGTCAAGGTCGAGCGCGTGACGGCGCTGAGTAAGAACATCGCCTACGCCGTGGCAAGTGCCGACGTGCGCATTCTCAGTCCCATTCCCGGTAAGAAGGCCATCGGGATTGAGATCCCCAATACCGACCGAGAATTGGTCGCTCTCGGCGATGTGCTGCGCAGCAAGGCTGCGGGAGTTGAAGTACACCCGATGACCGTGGCGCTGGGCAAGGACGTCGAAGGCGGATTCGTGGTGGCCAACCTGGCCAAGATGCCGCACATCCTTGTTGCCGGTGCTACCGGTGCCGGCAAGTCCAGCTGTATCAACTCCCTGATCACTTCGGTGCTGATCCGCTCAACGCCTGCTGAAGTTCGCATGATCTTGGTGGATCCCAAGCGGGTGGAATTGACTGCCTATGAGGGCGTTCCTCACTTGATTACGCCGATTATCACCAACCCCAAGAAGGCTGCGGACGCCTTGCAATGGGTCGTCAAGGAAATGGATCGTCGCTACGACGATCTTGCGCATTTCGGATTCCGTCATATTGATGACTTCAACAAGGCCGTTCGCACGGGCAAGGTCACTCCGCTTCCAGGCAGTGAGCGCCTGTTGGAGCCGTACCCATATCTGCTGGTCATTGTTGATGAGCTGGCGGACCTGATGATGGTTGCCCCGCGCGACGTCGAAGACTCAATCGTGCGAATCACCCAGTTGGCTCGAGCGGCCGGCATTCACCTTGTCCTGGCCACGCAGCGCCCGAGCGTGGATGTGGTCACCGGCCTGATCAAGGCCAACGTGCCATCACGGCTTGCCTTTGCCACATCATCGCTCGCGGACAGCCGCGTCATCTTGGATCAACCCGGTGCGGAAAAACTGGTTGGACAAGGTGATGGCCTGTTCCTGCCGATGGGTGCCAATAAGTCAATTCGCATCCAAGGCGCCTTCGTATCTGAGCATGAGATTCGGGCGATCGTCAACCACTGCAAGACCCAGATGGAAGCTGAGTTCATCGAGGAGGTCACCGCCCCGGTAGCTGCCAGCAGGGAGGTCGATGCCGATATCGGTGACGATCTTGACGTGCTCTTGCAGGCGGTCGAACTGGTGGTCTCGACGCAGTTTGGTTCGACCTCGATGCTTCAGCGCAAACTGCGCGTCGGGTTCGCCAAGGCAGGTCGACTCATGGATCTGATGGAATCTCGTGGGGTGGTTGGGCCCAGTGAGGGATCAAAGGCACGCGAGGTGCTGGTGACGGCGGATGAACTGCCTTCAGTGATCGCCTTAATCCGCGGGGAAGGCTGAACTGGGACTGGGGACAGCATTTGCCTGGCACGGGGGTGCCGGCGCATCTAGACTGCCCAGCACGGGGCGCAACCAGGATGCGGGAGTGTGACATGAGCGCTGGTCAGAGCATCGCTCGAGCACGTGCCGCTGCCGGCATGTCCCTGGAGCAGCTGTCTGACGCAACCAAGATGCGCGCATCGATTATCGCCGCCATGGAAGCTGATGACTTCTCCTTGTGCGGGGGAACCATTTACGCCCGCGGTCAGTTACGGATGATGGCACCGATCCTGGGGCTGGACCCACAGGCATTGGTGGAAGAGTTTGACCAGACGAGCCAGGGACTGGACTACTAAGGGCAGCGTTGCCGTGATGTTCACGATCCCAGAGTGAGCCCATAGGCTTGACGCATGACCGCTGCGCAGAAGGTTGCCCTGGTCACCCTCGGATGTGCGCGCAACGAGGTTGACACCGAAGAGCTTGCCGGCCGATTGATTGCTGACGGTTGGGAAGTGGTGCAGGACCCGGCCAAGGCCGATGCGGTTGTGGTCAACACCTGTGGATTCGTCGAGGTTGCCAAGAAGGACTCTATTGACGCCGTCCTGGCAGCGGCAGACCTGAAATCTGGCGATTCGGGCCCGAGGGCTGTCGTAGCAGTTGGTTGTCTGTCTGAGCGGTACGGCATCGAACTGGCCGGAGCCATGCCTGAGGCAGATGCCGTGTTGGGCTTTGACGACTACCCCGATATTTCGCAACGGTTACACCAGGTGATGAGCGGTGAGGTACTCACAGCGCATTCTCCGAAGGACCGTCGCACGCTATTGCCGATCAGCCCGGTGGAGCGTCCGGCCGCGGCCGTGGTGGTACCTGGTCATCAGGCGGCCGAGGTGGAGATCGGCACCAGCTGGGCGCCCCCGGTGCTTCGACACCGACTGGAGGATTCCCCGATCGCGCCGTTGAAACTGGCATCAGGCTGTGATCGGCGTTGCGCCTTTTGCGCAATCCCCAGTTTTCGCGGAGCCTTCGTCTCGCGGCCGCCGGCTGAGGTCCTTGCCGAGGCACTGTGGCTGGCCGGGGAGCATGCCAAGGAAGTGATCTTGGTCAGCGAGAACTCCACGTCCTACGGAAAGGACCTCGGGGACCTGCGGCTGCTGGAAGCGCTGCTGCCGCAGATCGCTGCCGTGGAAGGAATTGATCGCGTGCGCGTGGCATACCTGCAGCCAGCGGAAGTGCGTCCGTCATTGCTGCAGACCATGGTTTCCACGCGGGGAGTGGCTGATTATTTCGATCTGTCCTTCCAGCATGCCAGCGCTTCGGTGCTGCGTCGCATGCGACGGTTTGGCGGCACGGATGACTTCCTGGCTCTGATCGCCACGATTCGCACGCTTTCGCCGAATGCGGGCATCCGTTCGAACTTCATCGTTGGTTTTCCCGGTGAGTCCCAGTCGGACTTCGATGAATTGTGTGCGTTCGTCGAGCAGGGACGGCTGGACGCGGTGGGGGTATTCGGCTACTCCGATGAAGATGGGACCGAGGCTGCCGACCTTGACGAGCATCTGGACGAAGCCGAGATTGCAGCTCGTGTGGAGCACCTGGCCGCGTTGTGCGACGAAGTGATGTCCCAGCGCGCCGAGGAACGCATCGGTCAACACGTGGCCGTGTTGGTCGAAGCAGTGGAGCACGATGATGAGCTCGGCCTGGTGGCGGTGGGACGCGCAAGCCACCAAGGTCCTGAGGATGGCGCGACATTCATCCCGATCGCTGTCGATGACCTGGTCGTGGGGCAGCTGGTTTCGGCGTCAGTGGTCGCAACCGATGGGGTGGACCTGATCGCGGAGCGTGCATGAGCCTTGACCACGCCGGAGATGATGCTAACGATGTGAGCGCGGTAAACCTTCCCAACGCCCTGACGATCGTGCGGCTTGCCTGCGTCCCGATCATGGCCTGGCTGCTGGTCCTGGATGCCACCCCTGGGAGTTGGCAGCGTTGCGCCGCCGGCATCGTGTTCTTGGCGGCAGCATTGACGGACCTGCTCGATGGTGCGATCGCTCGAGCCACTGGCACCGTGACCACCTTCGGAAAGGTGGCCGATCCGATTGCCGACAAGGCCTTGACTGGCGTGGCGCTGGTCGCCTTGTCCATCATCGGAGACCTGTCATGGTGGATCACCGCGATCATCGTGTTTCGTGAGCTCGGAGTAACGGCGCTGCGCCTGTGGGTGATCCGGCATGGGATTATTCCCGCCTCGCGCGGTGGGAAGGTCAAGACACTCGCTCAGATTCTTGCGATCGCGATGTACTTGTTTGCTATGCCGGGCCTTTCCTGGTGGCACGTCGCAGCCCAGGCCGTGATGGGTCTGGCCCTGGTTCTGACGGTCGCCACCGGGGTGGATTACGTTTTTCATGCTCTGCGCCTGCGCAAGCAGCTCCCGGGCGTAGCTACCAAGGATGGTGTCGTGCGGTGAGTGCTGAAACCCTTCTGGCCACGCTCACCCGGCGCGGACTGTCCGTTGCCACCGCTGAATCGCTGACCGCTGGGCTGGTCTGTGACTTGCTGGCCCAAGTCCCCGGGGCGTCAGCCGCCTTCAAGGGTGGTGTGGTGGCGTACGCGACCGAAGTCAAGGACACCGTCCTGGGTATCAACCCGATGCTGCTGGAGCACGTGGTCAGTCAGTCAGTTGCCGAAGCCATGTCCCAGCGATGCACAGTGGTGCTGCAGTCCGACCTGGGCCTGGCCACCACAGGAGTAGCTGGACCCGACGCCTTAGACGGCCAGCCCGTTGGCACGGTGTGGATTGCCGCAACCTTGCGCGGTTTCACGCTCAGCCGGGAGGAACACTTCACCGGCGGTCGCCAGCAGATTCGGGAGCAGGCGGCTGCTGCGGCTGTAGCGCTCGGGGAGTACATCTTGAGGGAGCGCAACGCGGGGGAGTAGATCCCATGGAAGCGGTTTGCGGATCGATCAGCCTGAGTCTGCCCATTGGGAATGCGGAGAACGAGCAGGGCGTTAAAGTAGGTGAGCAAGGAGGAAACATGATCGTGCTGCGTCACGTGATCGGCGACGAGCTTCGGCGCCGTCGTCAGGATCAGGGTCGTACCCTGCGCGAGGTCTCTGCTGCCGCGGCGGTGTCGTTGGGCTATTTGTCCGAAGTCGAACGAGGACAAAAAGAAGCCTCGTCGGAGTTGCTGGCGGCCATCTGCGATGCGCTCCATGTTCCCCTCTCGGACGTCTTGTCCTCGGTGAGTTCACACCTGGCTGAGGCCGAGACAGCCCCGCACCCGGCTTTGATGATTTGATTCGGTTTCCCCGGCCATGCGCCTGACCGATTTCTGGGACCGAATGGAAGCAGTCTTCGGCTCGGCATATGCCCACTCTTGGGCGAGCGATGTGGTGCTGCAGTCATTGGGAGTGACGGTGAACGGCGCATTGGCCGCCGGTGTTGATACAAAGACGGTGTGGCGCGCTGTCTGCGAAGACGTCGAGGTCCCCAGCGCACTGGTGTAGTGCCCGAAATCAAACACATGTTCGAACGGCGTGTCGCTA
>CAIKZY010000003.1 GCA_903832025.1 uncultured Actinomycetes bacterium
AGGCGAAGTGCGACGACGTTGAGCAATGAGAGACCGATGACGACCAGGCCGATCCACACGTTGTAATACAGCAGGAGTGCGCCGTATCCGACAGCACCGAGCAGGGCAATGCCGGCACTGGCCATTTGGCTGGCCAGTAGCGAGGCAACGCTTGCGTTGTAGCCGACTCGTTGGCTCAGGTCACCGATTGAGCGTTCGAGGAAGAAGGTCATTGGCATGCGCATGAGAGTGGAGATGAAGCCGGTATCACCAACGAGCGTGAGTTTTGCCTGCAGTTTGCTGATGACCCCATACTCCAAGATGGTCAGACCACCGCGGAATATCCCAATCGAGAGAAGGATGATGACCAAGGGAGCCAGGATCGCCTGGGTTCCCTGGCCGAGAACCTCGTCGATGAATATAGACGCGATGGGTGCGGTGACCAGCCCAAGGAGCATTGCGAGTACCCCAGCAAGGATGGCGTAGTTCACGCCGACCTTGCTCTGCCGCAGGCGACGCATGAGTGCTGGAGTGACCCGGAACTTATGCCCGCCCGACTTAAAGGCGGCGGTCTTGGTCAGGGTGATGGCAGCACCTGAATATCCAGCAGCAAAGTCATCTGCATCCACGGCATATGGGCCGCGGCCGGGGTCATTCACGTAGAACTTGCCATCGTGAAAACCTTCAAGGACCATGAAATGCGAGCGGTGCCACCAGATAATCGCTGGCACGGCAATGCCATCGAGTTCAGCAACTGTTCCGCGGCGAGCATCGTAGTCGAGCCCATATTCCGCGGCCGCGGTTACGATCTGGACTGCGGAGGCACCATCCCTGTTGACTCCACATTGCTCGCGGAGGGTGCTCAGGAGTTCCCATCGGTCCATCGAGGCGAGCACCATGCCCAGGCTGGCGGCTCCGCACTCGACAGCGGCTTGCTGCAAGATCGTCGGAACCTTCGCACGATGTGGCATCGAGGAAATTTCATTGATGGACTTAGCCGGTGCTGCGGGGGGCGCTACTTCGGTGTCAGTCATTACTTCGCCCCGAACAGCAGGTCAATGGGGTGAACGCTCCCGTAGGTGTTGACGATCTGCACGAGTTGACGAGCGCGCGGGACCAGGTTCGCTTGAATATCGGCAGAACTGGCGATGCTCAAGATCACTGCATAGGCCTCGCCACCCGCCTGCTTCTGCCAGGAGTTCACTGTGGCTTCGGTATCAGCCTGGAGCAGCATTGCCTGGTTGTTGGAGGGTGTGCTGGCCACGCTCACAACGGTTGCCGTTGCAGAGGTAGTCGCGCTCTGCGCGAGATTGGTAATGCTCACGGTCGTGGATTGACCGGGAAAATAGGTGCTTGCGTCGTTTGCTGACAGGTAGGTGATGATGATGATGCCCTTGGCCGGGTCTGGGGCTATCTCCACATTGGCGATGACATCGCCGGGCTTGACTCCGGATCCGTTGTATTGGCCGACCGAACCTAGTGTGCCGGTTGCCGACGCCGTTATGTTTACGGGTGCTGAGCCGTCATACGGGGCGATGGTCCCGATGACCTGGCCCTTCTGAACTTGAGCGGTGGTCAAGAGACCGGCTGCATTGAAGATGCCTTCCGTCGTCGCGGTCACGGTTTCGGTGTACGCGAGAGAGGAGACCACGCCCAGTGCGGTGGTCTGCTGCGAGAGGCTCGCGACGATGGACCAGATAAGGGTTGCCAGGACGATCACGAAGACGGCGATGAGCGCAATCCATCCGCGAGGGCTGGTGGTTGAGATCACCTGATCAAGGCGCTCGGGGGAGAGTCCCTGAGCAGGCGCGAGTGCAGGTGCAGGTGCGGATGGTGTGGCTGGGACAGCCGGCGGTGCCGCTTCAGGTGTGCTCATGGGGGGCCACTCTCTCTATCCGCGAGCCCAGAAGGCAGCGCTGTATTTGGTTCCTGAGGCCGGTGGGATTCCGGCAGGGCGAGATAGATAGTTTGATGGGCAGAGGAACACGCGCCCCTCAACTGGCGATACGGAATTGTCATTGTGAATGAAGGTCGTGTCGCCCCCGACTGCCACGGTGTTCAGGTAGTCCACCGCTGAAACTACCCGATCGGATGCGGCGAAGTAGTCGGTGTGTGGTTCGAAACTTTGGTCCCGTTCGTACTTGTTGACTAGTTCATGGATCACAGGGGACTCTTGAACGACAGAAGTGGTAGAAAAACGCTGGAACTCGTTCGAATACTTGAGGTTTTCCCGGTTTTCCCGACCGCTGACTGTGCCCACTGAAGTGATTTTGCGATTTCGATGATCTCTAGGCGCTGCTGAATCATACGGTCAAGGACTTCAATGCCTGCTGGTCGACCGCCATCGGCCTGACCCATTTCCGCCCTCATACTCGCGTATCATTCCGTACTCAAGGTGAATGTCAACAGTGCGATTCCACGACCTCGCCAACCAGCTCATGGCAGCCGGCACCCCTGCCGAGCGCGCTGAGATCCTCAAGGCAACTCACCGGTTATTGTCGCAGGCGCTCCTGCAGGAGTTCCCGCAGCGGCAACTGCCGTCGCAGCTTCATAATCAGAAGGGGTTTCGTGGTGCACCAAGGCGGACCACGAATTCTTCACTCTGTTTCTTATGTTCGTTCCTTATGTTCCTCAATCGTTTTCCCGACGTTCATTGACCATCATCAGGTTCAGGCCTAGATTGCTCGTGTCTAGAGTTCCCCCATCGATAGTGAGGACTACCCATGCGCACCAATTTCTCCGAGGCCAGCAAAGCAATGAACGAAAACCCGGAACTCGCCAAGCAGGTCATGGCAGCCGGCACCCCGGCCGAGCGTGCCGAGATCCTCAAGGCAGCCGGTGTCCCCGTTCCTAGCCACGCGGACGTCAGTGCCTTCCATTCATCGCTCAGCGATGTCTCCGGCGCTGGCAACACCGGCACAGATGTGGCGAACGGCGTCAGCGCAGGAGTCCCCGCAGCTGCGTCTGCAGTCGCAGCGTCCTAAGAGAAAAAGGCTTCGTGGTGCACCTGGGTGCGTCACGAAGCCTTCGCTTTCACCATTTACATGCGTCACTCATCAACAATCTTCCTGTATTGGTGTGTTGTACGTGGCATCGGAGTAGGGTCGCGACTGCCCCAGTAATCGTGTCCCCTCAACGATAGGAAGCAAAAAATGAGTAACGCATTTCACCAAGCAGCGAAAGCACTCAGTAGCGATCCTGACCTCGCCAATAAGGTCATGGCAGCTGGTACCCCGGCCGAGCGCGCCGAGATCCTCAAGGCAGCCGGTGTCCCCACACCTACTCACGCGGACATAAGCGCCAGCCACGCATCACTCAGCGATGTCTCCGGCGCCGGCACGACCGCCACAGAAATTACGAAGGGAGGCGCTGCAGTAATTCCCGCAGCCGCCTCTGCAATCGCAGCGTCCTAAGCGGAAAAAGAGCTTCGTGGTGCACCACGAAGCCTTCGCTTTCACCATTTCCACGCGTCACTCAGCAACAATCTTCCTGTATTGGTGTGTTGTACGTGGCATCGGAGTAGGGTCGCGACTGCCCCAGTAATCGTGTCCCCTCAACGATAGGAAGCAAAAAATGAGTAACGC
>CAIKZY010000004.1 GCA_903832025.1 uncultured Actinomycetes bacterium
AGCGCCTTCTTGCATTCCATCATGCCCGCGGCCGTAGCATCGCGCAGCTTCTTAACTTCGGCGGCAGAAATATTCGCCATGGTGTTGATCAATCCTCCAGGAATCAGGCTTCGGTGATGGCTTCAGCAACAGCTTCGAAGACTGCCTCTGCAACAACAGCCTCGACCGCAGCCTCGGCAACTGCTTCGGCAGCTTCGCCGGCCAGCAGCTCTCGCTCCCAGTCGGCAAGCGGCTCTTCAGAACCGGTGGCGGTAGTTGCCGCACCCGCACGAGCAATCAGACCTTCGGCGACGCCGTCCGCGATCACACGAGTCAGCAACGCCACGGAGCGAATCGCGTCATCGTTCCCCGGAATCGGAAAATCGACCTCATCGGGATCGCAATTGGTATCGAGTACGGCAATCACGGGAATGCCAAGCTTGTGCGCTTCCCCGACCGCGATGTGCTCCTTCTTGGTGTCCACGACCCAAATCGCGCTCGGGATCTTGTTCATCTCGCGGATACCGCCAAGGGTGCGCTCGAGCTTGTCCTTCTCCCGGCGCAGTACCAGCAGTTCCTTCTTGGTCAGGCCGGAGGCTGCAACATCGTCGAAGTCAATGAGTTCCAACTCCTTCAGACGCTGCAGGCGCTTGTGCACCGTGGAGAAATTGGTCAGCATCCCGCCGAGCCAGCGATGATTGACATACGGCATGCCAACACGGGTCGCCTGCTCAGCAATGGCTTCCTGGCCTTGCTTCTTGGTTCCCACGAACATCACAGTGCCGCCATGGGCAACTGTTTCCTTCACATACTCGTACGCACGATCGATATACGACAGGGACTGCTGCAAATCGATGATGTAAATGCCGTTGCGCTCAGTGAAGATGAACCGCTTCATCTTCGGGTTCCAACGACGGGTCTGATGACCAAAATGAACGCCGCTCTCAAGGAGCTGACGCATGGTAACTACGGCCATGCTGGCCCTTTCTACAGGCGCGCCAAAGCGCGCGTCGGTTGTCGGTGCCAACTGGCGTTGCCACCCCTGACGACACTGCAGGACACGTTCCCGAAGGAAACCGAGTGCCCGACATCCAGCGCGGCTGGCTCGTGTCGTGCGAATTTCTCCCAAGGGAGATAGCGCAATGGTAGCGCTCCTGCGACCTGCCTCGAACCACCGCTCCCGGCCAATGTCCGATTATCGGTCAGTATCCACTGATCTCGGGTGAGCCTGACGATAGCTGGCACGTAGGCGCTCAACCGAGACATGGGTGTAGCGCTGAGTTGTGGCAAGGGAGGCATGTCCCAGCAGTTCCTGGACTGCGCGCAAGTCGGCACCCCCCTCAAGCACGTGTGTGGCGGCCGTGTGACGCAAGGCATGCGGGGAGATCTCAGGTAACCCGGCTTCCCGCGCTAGCCGATTGACCACCGAGCGCGCCACTCGGGAGTCCAGCCGTCCACCGCGTTCCCCAATGAACACGGCCGGGGACGGCGTGCGCATTCCCAGCGATCGCACAGCAAGCCAGTCCGACAGTGCCTGCGCTGCCGGTCGGCCGTAAGGCACGATGCGCTGCTTATCCCCTTTGCCAGTGACCACGATGACATGTTGGGCATGATTGATGTCATTCATATTCATCGCGCATAGCTCAGCGATTCGCATTCCCGTGGCGTAGAGCAATTCAACGATTGCTCGGTCCCGCAGGCGACAACGCTCACCATCGTCTGCAGCCACCGCAGCATGCTCCATCAAGTGCTGAGCGTCAGCATGGTCCAGGACGTGGGGCAGGCGACTTGATGCCTTGGGGCTGGCCAGACGCTGTCCGGGGTCTACGGTAACCAGGCCCCGTCTGGCACACCAGGCGGTAAACGCTCGTGCGGAGGCTGCCTTTCGTGCCACTGTTGAGCGCGCATACTGCCCACGGGTGTACCCGGCGAGCCAGCCACGTATCAGCGATAGATCCAGATCCACCGGGGCAAGCACGCCACGTTGCATGGCGAACTCGCAGAGCGCGCGCACATCAGCCACGTAAGCGCGAACCGTGTTCGCGCTGCGACCTCGCTCATCAAGCAGGTACACCGCGAACCGATCGCAAGCTGCATCCAGTTCACTCGGAACCATCGATGAGCCAACTGCCTGCATGTCACTATCGTGGCACTTGAGTCGGCGAGGACGGTCCAATGACTGCCTACGGCGTGGGGACAATCCCAGGAAGTGACCAGCTCAACCGGTGAAATGGGCTGGGGCCGACCGAGGCCAGGGCTTGAATGTGACCTGCCGAGGCGTACCCCTTGTTGCCCGACCACTGGTACTGCGGGTATTCCCGGTCCAGGGCAATCATGCGGCGGTCCCGATGTTGCTTTGCCATAACACTGGCCGCAGCAACCGACGCGCAGGCGCGATCGGCCTTGACCTTGGTGTGTACATGCCCCTGAAGTCGATCCAGCACGCGTGAGTCGTCTTCCTCGAATAACGAATCGGATCGCAACCAATTGTGACTACCATCTAAAATCACCGCATCGGGCTCGAGTCCGCGCTGGCTGAGCTGGTCAAAGGCACGAATGGCAGCAAGCCGCATGGCAGCAACGATCCCCACCGCGTCAATCTCATGACTGTCCGCCGTTCCAATCACGACGGCTCGCGCCCATTGCGCAATAACTGGTTCCAAAGCAGCGCGCCGAACCGGGGACAACACTTTCGAATCGTCCAGTCCAACGGGCATTTGGGCAGTCGAGGCGTCCACAATTGCGATTCCCACGCATACCGGACCGGCCAATGACCCCCGACCGACCTCGTCAACGCCGCCAATCAACTGAGCACCGCTGGCCAGTAACTCACGCTCCAGCGACAGATCAGGCACTACTGCATCCCGCTGCCGGCTGCGATGGCCGGATTCGCGAACAGTGATGGTGTGCTCACGATCGAGGCCCGCGCAGCTGGCCAAAGAATGGCAACTACGTGTCCCTGAACGCTCGATGCCGTTACTGATCCTGCATTTTGGCTCAAGTGGTACCTGGAGTCAGCCGAGGACCCACGATTGTCACCGAGAACGAAGAGCCCATTGTTGGGCACATCGACACTGAACCGTACCTGGTCGGTTCGTCCATTAACATATGGCTCTATCAGGGGCACGCCGTTGAGCACGATGTGTCCTTGCGCGTCGCAGCACGCCACATGATCCCCGCCAACGCCGATGACCCGCTCGACCAGGACCGTTCCCGAGGCAGGAGCGGCGATTCCTATCCACGTTAGGGAACGATGTACGACGGACTGTTGTGCGGTGGGCGGTGCGGACCAGTCATCTGGTTCGGCGAACACGATCACTTGACCTCGCTGCACCCCGGCCAGGTGCTGACTCAGGCTCTCAGAAACGATGCGTTCATTGGGGAACATTGTCGGTTGCATGGAACTCGTTGGCACCCAATCCACATGCGCGACACAGGCACGGATCAATAGCGCGGCGCATGCGGCGACCACCAACAGAAGGGCAAGGTTGCGAAGGATCCGCGCCCCATTTGGCCGCCTTGCCGAGTAAGCGGGTAGCGGCTCCGCTGGCTGGCTCGCCTGTCGTGCAGAAACGGCCATGACCGAATGGTTTCACGCTTGCCCCGACAAACCCACTGCCATTTGAGGGCGTGTCCGGTACTTGCCGGACCTATGCCGCGGTCGCCTACTTGGGCGAAGGAGTGGGATTCGGGATGTCGTTAAAGGTCGGAGGAATGGACAAGATCTGCAGCTGACTGATCGGCCACAGGACTGCCATCGCACGGCCGACGACCTTATCCACCGGAACGAAGCCCCCACCTGGATCGCCCATGTGCGACCGAGAGTCAGCCGAGTCCGACCGATGGTCCCCCATTACCCATAACTTTCCCGGCGGGACGATCACATCGAACGGGTCCAGACTGGCTACGTCACCGGGATACAGGTATGGCTCGTCGAGTGCTTTGCCATTGACCGTCAGGTGCCCTTGCGCGTCACAGCACTGGACGTGATCCCCACCAACGCCGATAACGCGCTTGATGAAATCAGTGCTGTCAGGCTGCATGAGGCCCAGCGACTGGCCAACCCATGCGATGGCGCCGGTGATCGGATCGCGCTGGGGAACTTCGGATGCCGGTACGAAGGAATCGGTTCCGTCGAACACGATGACATCGCCGCGCTGTACCGGGCGCACGTGATACACCATGCGATTCACCAGGACACGATCCCCGATCAACAGCGTGTTTTCCATCGATTCGGAGGGAATGGAAAATGGCTTCACGACAAATGTCGTAATTAGCAGGACAACTCCAACGGCGATCGCCAGCGTGAGCGGAATGTCCCACCAATTTGACTTGGAGCCCTTACTCACTCAGCGACAACCTTGTCCTCGAACCCAGGCGCAGCGAACTAGGCGCTGGTCTTGGGGGTATCGCGAAGCTCGCGAATCTTGGCCTTCTTGCCACGCAATTCGCGCAGGTAATACAACTTGGCGCGCCGCACGTCTCCACGACTGACCAATTCGATCTTGTCGACGGTCGGGGTGTGAATCGGGAAAATGCGCTCGACACCGACGCCGTAGGAAACCTTGCGAACGGTGAAGGTCTCATTGATACCCGCTCCGGAGCGGGCGATAACCACGCCTTGGAAGACCTGAATACGGCTCTTGTTACCTTCAATGACCTTCACGTGCACCTTCACGGTGTCTCCGGCGCGGAAGGCAGGGATATCGGAACGCAGTGATGCGGCGTCAACGCTGTCCAGGGTATGCATGTCATTCGCTTCCTGCAGGCGCCACAGGCCGCCCACGGATTGATGGGGATGAATCCGATGCCGTGACTGATGCGCTCCCCTGTGGCAGAGATTGCACCAGCGTGTCGCGGCCCACGTAGTCTGCCATAGGTCCCCTTCTAGCCCTAATTGACCTCCGGGAGGTCTGGCATGGGGCGCAAGTCGGGTCGATTTTCCGCGGTGCGTTCCTGAGCCTGCCGCAGGCGCCACGCCCGGATGTGGGCGTGATGCCCTGTGAGCAGCACATCGGGGACCGAAAGCCCTCGCCACTCCACCGGCTTGGTGAATACCGGACCCTCCAGGAGGTCACTCATGGGCCCGTCAGCAAATGAGTCATCCTGGAACGACTCAGCATTGCCCAACACGCCCGGCACCAATCGAACCGCCGCCTCAATCATCGCCATGGCGGCTACCTCACCACCGGCCAGGACGTAATCCCCAATGGACCACTGGCCCACCCCATCCCACCTGGGGTCATTGGCGAAATACGTGGCGACGCGGGCATCGATACCCTCGTACCGTCCGCAGGCAAAGACCAACCAAGGTCGAGTACTGAACTGACGGGCAATCGGCTGAGCAAACGACCGTCCTGATGGGGTCGGAATGACCAAATGTGGACGGTCGCCTGACATCGTGGCAATTTCGTCCAGCGCCTCGCCCCAAGGCTCTGGGCCCATCACCATGCCCGGACCGCCACCGTATGGGGTGTCATCCACGGTTCGATGCCGATCGTGCGTCCACTGCCGTAGATCATGCACGTGCACATCCACGAGTCCAGACTCAGCGGCCCTGCCCATCAATGACAGTTGAAGCGGTTGAAGGAAGCTCGGGAATATCGTGAGAATGTCTATGCGCACGGCTACTCCAGTAGTCCGTCCGGCGGGGTAATGACGATGGAACGATTGGCCACATCAACGGTGGGAACGATCGCTTCTACGAATGGGATCAGGAACTCCGCGTCACCGGCGGTCACTACCAGCAGATCCTGGCCAGGCAGATGCAACACCTCGGACACCGTCCCGACAACGGTTCCATCATCGGTCATCACCTGGCACTCGATCAGGGCCGAGTCGTAGTACTCGTCCGATTCCTCGGGCATCTGAGCCGGATCACGATCGATGCTGACAATGGTGTCGCGTAGGTGTTCAGCCTCATTTCGGTCGGTGACACCGGCAAACTGCACGAGCAGTCGTCCTGAATGCCACTGACTTGACTCAACCGTCAGCGAGGACGTCTCCGTCAGTAACTGAGCGCCAGGCGCGAATCGCACATCAGGCTCATCCGTTCGGCACTCCACGGTTACCTGGCCGCGGATGCCATGTGGTCGCCCGATTCGACCGACGACCACTCTCACGGTGATTAGCGCTCAGCGACGTCGAGGAAATCGATACGTACTCCACGTCCATCGTTGAGAGCAGTCACCACGGTGCGCAAGGCCGAGGCAGTGCGTCCGGCTCGACCGATGACCCGGCCCATGTCCTCTGGGTGCACGCTCACGTCCAAGCACTTGCCACGTCGCTGATTTCGCTCAGATACCGCGACATCTTCCGGATGGTCAACGATGCCCGCCACCAGATGCCGCAGGGCTTCTTCGAGCATTACTCGGAAGCCTCAGCTGCTTCAACAACCGCCTCGACACCGGCGTCAGACACGATCGCATCCACTGCAGCCTCATCAGCAGCAACAGCCTCCGCCGCGACGACCTCTGCCTGGGCTTCAGCCACGACAGCCTCCACCGCATCAGCCTCAGCCACCAGTTGTGCCGTGGTTGGCTCAGAATCTGCAATCGGTTCAATCGGCTTGGGCTTCTTCACCGGAGTCTTCGGCTCGTTCGCGGCATCGGCCACGGCAGCTTCATACGCGACGAGCTTGCTGACCTTTGCCTCAGCAATCCGCAACGTACCTTCGGCGCCCGGCAGGCCCTTGAACTTCTGCCAGTCACCGGTGACCTTCAAAATCGCGGCGACTGCTTCGGTCGGCTGCGCGCCGACGCCGAGCCAGTACTGGACGCGATCTGAGTCAACCTTGATGATGCTGGGATCGTGCATCGGCTGGTAAATGCCCAGTTCTTCGATCGAACGACCATTGCGCGCAGTGCGCGAGTCGGCCACGACGATGCGGTACTGAGGTGCATGAATCTTGCCAAGGCGCTTGAGCTTGATCTTTACGGCCACGGTGGGCTTTCTCCTGTGTTGTGATGGCAAACCCGCCTGACAGCGTGGGGACACCGTTGGGCGGGAAAACCTGTTGGACTGCCACGTCGGCTGGGTAGAGGGCCATCCGGGTGGCAAGTGCCCACCTATTGTGCCAGATGGCAAGCGATGCTCAGACCAGCCCCATGGACAGCGACTAATTCAGCAGGTTCTTGAGCTCTGGCGGCAGGTCCAGATTCGCCGGGTCAAACTCGGCCGATCCCTGGTTGACCCCCAGCATCGAACCGGTGCGGTCCGGTCCTGAACCTAATTCCTGCGCCGCACGCTTGGCCGGGTTACCTGATCGGCCCTTCTTGGACCGCACTGGAGCCGACTTACCTTTGGCCTTCTTGCTCCCGCCCATCCCGGGCATTCCGGGCATGCCAGGCATTCCCCCCTTGCCCATCTGACGCATCATCTTCTGGGCCTGTCCGAAGCGCTCCACGAGGTTGTTGACATCGCTGACAGCCGCGCCGGCGCCGCGAGCGATGCGCATCCGGCGCGAGCCGTTGAGGATCTTTGGATCCTCACGCTCGGCGGGGGTCATCGACTGGATGATGGCCGCAACCCGATCTAACTCACGGTCGTCTAACTGGTCGAGTTGCGCCTTCATGTCACCCATGCCTGGAAGCATGCCCATGAGCTTGCCGAGCGAACCCATCTTCTTCACTGCCTGCATCTGCTGAAGAAAATCATCCAACGTGAAATCCTGGCCTTTGGCCATCTTGGCGGCCATGGCATCAGCTTGCTTGGCGTCAAATGCACGCTCAGCTTGCTCGATCAAGGTGAGCACGTCACCCATACTCAAGATGCGAGAGGCCATACGCTCCGGGTGGAACACCTCAAAATCAGTGAGTTTCTCGCCAGTTGAGGCAAACATGATCGGCTTGCCGGTGATGCCCTTGACCGACAACGCTGCGCCGCCTCGGGCGTCGCCGTCGAGCTTGGTCAGCACCACCCCGTCGAATCCGACGCCGTCGGAGAACTCTTGGGCTGTTCGCACTGCGTCCTGACCGATCATTGCGTCGATCACCAGCAAGGTGTCGTCGGGACGTGCCGCGGACTTCACCTGACGCAGCTGCTCCATGAGCTCAGCGTCAATGGCCAAGCGTCCAGCTGTGTCGACGATCACGAAGTCATGCAGGTGGTGCTCCGCGTAGGCACGCGCATCGAGCGTGACCGAAACCGGGTCGCCAACTCCATTGCCCGGCTCGGGGGCGAAGATTGCAACCTCTGCCTGCCCGGCGATCACCCGCAGCTGATCCACAGCATTGGGTCGTTGCAGATCCGCCGCCACCAGCAGCGGCGTATGCCCCTTGGCCTTTAAATCCAGAGCGAGCTTGCCGGCCAGGGTGGTCTTGCCTGCGCCTTGGAGGCCTGCAAGGAGCACAACCGTCGGCGGATTCTTGGCTTGACGCAGAGCACGAGTACTTCCACCCAGGACTGACACTAACTCGTCGTGGACGATCTTGATGACCTGCTGGGCTGGGTTCAGTGCCTGGGAGACCGTGACGTCCATGGCCCGTTCCTTGACCGCAGCGCAGAACTCACGCACGACCGGTAGGGCGACATCGGCTTCCAGCAGAGCCGTTCGGATCTCACGGACTGTGGCATCAATGTCAGCCTCAGACAGTCGACCCTTGCCGCGCAATCCTTTGAAGGTGGCGGAAAGTCGGTCGGAGAGGGAGGCAAACACAGGATCAGGTTACTTGCTGCTCCAGCGCGGCTCGCACCGTGATCGCCACTGCGGCCTCGTGGTCCTGGCTCAACGGAAAACCATGGGCATCGTGCAAAAGAACACGTCCACTACTTCCGACCCCAACGTCGAGACCTTCGCCCCGATGATGCTGGCACCGGCTGAGGTAACCGCCGAGGCGACTTTGTGGAGCAGCCCGGGCGCATCGTGAGCGCGTACCTCAAGCACCGCAGTGGTCCGACTCGCCCCTTGGATGAAATCAACTCGCGGAGCGGCCACCGACATCTTGCGCGTGGGCGCATATGCCTCCTCGCGCTTGGCGAGTATGCCGGCGATGTCCAGTTCACCGTCCAAAGCGCGACGCAGATCCTTCGCGATCTGTGCCACAGGCGGCGGGTCGCCGTACAACGGTCGAACGGTCCAGATCTGCAGCGCTCGATCAGCTTGGGTGTCCACCTTTGCGGCTCGAACTTGCAGCCGGTGCACCGACAGCAGTCCAGCAACCGTCGCCAAAAGACCGACCTGATCAGGAGCGGCAATAACCAGGGTGCAATCGTCATCACCTTCCGTGAGGTGAATCTGAATTCCTTCACCTGCAGCAAGGGCCAATTGCTCGTCGCTGAGCAACGGAGCAACGATTACCGGCTGACCTGCCAACTGCAGGTGACAGCGTCGAACCAGATCTGCGATCAATCCCCTGCGCCATTCGCTCCAGGCAGCCGGTCCAGTCGCCAGGGAATCCGCTTTCACCAGGGCTGCCATCAAGTCCAAACGTGCATGGGAGTCAATGACGGCCGTTACCGAATTTATGGTCATCGGATCGTCTAGGTCACGCTTGGTCGCGACATCCGGCAACAGCAAGTGATGACGGGCGATCATTTCGATCACGTCCTGATCCTGCTCATCAAAGCCCATCATCTGCGCAAGCTCACGAGCGATCTCGGCACCCACTTCGCTGTGATCACCGGGGCGGCCCTTTCCGATGTCATGCAGCAGTGCTCCAACGAGCAACAGGTCCGGGCGTTCGACTTCCCGTGTCAACGCTGAAGCATGCACCGTGGCCTCGACAAGATGTCGATCGACCGTGAATCGGTGAATCGCATTGCGCTGTGGCGCTGAGCGGACAACGGACCAACCAGGGATCAGCTGAGCGATGAGACCTACCTGATCCAGCGCCTCCCACACGGCTACTGTTGACGCCCCCGCACCCAACAGGGACACAAATGCCTCACGCGCGGATCGGGGCCAGGGAACCGGCATCGGTGCTGACTCGGCGGCCAGACGCTCAACAGTGACCTGAGCCAGCGGCAAGCTCGCTTGCGCAGCCGCTGCAGCCGCACGCACCACCAATGTGGCATCACGGTCGGGGCGTGCGTCGTTGGCGAGGACCACTTCCCCATCCTGAGCAACCACGCCATCAGAAAGCGGCACTCGATCTGGACCAGACCTTCGCACCTGTCGAAAGCTTCGGCGTGGTGCCCGACGAGTCACGCGAACGACACGACGCCACGACGTATCGGAGGCGTACGAGATGGCGCGACCAGCCATGTAGACCCGTCGAAGTAAGTCATCGGCATCATTGAGGCCAAGAGCCTGAGCGACTGCATCTTGCTCCTGAAGGAGAAGAACATCACCGCTCTTGCCCGTAACGGACTGCAAGGCCCCGCGGACTTCAAGCAAGAAGTCGACCTGTTCAGACCAGGTGTGATGCGGCACGTCAGTAAGCCACGATGCCGCGATGGCGCGAAGGACTGTTGCCTCGCGCAGGCCCCCGTATGACTCCTTGAGATCAGGCTCAAGAAGGTGCGCCAGTTCACCGAAACGCTCGCGACGGGATTCAACAAGCGCCTGCAAATCGGGAAGTCGCTTCGGCGCCATTGCGCGCCAATCAGAGAACACGGCCTTCTTTACTTGCTCGGCCAAATCAGCTGGACCAGCAATAACTCGGGCGTCCATGAGCCCCAGGACAACCTTGACGTCATCAGACGCCATGCGTCGCGCCTCCGCCGCGGTTCGCACACTGTGGTCAAGAGCGATTCCGGAATCCCAGATGGGGTACCACATCGCGTCTGCAACGACCGCCGCACGCCGAGGATCAGTGCGGTGGAGCAACAGAAGGTCCAAGTCGCTTCCAGCAGACAGCTCCTGCCGACCGTGCCCGCCAACGGCTACCAGGGCAATATCGGCGCCCCTGGTGGCGTCAGCAGCCGTAAACAGCTCGCGAAGCCAGTCATCAGTCAGGGCTGTCAGTGCCGCTCTGCGCCCTGGGCCATACGGCCCAGGGCGCAGCACCAACTCCTGACGCGCGGCGAGGAAGGAAGCTGTCATCGTCAGATCGCTTCGGATCCCCGCTCGCCCGTTCGCACGCGAACGATGCTTTCGACCGGCACGACCCAAACCTTGCCGTCGCCGATACGTCCGGTCTGAGCGGCCGTCACGATTGCGTCGACGACTGAGTCGACACGATCATCATCAGCAAGGACCTCCAAGCGCACCTTTGGGACAAGGTCAACGGTGTATTCCGCTCCGCGATACACCTCTGTGTGTCCGCGCTGACGTCCAAAGCCTGAAGCTTCTGAGACGGTCATGCCATGAACGCCCGTACCTTCCAGCGCATTCTTCACATCTTCAAGCTTGAAGGGCTTGATGATTGCAGTGACGAGCTTCATTTACTCCTCCTCCATGTGCGAGCGTGCAGCGTGACCAACGCCGGCAAAGTGACCGCCGCCGCCGGACTCGTTGAATTCGTATGCGGTCTCAGCGTGCAGTGACAAGTCCACGCCGAGGACCTCATCATCGGTGCTGACTCGGAAGCCACGGGTGTATTTGATCACCAGCCCGATCAGCGTGGCGATAACAAATGAGTACACCAGCACGATGCCTGCACCAGCGGCCTGCTTGCCCAATTGCGACAGCCCTCCCCCATAGAACAAGCCATCGACACCAGCCGGTGCTGCCTTGGTGGCCAAGAAGCCAATCAGCAGCGTTCCCATGATGCCGCCGACGAGGTGCACACCCACGACATCCAGAGAGTCGTCAAAGCCCAACTTGTACTTCAAGCCGACGGCCAGGGCACACACCACACCAGCAAGCAGGCCGATGATGATGGCACCTTGGGGGTTTACGGCAGAGCACGACGGCGTGATCGCCACCAAGCCGGCCACGATTCCCGATGCCGCACCAAGAGATGTGGCATGTCCATCCCGCAACTTTTCCGTCGCGAGCCAACCCAGGCCAGCTGCGCAGGTAGCCACAAAGGTATTCACGAACACCACAGATGCGCTGTTATCGGCAGCGGCTTCTGAGCCGGCGTTGAATCCGAACCATCCGAACCACAGCAGACCGGCTCCGATCATGACCAGCGTGAGGTTGTGCGGCTTCATGGGGTTCTTCTTCCAGCCCACGCGCCGTCCGATCACGATGGCAAGCGCAAGCCCTGCCGCACCCGCGTTGATGTGCACCGCTGTTCCGCCCGCGAAGTCAATGACCCCCCACTTGGCTAGGAAGCCACCCGTGGTCGGGTTCAGGTCGAACACCCAGTGCGCCACGGGGAAGTACACCAGAACGGCCCAGATGGCCGAGAAAACCATCCAAGCCCCGAATTTGGTCCGATCGGCAATGGCTCCAGCGATCAGGCCGACGGTAATGCAGGCAAACATCGCCTGAAACGCCACGAAGGCCATCGCGGGCAGGGACGCCTTGGGGTCATTGGCCATGAGGGAGGTCAACCAGTCGTACTGGCCGATGTTGCCCAAGAGACCGTTATTGCCGTACGAGTCACCGAATGACATCGAGTAGCCGAACGCCACCCACAAGATGCCCACGACGAACAGTGAGCCCATCACCATCATGAGCATGTTCAGTACGGACTTGGTTCGCACCATGCCCCCATAGAAAAACGCAAGCCCCGGAATCATCAGCAATACCAGCGCGGCACTGGTCAGTACCCACGCGGTGTTTCCGGTGTTCAATGCGGAGTTCATAAAACGCTCCTTCCCACAACGAGTAGTTCCCGCTGCGCAAAGGGTCCACAGATGAGGTTTCGCCTCATGGCACCGTGCGTTTCACTCAGGTGACAAAACCACTCAGTTTGTTTCTGCGATGTAACACCGGGCCTAGCTTGCAGAGATCAGCGCCTCAACGAAGGCCTGCGGATCGAACGGCGCCAGGTCATCTGGCCCTTCGCCCAAGCCAACCAGCTTGACGGGAACGCCCAATTCACGCTGAACGGCCACAACGATGCCACCGCGTGCTGTGCCATCAAGCTTTGTCAGGACCACACCGGTGACCGCGACGACTTCGGCGAATACCCGAGCCTGGACCAGCCCGTTCTGGCCGGTGGTTGCATCCAGGACCAGAAGTACCTCATCGACAGGAGACTGCTTTTCCACGACTCGCTTGACCTTGCCCAACTCATCCATCAGTCCGGTCTTGGTATGAAGTCGACCAGCTGTGTCGATCACCACGGTATCCACGCCCGCTTCCCTGGCTACTGCTACCGCATCGAATGCCACAGAGGCGGGGTCTCCCCCTTCTGGGCCTCGCACCACCGCCGCACCCACACGCTCGCCCCAGGTTTGCAGTTGATCTGCCGCTGCAGCTCTGAACGTGTCAGCCGCCGCCAGGACCACCGAGCGATCTTCGGCGACCAACAGTCGGGCCAACTTCCCCGTGGTCGTGGTCTTGCCTGTGCCGTTAACTCCCACGACCAGGACCACTGCGGGGCGTCCAGGGGTCAGGGAGTGCACTGTGCGATCCATCGTTGGATCAACCAGTGCGAGCAAATCGTCATGCAGCCATTGCTTCACCTGTTCGGCATCGGCAGGGCTGTGTACGCGAACATGCGCCTTCAGCTGCTCGATCAACTCGTCCGTGGGGCCGACACCAAGGTCTGCCACGAGCAGGATTTCCTCGATCTCGTCCCAAGTCTTGGCATCGATCGTGTCACGGCTTAACAGCGTGAGCAGGCCCTTGCCGATCGCGGTATTGCTGCGCGCAAGCCGACCGCGCAGGCGTTGCAGCCGTCCCTGCGCGGGTTCGGGTGTCTCGATCAGCAGCTCATCCACCGACGATTGGGCATCGGACTCGATTTCGGCCGACAATTCCAGCGATTGCGCAGCAGCGGCCTGCACCACGTCCAGATCTGCGAAGGCCGGGTCTGCCGTCAGGTCAGCGAGAGCTGGGGATACCACGTCGGTGACTGTCCGACGAACGGTATCCCGGGGAACTGAATCGTCATCCCCCACTCCTGGGGCGTAATCGATGCCAGGTCGAGGAGCCTGTGGCATTTCCCATGGCCGGCGGCGAAGAGCGGCAAACACCGCAATTGCCACTATCAGCAGGAGGGCAGCTGCAACCACCAAAACGACCGGAGTACTCATGCGCTCATCTTGTCAGCAGTGGCATCGCAGATATCCACGAGTCGCGACTACGCGCTGGCGGCTTCAACCTCTCGCAAGCGCTGGCCGATGACTTGTGTGACGCCATCGCCGCGCATGGACACGCCATACAGCGCATCGGCGATCTCCATCGTTCGCTTTTGGTGGGTGATGACAATGAGCTGAGAGTTGGACCGCAGCTCTTCGATGATGTCGATCAGGCGTCCGAGGTTCACGTCATCCAACGCCGCCTCGACTTCGTCCAGAACGTAGAACGGGCTCGGGCGCGCCTTGAACAGCGCGACCAGGAAGGCAACCGCGGTGAGGGAGCGCTCGCCGCCGGACAGTAAGGACAAACGCTTTACCTTCTTGCCCGGTGGTCGTGCCTCCACGTCAACTCCGGTGTTCAACATGTCCGACGGATCAGTGAGGACCAGTCGACCTTCACCACCGGGGAACAAACGGGAGAACACGCCCTCGAACTCGCGCTCTACTTCCTGGTAGGCCTCGGTGAATACCTGCTGAACTCGAGCGTCCACTTCCCGGACGATGTCCAGCAGGTCATCGCGAGTGCGCTTGAGGTCATCAAGCTGCTCGGACAAGAACCGGTGCCGCTCTTCCATTGCGGAGAACTCTTCCAGGGCCAACGGATTGACTCGCCCCAGCAAGGCCAAATCGCGCTCAGCAGCCTTCAAGCGCTTTTCCTGTTCCGCACGCACGAACGGGTATGGCTGCGGCTCAGGGGCATCGTCGGGCAGGTCGTCGCCGACCGCGCGTTGACTTGGTGGAACTTCCTGCTCAGGTCCGTATTCACCAACCAAGACATCAGGCTCGATTCCGAAGTCCTCCATGACCTTGTCCTGCAGGGCCTCGATCCGCATGCGCTGCTCTGCCCGAGCCACCTCATCTCGATGCACGGTGTCCTTGAGTCGATCGAGTTCGCTGGCCAGGTCACGCATCCTGGTTCGCAGTGACACCAACGCTGCCTCGCGTTCCCTCTTCGCGGACTCCCCCTCAGTGCGCGCCCGGGCGGCCGCCTGCAAGGAGATGTCAATGCGCGTTGCCCCGAATCGAGCCGCGCTGAGCACTGACTGGGCCGTGATCAATTCTCGGGCCCGACGCTCGCGACGCTCCAGGGCAGCAATCCGAGCCTGGCGCTCAGCTGCGGCCGCCTGCTCCAGTTGGGCAGCGCGTGCTCCAACCGCCGTCAAGCGCTCCTCGCCCGTGCGGAGCGCCAGACGGGCATCAACCTCACGTTGGCGAGCTTGCGAAGCTGCCGACGAATACTGCTCCCGCAAATCCGGCTTATCGTTGGCTACCGGCTGCTCAGTCGCCTGCGCCAGTCTCAACTCCAATTGCGCCACGGTGTCCTGGTCCTGCGCGAGAGCCTTCTGCGCGGCTTCCAGTGCCAGGCCCAGTCGTTCGGCCTCAGCAAGTGCAGACCGGGCTACCTGGCCAAGCTGCCCCAACTGTTCGGCAACTGCCGCCATTCGGGCATCCGACTCGTGCAGGCTGGACAGCGTTGACTCCGCGTGGCTTGCAGCAGCGCTTTGTGCTTGCTTGGCCGCTGCCAACTCAAAGCGGGTGCGCTCCAGTTCATGAGCCGTCGTGGCGAGTTCGGCTTGCGCCTCGTCAAAGGCAGCCTGCACTTCGAGCAGGCTTGGCGCAGATGCGGAGCCACCGTGCGCGATCGCAGTGCCTAACACGTCCCCGTCGAGGGTGACAAACGTCCAGCTGGGGAATTGACGCTTTGCCTCGGCCGCAGCGCGCACGTTCTCGACCATGGCAGTGCCGGCGAGCAGGTGGCTCACAGCCGGGCGCAGGCTGACGTCGCATCGGACCAGGTCGATCAACGCAGTGCCAACTGGAGCGGACTCAGGAGCTGCCATTGCTGCATTCGCGTCTGCCAACACCAGGGCAACTCGCCCTGCATCTTGTTCCTTGACCAGCAAGAGAGCTTCAACTGCCGAATCGATACCGCGGACCACCACCGCATCGGCGGCATCACCGAGCGCAGCCGCCACTGCAGCCTGCGCTCCGGGCTCCACATGAAGCAAGGAAGCCAGTGACCCCAAGACACCGGAAACGTCATCGCCTGCGGCGACCAGCGTGGCGGCGGCATCTTTACGGAGGAGTCCCAGCTCCAGCGCCTCCGATCGCGCGGTTAGTGCCGCACGCTGCCGTTCCAGGATCGACTCAGCTGTCCGCAATTGCTCAACCTGAGCATCTGCAGCCTGCAGCGCCGCCTCTGCACGCTCGTGCTCAGCGTCTAAGCCCAGTTCGCCCTCGTCCATGCCTGCAACTTGAACTTCGATGGATTGGAACTGACCCTGCGCCGCTTCACCTCGCGTTCGCGCCTCGGCGACCGAAGCACCCAATCGTTCAATCTCGGCCGCGCGAGCCTCAACGCGGGACTTGGC
>CAIKZY010000005.1 GCA_903832025.1 uncultured Actinomycetes bacterium
CCGCCTGCCTCAGCGGGCTCCTCTTCCTTATTCTCGACCACAAGAGCCTCAGTGGTCAGGAGCATCGCAGCAATTGATGCCGCGTTCTGCAATGCCGAGCGGGTTACCTTGACCGGATCGATCACGCCACCGGCGATCAGATCCACGTACTGGCCGGTGGCAGCATTCAGGCCATGCCCGGCGGGAAGCTCTTCCACCTTGGACACCACCACGTATCCACGCTCACCGGCATTTTCGGCGATCCAGCGCAACGGCTCCGAAGCTGACTTGCGCACGATCGCAACCCCAGTCGCCTGGTCCCCGGACAGCCCGAGGTCGCCGACCAGTACCCGTGCTGCCTGCACGAGGGCGCTCCCGCCACCAGAAACGATGCCTTCTTCGATTGCCGCACGAGTGGCCGAGACCGCGTCTTCAATGCGGTGCTTCTTTTCCTTCAACTCGACCTCGGTATGGGCACCGACCTTGATGACCACCACGCCACCGGAAAGCTTGGCCAGGCGCTCCTGCAGCTTCTCGCGGTCCCAGTCCGAATCCGTGCGCTCGATCTCGCTCTTGATCTGAGCGACACGATCGTCCACTGCAGCGTGGTCACCAGCGCCGTCAACAATCGTAGTGTTGTCCTTGGAGACCACCACGCGACGGGCACTGCCCAGGACCTCCAGGCCGACCTGGTCCAGCTTCAAGCCGACCTCAGGGGACACAACCTGTGCACCGGTCAAGATGGCGATGTCCTGCAAGATGGCCTTGCGGCGATCACCGAATGCAGGAGCCTTGACGGCCACAGATGGGAAGGTCCCGCGAATGCGGTTGACGACCAAGGTCGACAATGCCTCACCCTCGACATCCTCGGCAATGATGACCAGCGGCTTGCCCGCCTGGACAACTTTCTCCAGGATCGGCAGGAGTTCTTGCACGTTGGAGATCTTGTTCTGCACCAGCAGGATGCGAGCGTCCTCAAGGACGGCTTCCATGCGCTCCGGGTCGGTCACGAAGTACGGCGAGATGAATCCCTTGTCGAACTGCATGCCTTCGGTGAATTCCAGTTCCATCTGCGTGGTGCTGGATTCCTCGACGGAGATGACCCCGTGCTTGCCCACCTTGTCGAAGGCGTCCGCAATCAGCGAGCCGATCTCCGCATCCTGCGATGAGATCGTGGCGACCTGGGCAATCTCCTCCTTGCCGGCGACCGGACGAGCCATCTCGTGCAGCTTTTCGGTCACGGCGGTGACCGCTTTGTCGATGCCGCGCTTGAGATCGGTGGGCGATGCGCCGGCGGCCACCTGCTTCAGGCCCTCGTTCACCATGGCCTGGGCCAGAACGGTGGCCGTGGTGGTGCCGTCGCCAGCGATGTCATTGGTCTTCGTGGCCACTTCCTTGGCCAACTGCGCACCAAGGTTCTCGTACGGGTCCTCAAGCTCGATCTCACGAGCGATGGTCACACCATCGTTGGTAATGGTGGGAGCGCCCCACTTCTTATCAATGACGACGTTGCGTCCCTTGGGACCCAAGGTCACCTTGACGGCATCAGCGAGGGCGTTGACACCGCGCTCCAGGCTGCGACGGGCGTCCTCATCGAATTCAAGAATCTTGGCCATGGTTACTTCTCCAGATCAGTGGTACACGTGAGGTTCATTGACATCAATGGCCCGCTGCGGCACGGCGAGGTGCCGAGCGCTGCGGGCCATTGAGCAAGCGGTGCGCGAACACCGCAAAGGCTTACTTCTCGACGATCGCCAGAACGTCGCGAGCAGACAGCAGCAGGTACTCCTGGCCGTTGTACTTGACCTCGGTGCCGCCGTACTTGCTGTAAATCACGATGTCCCCGACCTTGATGTCCAGCGGGATGCGCTTTTCGCCATCCTCGTCGAAGCGACCGGGGCCAACTGCCAGGACGGCACCTTCTTGGGGCTTCTCCTTGGCGGTATCAGGAATGACCAGGCCCGAAGCAGTGGTCTGCTCGGCCTCGAGCGTCTGGACCAGAATGCGGTCCTCGAGTGGCTTGATGGTGACTGACACGATGTCGTCCTTTCGGATCAGGCTTCCCCTGCAATTGCAGGAACGTCAATTAGCAGTCCCATGCCAGGAGTGCTAGATCAAATGTACGCAGGCGTTAGCACTCCGTCAAGTTGAGTGCCAGCGGTGTCCGGTGGATGAAGGTGGGACCATCAGGGCATGGATACCGAGCTGGCCCACTGGCTCACCGGACCACAGGCTCGATCGGCGCTTGCGGCGGCGGGAGCAAGCCCTGTTCTGGACCCGGTGGCCGCTGCCACCCAGCTCGCCAAATCCCACCCGCACTTGTCCGGTGCCCAGCGGGCTGCGGTCCTGCAGCAGGCAGAACTCAGGCGCGTCAGCAGCCTGGATCTGATGCTGACCAGAGCCGGCCTTGAGCAAGCCACCGATCCCCTGGTCGCTGATCGTCGAGCACAGATTCTGGTCAGCTCGGGAGTCTCAGCAGTAGTGGACCTCACTGCTGGACTGGGAATGGATGCCCGAGCCATGGTGGGCCACGGCCTGAACGTGACCTGCGTGGAGCTGGATCCGGTGACCGCGGTCCTGCTTGAGCACAACGTCCCCCAGGCAACGGTGATCGTGGCTGATGCCACCGACGATGGTCGCATTCACGAGCTCCTGAAGACCGCTGCCTGCGCCCACAAGCTGGCACTGTTCGTCGATCCAGCGCGCAGGCCACCGGGGGCACAGCGCACCGCAGACGGAACTCGGGCGCAGTCAGAACGTGATCCGATGCGCTGGTCACCACCACTTTCCTGGGTCCTGCACCTGAGCCGCCAACACCGTGGGGTGATCGCCGCAAAGGTCGCGCCAGGCCTTGATCCCGCGCTCGTACCCGACGACTGGTCCATGGAATGGGTCAGCGTGGATCACACGGTGCGCGAGGCCACGTTGTGGCACGGTGTTCCCGGTCCCCCGCGACGCGCAGCGATATATCGAGGCGGTCGTTGGCTGGAGTTCGCCGGGGCGCCAGGTTCAGCCGCATCTGGCCAATTGGAAGCGTTCATCGCAGAGCCCGATCCTGCCCTGATCAGCGCGAATCTGCTGGGCCACGTGTGCGATCGGCTGCCGGGAGTGCACACGATCAGCGACCAATCACATTGGCTGACCGGTCCGTCACCGATCACCGATCCGCAGGTCAGACAGGTCCTCCGTCAGTATCGCGTCATCGACCACCTGCCCAGCGATGCGCGAAAACTTCGGATGGCATTGTCAGCACGCAATGTCGGGGAGGTCACCGTCAAGAGTCGGGGGGCCGGGGTGAACGCGAACGCGCTCGCACAGGCTGTTCGAGGTCCAGGATCACTCCCGGCGACCGTCGTCATGGTCAAGACATCCCGCAAACTCCTGTCGCTGCTGGTGGAGCCGCTTAGCGAGCCTTCGTCGGGTTCGAACTAAGCCCGCAATGTTGCCAGGGCGGCAATGGCATCAGCATCGGTGCCGCAGCAGCCGCCAATCCAACTGGCTCCTGCATCGATCCAGCCGCGCGCGCTGTCGACCATGTCGATGGTCGACACCTGCTCCCACATCCCGGTGCTGGCGTTCCACACTCCGCCGGCGTTGGGGTAGACCAGGATCGGCAGTTCCACGCTGTCAGCGATGCGATGAATCAACTCGCGGACAACGGACGGATCAGTGCAATTGACGCCGATTGCGCTCACACAGTCGATGGCAGCAGCAGCCGCAACAGCCTGCTCAATGGGCTGACCCGCGCAGGTGGACCGGGCATCGGCGCAACTGAACGACATCCAGGTCGGGGTCGAAACGCCGCGCAGTGCCACAGCCAGTGCATGCACCTCCTCGATATCCGGGATCGTCTCCACCGCGATCCAGTCCGGTGCCATCTGCTCGGCAATCACGATTCGAGATCTGTGGAATGCGACAAGGTCTGCGCGGTCAATGCCGTAATTGCCGCGGTACTCCGCACCGTCATGGCTGATCGCACCGAATGGCCCGATGCTTGCCGCGACCAGCGCCCGATCACCCGCGGCCCTGCGGGCGACCGCGATGGAGGCGGAGATCGCCTCGTCCGCCCCTTCAGGGGCAAGACCACTGGCAGCGAAACCTGCCCGTGAGATCTGGTAGCTCGCGGTAATGATCACATCAGCACCGGCATCGACGAAGGCTCGATGAGCCTGCTCGATCGCCTGGGGATCGTCCAGCAGCGTCCGCGCGGTCCACAGCCGATCATCAATATCGATGCCCTGTGCCTGCAGCTGCGTTGATAATCCACCGTCAAGGATCAGCTCACACGTCATTGCTCACCACCGTGGTCGACAGGTCAAGGACTGATGTCGTGGGAAACGCAAGGTCACTTCCGCGCACACCGGCGCGCGCCAACTTTGAGCCCACGGCCGCGATCATTGCGCCATTGTCGGTGCACAATGCTGGTGACGGCACCCGCACGATGACGCCGGCACCTGCGCAGCGCTGCGTTGCCTGCGCACGAAGCCGGGAATTGGCGGCTACTCCGCCGCCGAGGATCAGGTGATCGGCCCCGGTATGTTCACACGCGTCCAGCGCCTTGCGAAGCAGGACATCCACCACTGCCTCCTGGAATGAGGCTGCCACGTCGGCCACCGGAACCTTCACCCCTTCACGTTGGCAGTTCGCGACCCACCGGGCAACTGAAGTTTTCAGCCCCGAGAACGAAAAGTCGAATCGGTGCTCGACCATGTCATGACCGGCAGTTAGCCCACGGGGAAAGGCAATTGCGCGAGGATCACCGGCCACGGCAGTGCGATCGATCCATGGTCCGCCAGGAAACGGCAGGCCCAGCAGACGCGCCACTTTGTCGAAGGCCTCACCTGCTGCGTCATCAAGCGTCGATCCCAGGGAGGTGAATTGACTGCCGTGGTCACCGAGAACCAGCAGCGAAGAGTGCCCCCCGGACACCAGAAGGCCCACCGCGGTGCTCGGCAACAGACCGTGTTCGAGTTCGTCAACGACCACATGACCGGTGAGGTGATTGACGGCATAGACCGGCTTACCGGTCGCTACCGAAAGCGCCTTGGCCGCAGCGGTTCCCACCAGCAGCGCGCCGGACAACCCCGGACCGCAGGTCACCGCGAAGGCGTCAATGTCCTGCAGCTGGACACCGGCGATGCTCAACGCGCGTTCGATCATCGGCACGATGGCTTCCAGGTGGGCTCGTGACGCCACTTCGGGCACCACGCCCCCGAACCGGGCATGCTCATCCACGCTGGAGGCAACTGCATCGGCCAGAAGACGGGTTCCCTGCACGATCCCCACGCCGGTCTCATCGCAGGAGGTCTCGATTCCCAGAACCAGCGGCTCACTGCTCATCATCGACCACCCGGGCAAGCGGTCGCAGTCGCATGATGTGAGCATCGACCCCGGGCGCGTAGTAATCGCGCCGAATACTGATTCGCTCGAAGCCGGCGCGCTCGTAGAGCCCAATAGCCTTGGCGTTGTCCGCACGGACTTCCAGCAGTAACTGTGCGCATCCTGACCTGCTCGCACAGGCCACCAGCCACTGCAGCAATGCCGTGCCGACGCCTCGGCCGGTTGATGCCGGCGACACAGCGATCGTCTGGACGTCGGCGTCGGGAGGCAAGACAAAGCACCCGGCGTAGCCCACGATCACCCCATCGTCTACGGCCACGACATAGTGCCTGGTGGGTTGGGCAAGTTCAGACCAGAATTGCTCTACCGACCAGTCATCGACGGCGAACACCGATGTTTCGATCGCATGGACTTCGGTGATATCCGGCCATTGCATGGCACGCAGGTGAATGGCACTCATGGGGCGACCGCTGCGCGTGTTGGCACAGCATCGGGCTTACGAACATACAGAGGTTGGGCCGGCAGCAATTGCCGGGCCTGCAGGGACAGGCCCGTGGCACCGGAATCATGTCCATGCTCGCTCAACTCCACGACCACGTCCGAGGGCCGTTGCCCCTGCTGCCACCAGGTGCGTGCTAGCTGAGCAACCACCACTGCATCGCTGGTGACTGCACGCACCGGATGCTGCAGGAATTGCTGGTACCCGACCGCGCCAACACCGCACCAGGGCACAGCACGCAGCTCGGGATCGAGCTCGGCCACTGAACTCACATGTGGTCCATCCACGCGAAGTCCATCGAGGTACTGCGCCCAGTACACCTCCTTGCGCCGAGCATCACTGGCGGCGATGAAGCGTCCGGGGATGGCCGCGGCTGTGGCGATGGCGTCCAGGGAGCACACTCCGACAACCGGAAGTCCCCATGCCATCCCCATCACCTTCGCCGTGGTAACGCCGACGCGAAGTCCGGTGTACGGACCAGGCCCGACTGCGCAGGCGATCAGGTCCGGCCGCTGCGACGGTTGCAGGACCTGCGTGATGAGCTGCGCCAAGACCTCAGCATGCCCCCTGGCATCACGATGCTCTG
This sequence comes from uncultured Actinomycetes bacterium, assembly GCA_903832025.1. Taxonomy (GTDB): domain Bacteria; phylum Actinomycetota; class Actinomycetes; order S36-B12; family S36-B12; genus CAIKZY01. Next base: position 6,405 of record CAIKZY010000005.1, read on the forward strand.
CGCTCACGACCTCGTCTTCCACCAGTGCAGCGCTGGAACGCTCGCTGGAGGTATCCAATCCGAGCACGCACAGGCTCATCGGACCACCTGCAGCGCGGGAGGAATCTGCCAGTTCACGTCATTCCACCGCGTTCCCACGGGGTTGATGTCCACGTGCCTTACTTCATCGCCGATTTCATCGGAGCGTTGAATCATCACTTCCAAGCGATGCTCGCTGAGTTGCTCGACCTTGCCCGATCCCCACTCCACCACGATGACCGCATCGGATATCTCCGTGTCCAGATCCAGGTCATCCAATTCCACGGTGCTCCCCAGACGGTACGCATCCACATGCACAAGGTCTGGACCATGCGCGTTGCGATAGCTCCGGGCAATCACGAATGTCGGACTCACGATCGGTTCGCTTATTCCCATGCCGGCACCGATCCCCTGGGCCA
>CAIKZY010000006.1 GCA_903832025.1 uncultured Actinomycetes bacterium
CGATCGTGGGCGCGCATTTCTCTTGTCGCCGGTGCCCCACATCGCCAGCGCGAATGTCGTGTGCTCGCACTGCAACCTGCCGGCTGCAGCCATCTGATTCCCAGCGCAGCTATCAGCCGACAGCGGTAGCACCGCACTGCGGAGCAACCGAGCAAATCCACCAATCCCTACCGCGCGGCGCGCGCCAATGCTGAAGGCCCGCTAGTGCTGATGACGCGAGGGTGCTCATGACGTGCCCGTGCTGACGACGCGACGGTGCTGACGATGCGCCACGGCTCATGACGTGCCCGTGCTCACGATGAGGGGTCCAAGATGCGCCGGCGGCCAAGACAGGGCACTCTAGAGCAATGAGCGGAGTCACCGACGCGGTTGCAGCGGGCTTCCGCAAGATCATTTCCGGTGACCCCACCGGGGCACCGCCGTGGGTGCACGAAATGGCTGACGGTGTTGATGCCGGCTACTTCGGACCGGGCTCTGCCACGTGGATCGTTCACGGGGGACTGCCGACGATCGTTGGCGGCATCCGTGCGCTGCTGATGCAGGCATTGCATCCCGGCGCCCTGGCCGGCGTGATGCAGCACTCGCAGTACCAGGACGATGCCCACGGCCGCCTGGCTCGCACCACGCAGTGGCTGACCGTGGTGACCTTCGGCGACACTGTTGCCGCCGATCGCCAGTGCGCACGGGTGCGCGGCCTGCATCGCACGGTCAAGGGCACCTATGACGTGCATGGCATGCAGCAGGCATACACCGCGATGGATCCGGACCTGCTGCGCTGGGTGCACGTGGCCTTCACTGATTCATTCCTGACCACCCATCGCACCTGGGGCGGACCTATCCCGGGCGGTGAGGATGCCTACGTCGCCCAATGGGCGACCTCGGCTGAGCTCATCGGGGTCACCGACCCCCCGCGCACCGTCCGTGAGCTGCGGCAGCAGATTGCTGCGTACGAGCCGGTACTTCGTGGGGATGCGGCGACCCGGCAGACCGTTCGGTTCATCGCCGGCGTGCCGATGCCCCTGGCGGCCCGGGCCCCGTATGCACTGCTGTTCGCCGGTGCGGCCAGCACGCTGCCAGCCCACTATCGGCGCATGCTGGGGCTGCCGAGCGTGCCCGGTCCATTGATTCGTCCGGCAGTCGCGGCCTTACTGGGCGGGCTGGGACTGGCCCTGGGCAAGTCCTCCCCGAGCGAGCAGGCGGCCCGCACGCGGATCGCCCGACTCGCCCTTGTTGAGGCGGATTTGACCGAATAAGGGTCCCTGGGGTGAAGATGGAACTCATGTGGCCGCTGAGAACGCAATGCTCCGGTGCCACAGGTCTGGCTATCAGTGCCATTGGCGTGGCCCTGGCGATCATTACCGCAGTGCCTGCGTCGGCGGGCACGCTCGCATCGGCGAATCCCAGCACCAGCGGATCAGCGTCATCCAGTGCATCGGCTTCGGCCAGCGGGTCAGCCAGCGGGTCAGCGTCATCAAGTGCGTCCGCATCGGCCAGTGGTTCGGCCCGAGCATCGGGCAGTGCATCTGCCAGCGCCTCGGGCAGTGCGTCGGGTAGCGCGTCGGGCAGCGCATCTTCAAGCGCCTCTGCATCGGCATCCCATAGTGCTTCTGCGTCGTCGTCCAGTGCGGCGACGTCGCCGGCGCCGGCACCTTCGGCCTCGCAGCCGGCGCCCAGCGTGCCGGCCAATGCCCCGATGCCAACGTCGTTGGGGTCGTGGTGCACCGCACTGTTCCCCCCGACCAACACCTCCACCGAGCGGCAGCTCGCGCAGGGACTGCTGTCGGGTACCGCCAAGCTGGGCAACGGCGGCACGTATCAGCTCAGCGAGCATCCGAACTGGGCACCGCAGTCCACCGCAGACACCTCCGGCAACCGCAACGTCAACTCCTTGAGCTGGATGCTGCCGTTGCTGTATCGCGGCGTGCACCAGCAGGTCCCGTCCATGGTGAATCGCTTCCGCCAGTTGATCTACTACTGGATCGCCGATCATCAGGGCAAGCGCGCGGCGTGGGTGGACGCCTCGATCTACGGCGGCCTGCGCACCGAGACCCTGCTCTGCGCGGCGCAGACCTTCAACGACCCGTATATCCAAGGTGCGTTGATGCGCGATGCCGCGGCAATGCTGGGATCGCGCAATGCGCAAGGCAATCCGATCATCGGCGCGAACAACACCGATCTCATTCGGGCAACCGGTGCCCTGGGTGCGTACTGCCTGGTCGGCGACACCGCGCATCGTGATCAGGCGTGGGGCAACGTGCTGGGTGTGGTGCGCGGCATCATCCAAAACGACGGCAGTGATGTCGAGGGCTCACCGGCCTATGCGGTCTATGACGATGTGCTGCTGACCGGTGCGGAGAAGGCAGCGGCAACGTGCGGGATCTCCGCCGATCCGGTGCCGGCCTTGCATGGGGAACTGTTCGACTTCGTCGCCAATGCCACGCGACCGGATTTCAAGCTGGAGTCGATCGGCGACACGGTCGTGGAGCCGCTGGCGAACAGTTTTGCCGGCAATGATCCGCGGGCCCAGTGGGTGCGCAGTGGTGGCAAGGCCGGTGCACCGCCAGCCGGCATCTACTCGTATTACCAAGGCGGCTATGTCTTTGCTCGGGCCGGCTGGAATCCCCAGCCGGGCGGGGCGGACACGTTCTATTCGGTGCGGTACTCCTCAACGCGTCCGGCCACCGCGCACACCCACGATGACGGTGGCGCGATGACCGTGTACTCGCGCGGGGTGGAGTGGATCGGGGATCCCGGTCCTTACCGCTACGACAATGCCAGTTCCCTGCGCTGGTTCATGAAGTCCCGGGCAGCGCACTCCTCGTTCACTGTCTCCAATGTCTCCCGCACGATGGCGCGCAAGGTCAATGCGACCACCACGACCTCGGACTGGCCTAAGGGCGGCAACGACCTGACCTGCGTGAAGGACCAGACCTGGGGCTCGGTGCAGGTCACGCGGTGCGTGACCTATGTGCGATCGATCGACGCGATCATCGTCACCGATCACATCCAGGGCGCACCGTCCCCGGCGAACAGGGGTGGCAAGGCGCGCAAGGTCACTGAGCGGTGGCAGTTGCCACCGGAGATCGGGGCTACTCAGGTCGGCGGTGTGCTGTCCCTGACCAGTGGCGATAAGCGCCTGGACATGGTCAAGGCCGGCGATGGCGGCTGGCAGGTTGCCACGGCCAAGCCGGGCTCCAGCGTCGGCTGGTTCACCGGAGCCTGGGGTGTCAAGACCCAAGGTGCCGTGCTGTCCCGGCAGTTCAAGGTGCCGGCCGCTGGAGCCAACCTGACCGAAGTGACCGTGCTCGTTCCCCACGCCGCGGGCGAATCAGTGTCCACCACGATCACCGGCAACCAGGTTGCCGTCACCCGCGGCGGCAGCACGGTGACCACGGCGCTTCCGTCGTCCTGAACGGTTCATCTTGAACGGCACATCTTGAACGGCGCATCCCGAATGGCGTTTCGCTGATCAGACGACGCTGGCACAGCGGCGCTCCCACTGATCACGGTTCACCTCGGCGCGATTCCTGCCGACCGTGCTCACCGGTTTGCAGCCCGGGCCCCGAGGCGGTGCACGGCGTTGGAGATTCGTGGGAAATCTCCACCGCATGTGTTGTCAGCGCGAGAAGTCAACCGGTGACGAGCTACCCCTGTAGTAGCGTCCACGTCATCATCGTGATGGCGAGGGGGCCTGATGCGTACGCTCTGGACGTCTGTGGCATCGCTATCGGCGGTCCTGGTGATCGGGATCGGTGGAGTGGGTCTGGCACCAGCGGCATCTGCTGCTGAGGTGGACGTGACCATTGACTGTCAGGGTCCGGTGACCGTGACCGGTCAGCCCGGTGACACGGTCGTGTTCACCATGGCCTCGCCAGCCTGTGACACCTTTCCCAATGCCTGGTACATCTACGACTGGAATGGCGTATTGGGCCAAGACCTCACCGCCGCGGGGTTCCTGACCTACGTGAGCCAGTCATCAGGTAGACAGGGAGTGTGCCAGAACTACTGCGGCGCAGAGCCGCACGACTGGTATGCAACTGGCGACGGCGGTCCGCCGTTCAATGCCAATCCCACGATCACCGCGGTGATCGCCGCCACGGACGGACTGGGAAACCCGCTGGTTTCCGGTGACACCCTCGGTGTGGTTAACGAGGGTGCTGAGGATTACCGCATCCTGTTCCAATCCTCATCGGAGCCGACTGCCATTCCCATGCGGCAGCAGGCCATCGGACGCCCGTCGGCGACCGCCACCTGCCCTGATGGCTACACCCCGTCGTGGGATACCTGGCCGAATAATCACACCGGCGGCTATGTGTGCAACCGCTTCGTGCCCGCCTACGGCAATTAGTCACCAAACGTGGGCATCCGCCCATGCGTGGTAGCGTCGTACGTCCTGCGGCGACCTGTCTGGATATGTCCCGAAGAACTGTCCACGCAAGGGAGCCATCATGCGCAAGATCCTGATTGCGGTGGCATCAATTGCCGTAGCCAGTGCCGCCTTGGCTCCGGCCGCTGCTGCCGACTCCATCCAGGTGTAGTCCTATCAGCGTTCCAGCCAGACGCAGGCGTGCGCATCCCAGCCGGGCGAAACCCCGTGGCAGGCATCCTGGGGCCCTGACGCGTCGTGGCATCCAAGCTGGGAGCAGTGGGCCAATGGCGGTTCGGGTGGATGGACGTGCACGCGCAGTATGACGTGGGCGTTGTCTGCTCCCGATCCCGCACCTGAGCTTCCTGCCGCGGGCTGCGTGAACTATTCAGATGGGTTTCCTTTTCCGCTCTACGTCGACTTCCACGGTGGGTGGTACATCAGTAGTGAAGTGCCGTTCGCCGACCCGTCGTGCAGGTTCCCAACGCTAGGTGTGGTGCGCGACCTGGTGTTTTCCCTAGTGGGCTCTGACGCTGCACGGTTGTGCCTGCAGGCGTTCGGTGCCAGCTACACCTACTCTTCCGGGCCGGACGGGTCCGGGCAGGACATCTACTTCTGCAATACGTATCCGATTCCGTAGCCTCGCCCGGCAAGCACATCGCTTCCGCCCACACGTGGCAACTGACCTCGAGCGTGTCAGGTCACCGCGATCGCAGCACACCGCGCGATAGGTGCATCAGCAGGTGCTCGTGATTGCTGCATGCGCGCGTCCACTGAGCCGCGCGACCGATGCGTGGATCCACGGACCTCGCGCAGGCGATGCCGGCATGCTCGATGACTGCGGCATGCTCGATGACTGCGGCATGCTCGATGACTGCGGCAGGGGCGATATCGTGGCATCGGAGGTCCAGATGAAGATCGCACTCGGCGCAGACCATGCCGGCTATCCGTTGAAGGCTGCCCTGCATGCATGGCTGACCGAGCACGGATATGAGGTACTGAACCTGGGGACGGACTCCACTGAGCGCGTGGACTATCCCGACTTCGGCGCGGCAGTCGGGCGCGCAGTGGCAGTAGGGGACGCCGATTTCGGCGTAGCCGTGTGCGGCAGCGGCCAGGGCATCTGCATGGCAGCCAACAAGGCTTCTGGCGTCCGCGCAGCGATCCTGCGTGATGACTACGACGCGCAACTGTCCCGGCAGCACAACGACGCCAATGTCGCATGCTTCGGTGGGCGCGTCACGACCGAGGACATCGCGATCCGCGCACTGGAGACATTCCTGACGACCGCATTCGAAGGCGGACGGCACCAAGGCCGCGTGGAACTGCTGGCGAAACTGGATGCCGATCAGGACAGCTGACGCAGCGGCGTATGCGTCCTGATCGATTCGATCAGCAACCGTGCGGCCTGGATGACACGCTCGGGCTTGTCCTGCTGAATCACGTGACCGGAGCCGGGGGCATACAGGTGCAGTGAGTTGGTGGACAGTCGCGCGGCGGCACGTTGGTAGCCGTCCCAGATCGGCTGGGCGGTCTGCCCGTCCCCGGTGCTGCCGGCGGTGAGCACCACTAATGGAAGGTGCCCCAGGTTCGGTCCGCCATCGGTGGCGGCCGATGAGGCGTCCATGTCGATGGTGGTGCCGCCTTCATGCCAGGGCCCGGCGTAATTGGGCAGGTAGTTGCGTTGAATGCCGGGGAAGACCGCGTCCATCAGCATCATCCCGGCCAGCCCGTGTCGGTACTGCACGGCATACGCGCGGGCGATCAATCCTGCGTAGGAGTGCGCAATGATCACGACCTTGTGGTGGACCCCCACTGCCTGCAGCAGGGCATGCAGTTCCTGGGCCTGCTGACCGGCATCGGTGACCAGCGAGCCCTGCCGTGGGGGACTGGGACCCAGGCCGGGACGGTCGTAGATACAGGTCCTGGTGATCGCGGCCAGCCCGGGCAGCACCTTGGCCCACATGGTGTGATCGGCATCCAGGCCTGAGGAGATCACCATCGTCGGTGAGCCCGATCCTGCGCAGGAGATCCACTGCTGCTGACCATCGGCGCTGACGATCTTGTCCGATGCCTGTGCCGATGTGCCCAACGTGCACCAGGCCAGCGCGACGACTGCAGCGGTGGCTGCCAGTGCACGCAGGCGGCGGGTCACGATCACCAGATAACGGTAAGTCATCGCCGGGGGTGGTCTTGCCTAGGATCAAGCCATGACCGTGGCGCTGGTGACCTGCGATGCCCTGCCGGACCTGGATCCCGATGAAGGCAGGCTGCTCCAGGCACTGACTGCACGCGGCATCAGCACCCAGGTGTGCATCTGGAATGACCCCTTGGTCAACTGGTCGGCATTCGATCTGGCCGTCATTCGCTCCACATGGGATTACACCGATGACCGCGACGGGTTCGTCGCCTGGGCGCAACGGGCCGGTGCGGTCACCAGGTTGTGCAACCCGGCGCAGATCGTGGCGTGGAATACCGACAAGCGCTACCTGCGCGATCTGGAGCGGGCCGGGGTGCCCGTGGTTCCCACGATGTTCCTGGAGCCTGGCTCGGGCACGGCTGATGCGCAGGCGCGGTGGGCGCCACCGCCCGGTGCATCGGAGTACGTGATCAAGCCGGCTGTCAGCGCGGGATCGCGCGACACCAGCCGGTACGTGGTCGAGGGCCTCGATGACGCGGGGGTGGTCGAGGACGCCAGGGCATCGCATGATCCACGGGTCACTGAAGAAGCCGCGGCCGCGCACGTGCGGCACTTGCTGTCCCAGGACCGCGTGGTGATGATCCAGCCATACCTGTCCGCGGTGGACACCATTGGCGAGACCGCGCTGATCTTCATCGACGGCACGTTCAGTCATGCCATTCGCAAGGGCCCGATGCTGGCGCCTGGTCAGGCCGGGCAGATGGTCGAGGGCCTGTATGTGCAGGAGCAGATCGATCCGCGTACCCCCACCGATGCCGAACTGGCCACGGCCGCAGCGGTGCTGGCCGCGATTCCCGGTGATGAGCCGCTGCTGTATGCGCGCGTGGATGTGGTGCCCGATGCCAATGGGGACCCCCTGCTGCTGGAACTGGAACTCACCGAGCCCAGCTTGTTCTTTGCCCATCACGAGCAGGCAGCGCACGCCATGGCCGAAGCCATCGCCCGCAGGCTGACCGAGTACCGCACGCTGACCTAGCACCGCACGCTGAGCGTGAACCGCACGCTGATCAGTGCCGTCGTGCGTGGACGGCACGCTGATCAGTGCCATCGTGCGCGGAACGGTGCAGGACCGGGGTTGTTGGTGCTTAGGACCGAACTCCGCGCCAGGCGAGCATGCCGCCGTCGACCGGGTACACCCCGCCGGTGATGAACGAGGCGCGATCACTGGCCAGGAAGCACGCCAGCGCGGCAACCTCATACGGGTCACCGGGGCGGGGAATCAACTGCGCGCCGGTCATTCGGGCGATGGTGTCGACCGGATCCGGTGATGCCTCGATATGGCCAAGCGCCATGGGCGTTTGGATCATGCCCGGTAGGTAGCAATTCACGCGCACGGTCGGGGCGAAGTAGAGCGCGCTGGACTTGGTGAAGTGAATGACCGCGGCCTTGCTGGCCCCGTACGCGATTCCGGCCTTGGTGCCATGGACGCCGGATACTGATGCCGAGTTGACGATGGACGGCCCGCGATCTGATGCCTTCAGTGCCGGTGCGGCGAATTTCGTCATCAGCCACACTGCCTTGATATTGACGTCCATCACCGCATCCCAGGCTGCCTCATCCAGGCCTTCCAGGGTGGCGTGCTCGGTGAGCTGGGAGTCCAGCACGCCGGCGTTGTTCACCAGGGTGTCCAGCCCGTCGGCCCAATCCACCGCGGCGGTGATCAGCCCCTGGATCTGATCCGACTGGCGCAGATCTGCGGCGACGAACATCGACTGCGCGCCAGCGGCGGAGACCAACTCCGCAGTCTCCTGCCCGGTCTGCACATTGACGTCGGTCACCACCACCGACTGCGCACCCTGACGAGCTGCCTCGATCGCAATCGCCCGACCCATGCCTTGCCCGGCGCCGGTGACCAGGACACGCTTGCCCGCCAGGTCGGTCATTCGCTCATCCAGCCCGGAAGCACCGTGCCGGTGTGGTCGATGCTGATCTGCTTGCGGCAGATCCGGGCAGTGCCGTCCTCGAATCGAATGCGGTCGACGTAGTTGCCCCACCCGAGGCTGGAGTCCTGCGTCCCGGCATAGGTGTAGATGAAGTAGCTGCGCACCACCACGTCACCGCCGGGAATCTGCTCGGCATCGGTCGTGATGATGAAGTGCTTGCGGTCGATCGGCGCGTCCAGGGCCCGGCGGTAATTCGCCATCACGGCGTCCCGGCCATCATGCTGCGAACTGCGGGACACCAGCACCGCGTCATGGGTGAACACGTCTTCCAGAGCCGGCCAGTCGAGCTCATCGACCGCGCGGGCATATCGCTGCGTGGTGTTCCTGGCCGCTTCGATCGCTTCCAGTCGCGCCACGCGCTCTTCCAGGGATTGGCTCATGCGCGAAGTATTGCGCTCGGGTCTGCCTGCGGTCTGGCGATTGGCGATAGTCATCTAGATGAATTGCGCGATACCCATTGACAGGGCCACCTGCGGGTGTTGTGATCACTGCACCGCCCCCCCGAGGAGAACCGATGACGGCTGTAGAGATCGAAGGCACGCTGCTTGACCCGCAGGTTCAGGCATGCCCGTTTGCGTATCACGCCCAATTGCGCGAGAAGGCGCCGGTGTATCGCATGCCGGAGACCGGCTTCTACGTCATCTCCTCATATGACGACCTCAAGACCGTGCTGTCCGACCCGGCGACCTTTTCCAACGACATCCTCGTTGAGCAGTTGGCCGGTGAGGCAGCAGCGGACCTGGGCCGGATGTTCGACGAGCACCTGGCTGAGGTCGGCTGGGGTCACGTGCAGACCCTGCAGCGCACGGATCCGCCGGAGCATGGTCGCTACCGGCGACTAATCAACCGGACCCTGACCCCACCGATGGTCAAGTCCATGCTGCCCAGCGTCAATCGCATCGCCACCGAGCTGATCGACGCCTTCATTGACAAGGGCAGTTGTGACTTCATCGCCGACTTCGCCTTCCCCCTGCCCGGCCTGGTCATCGCCGAGCAGATCGGCCTGGATGCCTCCGAGATCAACACCTTCAAGCGCTGGAGTGATGGCATGCTCGCCCCGGCGATGGGTCTGCTGGTCGATGAGGAATCGGCACGCACATACTCAGAGGTCGAAGCCGAGGCGCAGCACTACCTGGCCAAGCTGTTCGAGGAGCGTCGCGCCAATCCCACCGATGACATCCTGTCCGCGCTGCTGGCCGAGTCGGCCGACGGTGATGCGGCCTTGACCATGGCCGAATTGCAGAACCTGATGAATCAGCTGATCACCGGTGGCTACACCACCACCGCTGACGCCATCGGCAACGCCATGCTGCTGCTGCTGGAGCATCCCGATCAGATGGAGTTGCTGCGCAATGATCGGTCACTGCTGCACAACTTCGCCGACGAGGCACTGCGGCACTCCAGTTCGGTGCAGGGCCTGTTCCGCCGGACGACGGTGGACACCGAGCTCAGCGGCGTGAAGATCCCGGCGAACAGCATCCTGCACACCCGGTACGGGGCGGCGAACTGGGACGAGTCGATGTTCCCTGAGCCGGAGAAGTTCGACATCACCCGCAGCAACGCCAACAAGCACCTGGCGTTCTCCCGCGGTCCGCATTTTTGCGTCGGACAGCCGCTGGCAATCCAGGAGATGATCATCGCGTTCGATCACCTGCTCGATCGCCTGAGCGATATTCAATTGGCACCCGGTGCCGCACCCGAGCGCACCGGCGGCCTGATCTTCTACTCCCTGAAGGATCTGCCCATTACCTTCACCAAGGCCTAGGGCGCCTCTGCTGCCTCCAGCACGCTTCGGGCGCAATTGCCGCAGTCAGCACGGCCGCAGTCAGCACGGCCTGCGGTGATGCAGGGGTGCTGTTGCCCGACGTACCATTGCGGTGACGGTCTTCGCCTATGCAAGGGGCACCGGTGATCAGCGCATTCGACGTGTTCAAGGTCGGCCTCGGTCCGTCCAGTTCTCACGCGGTCGGCCCGATGCGGGCCGCGAATTGGTGGGCGCACCGACTGCGTGAGGCAGGCCTGTTCCCGTCAGTGTCCACGGTGGAGATCGACCTCTACGGTTCCTTGGCCTCGACCGGTGCCGGCCACGGCACGATCCCCGCCCTGATCGCCGGCCTGGCGGGCACCGTTCCGGCGCACGCCGAGCCCGAGCAGGTGCGCCAGCAGATGGAGCAGGCGCGCGCACGTGGCACGGTCCGGCTCCTGCAGGAGCATCAAGTGCGCCTGCAGCCCGATGAGCAGATTCATGCCCATCGCGGCGAACGCATCGGTGACTACAGCAACGGCATGCGATTTTCGGCCATTGACTCCCACGGTGCGGTCCTGGACCGCGCGTCGTATTTCTCCATCGGTGGCGGATTCATCTGCGACGACACCGGCCTGCCGGTCCCGCCGCTTCCCCCGCGTCCGACCCTGCCCTACGGCTTCACCTCCGGCAGCGAACTCCTGGCACTGGCCGCCGCGCATGACCTGTCGATCGCGGACATCGTCGCCGCAAACGAACAGGTCCTCAGCCCACGGGCAGACATCCGGCGTCAACTGCTGCAGATCTGGCACGTCATGGATGCCTGCATCGATGCCGGTTGCACGCACCCGGGAGTGCTGCCCGGCGGCCTGAATGTTGCCCGCCGCGCCCCCGAGCTCACCCAGTCACTGACCCGGGAGTCCGCAGGGGAACTGCACGCCATGGAATGGGTGACCGCGTGGGCCATTGCCGTCAATGAGGAGAACGCGGCCGGTGGACGCGTGGTGACTGCACCGACCAATGGCGCTGCCGGCATCATTCCGGCTGTCCTGAAATATGCCGTGACGTTCCTGCCCGACTGCGATGACGCGACGATCGTGGAATTCCTGCTGACCGCCACCGCGATCGCGTCGCTGATCAAGGACAACGCATCACTGTCCGGTGCCGAAGTCGGCTGCCAGGGTGAAGTGGGCTCAGCATGCGCCATGGCTGCTGCCGGCCTGGCAGCAATCCTGGGCGGGACGCCGGCACAGGTGGAGAATGCTGAGGAAATCGGCATGGAGCATCACCTGGGGTTGACGTGTGATCCGGTGGGCGGCCTGGTGCAGATTCCATGCATCGAGCGCAATGCGATGGCCGCATGCACGGCCATCAATGCCGCACAACTGGCCGTGCGTGGAACTGGCGCCCATCACGTGTCCTTGGATCAAGTCATCGCCACGATGCGGATGACCGGTGCCGACATGATGGACAAGTACAAGGAAACCTCCACCGGCGGTCTGGCCTTGAACGTCGTGGAGTGCTGACCGGGAACCGCGCTGAGATCAGGAATCACGGCGCAGATCGCCAACTGCTGTACTGATGGCAATCGGCCGCGCGAAAAGCCCTCTGCCCTGAAGGTCATGCACCGCTGAGCTGCAGATGAGCAGCTATGCGGTCAATGCGGTGCTGTACGCGTCGACTTCGATCTCGACCAGCATGGCCTCAGCGACGAAGCTGACCCCGGCGAGCACTGTCTTTGCCGGACGAATGTCACCGAAGATCTCGCCATGCGCGCGGGCGGCATCGTCGACGTATTGGCTTGCCGACAGATACACCCGAGTGCGCACGACATCGGTGAGCAAGACACCTGCCTCAACCAGCGCACGCTCGATCACCTGCAGTGCGACCTTGGTCTGGCCGTAGGCATCACCGGGATGCTGCACGACGCCGTCGATGGTCGCGGTGGTTCCGGACACATGAACGGAATTACCGGCAACCACGGCTCGCGAATAGCCAATAATCGGCTCCCACGGACTGCCGCTAGAGATCAATGCATCTGCGCCCATGGGCTCAGATGCTAGCCGAGGCACTCACGTGACCTGACCGGCTGCATCGGCGAACCCCGCGCCACAAGGGGGCTGGGTCAACACAATGGTGCTCGGGAACCACGAGGGGCCTTGGCTGCCCGGCACGAGCGGACCGCAGGACATTGCCCGGGGCGCCGGTGGCGCGATGTGGTTTACCGAGTTCGGCGCCAGCACAATGTGCTCACCCGCTCTGCGCACCGGAGGCAGGCCGTCACCGGATTGCAATTCGCAGCCACGTCAGCACCTCGATGGATCCCTGCATAGTCTGACGGGCATCGATGGTGCCAACCAGGTGGCGCTTGCGAGCACGTGCTGACCGAGGAGGTGCCTGCGACAGTGAAGATCGCGGTCTATGGCATCGCCAAGAATGAGGAGCAGTTCGTTCGCAGCTGGGCAGCATCGGCTGCAGAGGCCGATGTGCGCATCCTGGTCGACACCGGGTCCACCGATCGCACGGTTGCCCTGGCCCGCGAAGCCGGAGTCCAGGTAACCACCAAGATCTTCCAGCCATGGCGATTCGACATCGCGCGAAACCATGCCCTGGACCTGGTACCGCACGATGTTGACCTGTGCATATCGCTGGATCTCGATGAGGTACTGGTGCCCGGCTGGCGCACCGAGCTGGAACGGTCGCTGACTGCCGAAGCCACGCGCTATCGGTACCTGTACACCTGGTCATGGAGCCACACCGGTGCACCCGGCTTGCAATACGCCGGGGACAAGATTCACCGCCGCCACGGCTACACCTGGCGCTACCCGGTGCACGAGGTGTTGGTCCCGGTCGGCATCGATGAGGTGCAGCAGTGGACCGAACTGCAGATTCACCATCATCGCGATCAGGATAAGTCGCGAGACCAGTATCTGGACCTGCTCGAACTGGCGGTCGCCGAGGATCCGGACAACGACCGCAATGCCCTTGACCTGGCCCGGGAGTACATGTACCGGCAGCGGTACGCAGCCGCGGCGCGAGAGTTCAAGCGTCATCTGGCGCTGCCGAGCGCGACCTGGGATGCCGAGCGCTCCCAGTCCATGCGCTACCTGGGGGACTGCCCCGAGTTTGGTTGCCTCCTGACCTGTGAGGATTCGTCCTCGCTGGAAGGATGTTTGTCATGCCGAAAGCATTTCCGATCGAGTTCCGC
>CAIKZY010000007.1 GCA_903832025.1 uncultured Actinomycetes bacterium
CCGGTCCTGCGAGTCGCCCTTAACCCGACCTGGGCGCGCCTCACGGGACTGGGCCGCGGTGGGTGGGAGGTGTCGTCCCGGTGGGTACGGCACCATAGGGCTCGGCTCGTTCGGGGCGGAGATGTAACTGGGCGCTGGGCCGTAACTTGCGAGACGGTTCTGCGCGGCGGGGCTGACTGAAGAAGGGCTGAGGTCTGCCTGGGCAGGGGCTCTTTTCAGGGCGAGCGCACCCTTGCACCCGAGAGTAGGTGTGGATGCGGCGTGTGCGCGGGCTGCCGTCGGGAAGCGCTCATTCCTGGGGCCCGGTTGCTCGCATGCGATTCGGTATTCGGCCACGGGGTACACCGCGGCGCTGTCCGCGGGGCGATTGGGCATTATCTTTAGCATTGCCTTTATGGTGCCGGCTCGAGGGGTGTTGCGGTTCTTGTTAAACATGAGCGCCGTGATCACAGCTACGGCAGCGGCGGCCGTGGTGGTGATCAGAGGGCCCTTAGTCCACACGGAATAAGCGATGGGCGCTGCCAGGGTCGCGAGACCGCAGAGGTAGGGCAGGGTGCCGGTGATTGCCCTGGGGCATTGGCCGTCCGGTTTCGCTTCGAGGGCGTCGCATAGCGTTATGACGTCGTGCATGCTGGGGCGCGCGCCACGGAGGTAATTGACGCCGTCTGATATTGCTGCGGAAGCGTATAGCGGGTCGGCGCGTGCCGCAGCGAGGATGGTTTGGTGCAGGTAGGGAGCGAGCGTGTCGGGGATGTGGAGGCTCTTGCACATGGTGATTAATCGCGGCATTAGGAGCGACCCTCGGGATGCCATGCGGCGTGCAGTCGCTTGCAGGAGGCCGGGGGCGTGCGTGTAGCGGTGCCAGTCTTCTGGGGAGATGGTTATGGCTCCCTCGCTCTCCTCTTCCATGTGTACAATGGCCCCTCGCAGGCTCGGGTGGAGGTCACCCCACCACTGCGCCTCTGGGTCGTCGTACGTCGCAGGCGCGAGCGCCAGCAGCTTGTCCATCCTGGAGGTCAGGTCGGCTTGCTCTGTGGCGGTGAAGAGCTGCAGCTGTTCGGTGATTAGGCTGCATGCGCGATCCCGTTCTTGCTGCCAGGGGAGCCCTCGGGGCGTGAGTTCGTGCTCCTCCAGGTCAGCGATGCTGATATCGCTGTCGCGGAGCATGCGTACGATTTCCTCGGCGTCTTTGGTGTGACCCAGCTGCTTGTGGCTGTGAAGCTCGAGTCTGACCCGCGTGCTGCTTAAGATCCTCTGCTGCGCGTCGCGGGCTTGGATCGACTGGCGCGTTTCGCTTTCGAGGTCACGGTGTCGGGCGATGCTTGTGTCGAGCATCGCGCGCACGCGAGCGAGTGCGGACAGGTGCGACTTTGAGGCGAGGGTGTAGGCACTGACGAGTTCGTCGTGTTCCCGCTGGAGCGCTGCGCGGTCGCTTTCGCATTCGAGGGACTGTGCGGCGAGCACGCTGAGATCCTTTTGAGACAGATCGTTTGCCTCCCTCTCCGCATGTCTGGCCGCCACGGTGCGCTCGTGCGACGAGTTGCTGCTCTGAAGTAGCAACTCGTACCGGGCCAGGGACGTGCAGGGCTTTTGCTGTTCCGGGGGCGGCGTCGCGCGCTCAGTGCCTGGTTCGCCTGGCTGTGGGGGAACAGGTTGCCCGACCCACTGGATGGGTGGCGCGGGCGGCCCGCGATACTTGACCGCACCCCGGTTCGGGTGTGACGGGTTGCCAAGGGGTTCCGCCGGCGCCAGGTGCGAGGGTGTCAGGGTGCCGGTCAGGTCGGGCTTGGCGGTGGGTGGCGCGTCGTCTGGCTCGTCGTCAGGCGGCATGGGGCCCCAGACGAGCTCGGGGGGTGCGTCGTCCGGCTCGTCGTCAGGCGGCAGGGGGCCCCAGACGGGCTCGGGGGGGGGGGGGGCGCCGCTTTGCC
>CAIKZY010000008.1 GCA_903832025.1 uncultured Actinomycetes bacterium
CCGATCTCACGCGCGGACCTTCCAGTCGCCAGGCAAGGCGCTGGACCACCCGCTGGCCCAGTGCCGGTGATCCGGCAACAGCAACGGTATCCGCGTCGGACAGAGCAATGCGCGCCATGACCTCGTCCAACCAGGAATCCAGGCCCTGCTCATCGATTTCCGAAGTCGGCTCGGCTATCTCGTCCACGACCGTGAAGCCGGCAACCGGATCGCGATCGAGCATGTCCACCACGGTGGACTTGGTCGGCTCCGCGCCGATGACGATCGTGCGATGCAGGAAGTGTCCGTATCGGCGCTCATGGCGCAACCATGCGCGCAGGCTCCAGCGCACTCCGAGCAGCAGCACGATGCCCACAGCGAAGGTGATCACCACGAAGCCGCGCGACAGTTCCACTTTCAGGACAAAGGCCACGATTGCGATGGCTCCGAACACCACGGCCGTGGCACCCACCACGCGCTTGAATTCCTCCGACCCCACACCCAGGATCCGAGTGTCATAGGCACCGCGGAACAGCAGCACGCCGATCCATGCCAAGACCACGATCACCACGAATGAGACATACGTGAGGTTGTTCGGGGTCACCGAATAGGGAATCGTCCACCGCAGCACGAAGCCGGTGACACCGGCAATGATGATGGCCAGGAAGTCCAGAACGAACGCCCGAATGGCGTAGACACGCAATGGGTCGCGGCGAAGGTGCGGGCGGTCGCGATGGGAATGGACCTCGGCCCACCCGATCCGTGACGGTGTCTGGGTCTCGGTGGGTTCACCGCCGACTTCGTCGCCGAAGTCGGCGAGGTCACCGGAGACATCCTCGAGCGCCATCACCCCTCCTTCGCAGACGCACCTGCCGGTAAGTGTGTCACGGATGTCCCGAAAAGCCGCTGACAATGCGGGACCGGATGTCCGTTGCCGCTGCCTCGATGGCCAATTCCTAGGAAAGTTCTGGGTTTGGGGCGAGCAGTGGAAGCAACGTGCACGCCAGCGATCTGAGATCAGCCGATCCATGTGGCGTCGAAGTGCACGAGGAGCTCCCGGCGTCGTGAGCAGACCTGCAGATTCCAGGGTTGCCCTCAGTTGAGCACGACGTTGACCTGCGCCATCGGCCACCGGCGTGGATCAGGGTCGATGTTGCTCGCAGGGGACCACCGGGGCGCAACAGGGCGGCAGGACGATACACGGCTCGCTTCGTGCCACATGATGCTCAGTGCTCAGTGCTCAGTGCTCAGTGCTCAGTGACGACTGTAGGCGACAGGATCACCTGTCGCCCACAGTCATTGGTCGTTCGTTACCGCGTTGCCTGCTACTGCTGCAGGTAAATCCGCACGGGGATCTCAGTCAGGGTCAACGAAGCCCCGGACGAGCTTTGCGTGCACTGCGCCAGCGGATCGCAGACCAGTTGCGCATTGTCCGGCGCCTTGTATGCGGCAGTTCCGGTCTCAGCCCAGGCCACGATCCAGCTGGCACCTGCCTTGGAGAACTTGCAGGACACCACGTTGCCGGTTGTCGTGCAGCCGTTGTAATTGGCACCGGTCATCCAGTTGGACAAGGCAAAGAATCCTTGCTCGGCATCAGTACCCGGGTATGCCTGAATGCCCAGCCACGGATGCGGCTTCTGGGTCCAGATGTACCAGTACGAGCGGTTGATGCCATACCGCAGATCATCGATGTATGTGCGAACGATGAAGCCGGCCGCGCGTGCACCAGTGATGTGCTGCTCCGGGATTGAGCCGGGGCCGGCCAGACCGTAGTTCAGCTCGGTGTCCCACAGCTGCACCTTTGCGGGCACTCCAGCGGCCTTCATCATGGCCTGAACGCCGGTGATGAGCACGCCGCGTGCAGCAGGGTCTCCGGATGCACTGGGGTAGGTGTGGATTGCCAATGCGTCCACCGGCCAGTTGTAGGCGGCCAGCGCCTTCAGGTATGCCGGGTAGAAGCGCGTCGCCGCACTCGTCAGGCGAAGTGCCGGCGATGCGGCAACGACCGTGGCGGCCGGATCGATCTTCTTGATGATGGCGTAGGCGTCCTTGGTCATATCGGCCATCTGCTGCGGCGTACCGTTGTAGAACATCTTCAGGTCCGCCTCGTTCCAGACCTCGTAGGCAGAAATCTTGCCCTTGTAGCGGGTGACGACTGCGGTGACCCAGGCGTCCCAGTCAGCGATGTTCTTCGGTGCTGAGTTCGCACCGGGATACGGCGGATAGGGATTGGCCGTGGAGGTGTTCGATGCCGCCCACGTGGGAGTGGTACCCAGCACTTCTAGGATCTGGTTGGAGCCCTTGGCCTGGATATTGGCCACGGCGTGGTCAAGGTTGTCCCACTTGTAGACACCCTTCTTCAGCTCAATCTGACTCCACGCGGTTCCGTTATCCCATAGGCGAATGGACCCAAATGGCGCCGACGGCCACGACTGGCCTTCCACGCCTTCGACCGTCATGCCAACAGTCGTAGTCGGAACACCGGGTCCGGCAGGTGCAGTAGGACTGCTCGCTGACGAACCGCCCGAGGACGATCCGCCGCACGCAGCCAGCGTCAGCGCCAGGGCAACGAGCCCTGATGCAGCGGTTAGGAGTTTTGTACGGTGCCGAACCATTCGGGCATTCCTCCGATCGTGACTGGCGTGCCCGGAGCCACCGGTACGCATGCGCCGGTTGCATCGCACTCTTGGGTGGCGAAGGACGGCACCGTGAAGGCCCCCGGTGCCCCTTCTGACCAGGCCACCTGCGCCGGGAAGCGACCGGTGATGTTGCAGACATCAACCGCACCGGTTGTGCACGCGGTCTGGGTATCGGCCAGCCACTTCTGAACCGTGGCAAAGCCCTGCGCACCAGCGGTTCCCGGTGACATCTGAATGCCTACCAACGGGTTGCCGTTCTGCCATAGGTACCAATAGGAGCGCTGCACGCCCAGACGCTGATCGTCCAGGAAGGTCGTGGCCACCCAGGCGGCGGCCTGGGAGCCGGTGATATCCACGTGCGGGTTGCCCGCACCAGGACCTGCGATGCCGTAATTGATCTCGGTGTCCCACAGCGGCTTGGTTGCCGGAGCACCGGCGGACTTCAACGTGCCGATCGCCTGGCTGATGTACGACGCGCGAACTGCAGGAGTGCCCGTGGATGCCGGGTAGGAGTGGATGCTGAACGCATCCACCGGCCAGTGCATCTTCTTCAAGGCCGCCAGGTACTTGGGGTAGAACTTGTTGTACGCACTTTGCAGGCGCATCGTGGTCGAGGCAGCAACCACCACACCCGTCGGGTCATATTGCTTGATGATCTTGTAGGCCGCCTGCGTCAGGTCAGCCATCTGCTTGGGCGACCCCTGGAAGAACGTCGGCAGGTTTGCCTCGTTCCAGATCTGGTACGCCTGGATCGACGGCCCGTAGCGCTTGACCACCGCAGTGACCCAGTTCTTCCACACGGTCATGTTCGGAACTGACGCGGCGCCGGGGTTGGGATAGGAACCGGCCTTCTTGTTCGATGCAGCCCAGGTCGGCGTTGATCCCAGGACCACCATGATCTGAGCCTTCTGGGTGTTTGCGGTGCTGATCGCGGCGTCCATGCCATTCCACCAGTAGGTGCTCTTGGACTGCTGCACCTTGCCCCAGCTGACCCCTGAATCCCACAGACGGATCGAGCCGTAGGGCACCGTGGGGGTGTCACCGGCGGCGATGCCAGGGATGTGCAGGCCAAAGTCTCCGGGGGAAACGGCGTTGTCTGCCATGGCGGGAGCGGCTGCAGCCAGGCCTCCGGCGACCACGGTCAGGCTTGCCACGGCGGCTACGAGCGCACGACGCATGAAGAACCTTCCGATAGTGGGACGCACCAACAGCGGTGCTTCGTCAGGCTAGCCCAGGGGCGTGGGCAAACCGCTGATTGAACCCTGTGAGGAACGCAAGAATTAGGCCAACAGTCGGTGACGAATCTGCCACCAAAAAGGTATAAATACCGCAATTACCAACAATTACCGTATTTACCGCTTCCGGAGCACGTAGAGCGACTGTCCATCGGTCTCACGGCCATACTCGAATCGGTCCACCGCCAGTCCGGCGGCATCCACATGATCCTCAAAGTGCCG
Organism: uncultured Actinomycetes bacterium; assembly: GCA_903832025.1. Taxonomy (GTDB): domain Bacteria; phylum Actinomycetota; class Actinomycetes; order S36-B12; family S36-B12; genus CAIKZY01. The sequence continues at coordinate 4,076 of CAIKZY010000008.1, forward strand.
GCGGGCAAATCGCGTGCAGTGCAAGCGGCCCTTCCACTCAAGCGGTCCGTACTGCGCCGGATTTTCCTCCCATGCCGGGACACCTTCCTCCACGAAACAGGTCACCAGCGCCTTGCCAGTCGGTGACAGTGCCTGCGCGATGAGCTTCATGTACGCAGGAGTGTCCTGATCATTCATGTGCGAGAAGACCGAGTAGGCGTAGAACACGTCCACTGAACCCGGATCAGCGGCCAGCGTTCGTTCGGGGGACCCATCGGGGTTGTACCGCTCGTTGGACACATCAACCAGCGTGAAGCGATATCCAGGAGCCGTCAGATGGGCCTGTGCCCAGCCCAGGACATCCGGCTGCACATCAACGCCGTGGTAGTCGGCGACCGTGCCAAGTCGTTCGCGGACTCCGATCGCCAGGCGGCCAGCACCGCACCCCCAGTCATACAGGGAGCTCGATGTGGTCAGGCCGCAGTAGTCCTGCAGGCGCGCCACGTCATTGACCGCGGTGTCGATGAACGCTGCATCGTCCTTGAAGTGCTCACCGCCCATGCGGTACCTGCTCGGCGGCAGGGTCAGTGCGGGAATTGTCGATGCCTTTTTCCGTCCAAACATGATCGCAAGACTACGCTGATCCGCGTGGATGAACTGTCGCGACTTCGCCAAGAGCTCGATGGAATCGACGCCGGAATCGTTGATGCCATCGCGGATCGATTTGCCATGGTGCGCAAGATCGGTGATGCCAAGGCTCAGTCCGGTACTGCGGTTCGCGATGTGTCACGTGAGGCAGTGGTGTTCGACAATGTCCGTCAGCGGGCAGTGGACCTCGGGATCAGCGCGCAGGTCATCACCGAGGTATTCACCGTCTTGATCACCGGTTCGCTGGTTGAACAAGGTCATGACGCCGCGTGGAAGGACGTCAGTCCGAACTAGACGTCAGTCCACATCAGGGACCGGGTCGCACACTGTCTTCGGCATGCACGCGCAGCGGTCGTGCGCTCACGGTGTTGGCGGCTATCCGGTGCGACCTGGTGCCAAGCCGAACTGCGCCGCCTGCTCCCGCAGCTGCTCGCGCGCATCCGGGTGCGCGGCGTGAGCGATCAGATTCGCTGCCTGCTCAGATTGCGAATGGCCGAACATCTGCGCGATGCCCTGCTCGGTCGCCACGGCGGTGTGCTGCACGCTGGTGACCGGCTCAGTGAGCTTGCCCACGATCGTTGACTGCTGCGCCTTAGCGTGCCAACTTGGCAACGCGATGAAGGATTGTCCGCCGCGGGCATGTTGCGCACCAACGACGAAGTCCGTGGCTCCACCGAAGCCCGAGTAGATGCGGTTGCCAATACGCGATGCATTGGCCTGATCGAACAGGTCGACCTGCAACGCAGCGTTAACACTGGTCATCAATACCTGCCGGGCGATCTGGGCCGGATCATTGACGATGTCGGTGCGCAGCATGTGCACCTGCTGGTTGAAGTGCACCCAGTCGTAGAGGTCCTGGGAACCGAACAGGAACGAACTGGTCACCGGCAGCTGATCGTCCAGGCAACCGGATCGATGCAATTCAGCAACGCCATCGGAGAACATCTCCGTCCAGATTTTCAGCCCGCGATGCCCTCGCAATGCTGTCAGCACGGCATCGGGGATCGCACCGATGCCGAGCTGCAGAGTTGCTCCGTCAGCAATACGCGCGGCAATGCTCTGGCCAATGATGTGGGCAGTGTCCCCGAGGTCACCGACCGTGTTTGTGGGGACCGGTTCATCCACCTCAACGAGGTAATCGATCTGCGATTCATGGATCTTTGCATCGCCGTACGTGTAGGGCATCTGCCGATTGGCCTGGGCAATGACCAAGGCGCCGGTGCTCCGAGCAGCCTCGATTGCCGCCGGCAGCACGTTGACTTCGATACCCAAGCTCACGGTGTCCCGATGGCGTGCGGAGGTGTGCAGCAGCACCGCCTGCGGTCGGCACCGCTGATGAAACAGCACCGGAACCAGCGATAGCCGACAGGGGATGTAATCCAGGCGATGATGACCGCGCATGGCCGGGCCGACGAAGGTGGTCTCGTAGCGCACCCCTTCTCGATCGGGAAGTGGTCCATGAGCGTTGAGCATGTGCAGGCGATACCTGGGCACTGATTCATCCAATGCGGCAAGCAGCACCCGTGGAGTGGCGAAATTTCCGCTGGCGATCACCCGCGCACCGTTGGGCAGTGTCGACAGGATTGCCGAAAGCTGCTCTGCCGTGATGACGCGCATGCGCCCAGTCTTGCAGCGTGGACATCAGGCCGGCTGGCTGCGCTCACCGGATCTCCCAGCACCCCTGACCAGGTGACCCACCATGCCATCGGTGACGCACCATGGACCGCGGTTCGGCGCGGTGGGTGTCCATGGCCGTGACCGGTTTCGGGCAGTTGCCGGTGCGGCAGTTTCGGGGTGTGCACCATCGCTATGCGACAATCGCCGACATGGTGTCCACGTTCGCCTGGGGCGATCAGAAGGTCTACGTCGCCGGCCATCGCGGATTAGTGGGATCTGCGTTAGTGCGTGCGCTGGAGGCTGCAGGAGCCGGTGAGGTCATTGGCTGGAGCAGTGCAGAGTTGGATTTGCGTGATCGCGATGCCACGTTCGATGCCATCAGCCAGGCAAGACCGGATATCGTGATTGATGCTGCGGCCAAGGTGGGCGGCATCATGGCCAACTCCACATATCCGGTGGAGTTCTTGCGCGACAATGCCCTGATTCAGACCAACGTCATGGATGCCGCGCATGCGATCGACGTAGATCGTCTGCTCTTCCTGGGCTCAAGCTGCATCTATCCACGCCATGCCACGCAGCCGATCAGGGAGTCATCGCTGATGACGGGGCCACTGGAGCCCACCAACCAGGCATATGCCATGGCGAAGATCTCCGGCATCTTCTATATCGAGGCTCATCGAACGCAGTACGGCAGGCACTGGATCTCGGCAATGCCCACCAATCTGTATGGCCCCGGTGACAACTTCGACCTGCAGTCCTCGCATGTGCTGCCCGCATTCATTCGCCGGTTTCACGAAGCGAAGGTGTCCGGCGCAGCGTCGGTCACCGTGTGGGGTACCGGAGCCCCGCGACGGGAATTTCTCCATGTCGACGACCTGGCGGCTGCATGCCTGATGCTGCTGGAGCACTACGACTCCGAGCAGACGATCAATGTCGGCCGCGGGCAGGACTTGCCGATTCGCGAGCTGGCGCAGACTGTCGCTGACGTGGTCGGCTTCACCGGAGCCATCCAGTGGGATGCATCGAAGCCGGACGGCATGCCGCGCAAGCTGCTGGACACCTCGCGGATCACCGAGCTGGGGTGGAGGCCGCGCATTTCCCTTCGCGATGGCCTGGCCAGCACCTACCAGTGGTACCTGGATACCCATGCCTGAGCCCGAGGGTGCCAACAGGGGTGCAGCCGGTGAGATGCTGCCCCGGCAGGTGCTCACCCCCGGGAGGCATTCGGTGCTTGTCCGGCTGACAGCAGCTCCGGGCATGCGGCCGGCATTGCTGGAAGTCCTGAACACCTACGTGGACACCTTGCGCCACGAACCCGGCACGGAAATGCTCGTGGTGTCCATTGATCCCGACGACGTCAACAACGTCTGGCTCTACGAGACCTTCAAGGATGACCAGGCGCAAGACGCGCATCGGGCGGCCGATGGCTTCGCGGTGATGATTCGCGATATGCCGGAGTTCCTTACCGGTCCGCCTGCCCTGCTCCGACTTGACCCATTGCGGCTGAGCATGCAGGACAGCCTCCTGGAAAACGACTGGTCCTTCTAAGACAGGAAATCCCGATGATTCTCGAACTTGTCCACATTGACGTGCTGCCCGATCATCACGAGCAGTTCGAGCAGGACCTGGCAACTGCGGCCGCCACGGTGCTGCCGCAGGCCAGAGGCTTCGTGGAATTCACGCCCGCAGGCTGGTGCGTGGAGAGACCCGATGTGTACGTGTTCACCATCGGGTGGGAAACCCTGGAGGACCACACCCAGGGATTTCGCGACTCAGCGCTGTTTGAGCAGTGGCGAGCGCTGATCGGCCCGCATTTCGCGCAACCGCCGGTTGTCGAGCACTACGCACGTTGATCGCGCTCACCCAAATGGCGGACGATCATCGAGCTTGACGCTGGCCTTGCCCGCAGCGCGCCACACCCGTGCAGTCAGATCGGTGTCCTCGTCGGTCACCAGGTTGCCCATGACCCGCAGCGCGATTGTCATCAGGCTTCGCGAGCGCATGCCCACCGGTCCCAGCGTCGGAAGCAACTTCGGCACCGTGAGCAGTCCGGCGAGTCGACGCGCGATGGAAAATGCCGTTCCGTACTTGGACGACAGCAGCGGGGCCCAGAGGCGGGCGTAGTCCAATGACGCGTTGGGGACAGTATCGGCAAACAATTGCGCCGCCAGGTGTCCGGTCTCCAGGCCGTAGTCGATGCCTTCGCCATTGAGGGGATTCACGCACCCGGCCGCATCACCGACCAGCACCCAGTTCGGGCCGGCAACTGTGGATACCGCACCGCCCATCGGCAGCATCGCACTCCACACATCACGAACCTGCTCGCCAAGTCCCCAGTCGGTGCGCTGGGTGTCGGCATAGTGCGTGATCAGATGTCGCAGATTCACGTCCGCCGGTCGCTTGGACGTGGCCAAGGTGCCCACTCCGATGTTGACGCTGCCATCGGCCAGCGGGAACACCCAGCCGTAGCCGGACAGCAGTTCCCCGGCTGTGCCACGCAGCTCCAGGTGCGAGGTGATCCACGGATCGTCGCTGCGCGTGGAGTCGACATAGCCACGCGCGGCAACGCCGTACGCGGTGCTTCGGTGCCAGGTGCGGCCAAGCACGCGACCGAGCTGGCTCTTGACGCCATCGGCGACAATCAGGCGCCGGCAGTTGATGCGCACCGCACCGGCTGCCGTTGCGAACACCACGGCAGTGACCTGATCGCCGCTGCGCTCGACATCGACGGCCCGATGCCCTTCGACCGCACCGACGCCGGCAGCCAGTGCCACGTTGCGGATCTGGTCATCAAGCAGGGTGCGGGGCGCAGCACTGCCGTGGGCGGGCAACGACCCGCCCGGCCAGGGCAGGTATAACTCCTGACCGAACCCACAGGCGCGAAGCCCCCAGTTGGTCGTTCTGGTGGCAAGCCACGGGCCCACGCCCAACTGATCCAGTTCGGCAATGGCACGTGGTGTCAGTCCGTCACCGCACGGCTTGTCCCGGGGAAAGGTTTCCGCGTCAGCCAAGATGACGTCCAGCCCGGCCCGGGCACTCCAGGTCGCCGCAGCCGAGCCGGCCGGGCCGGCACCGACCACCAGCACATCGGTGGACAGGTCGGCGGGCACAACACCGTATTCTCCCCGCGTTTTCAGGGTCTGGCGAATCGGGGCCACGCCACTGTGGTGGCTCCTTGTGGGCCCATGAGCGATCGCATGGCCTCAGCCGAAGCTGGCAGGGGTGTATCGCCAGGGTGGCTGCCCGGCGCGCGCTGGCAGGGCACGCAGCGAAGTATCAGACCTGATGGGAGCCAGGCCGAACCGGGCTCATCGTTGCCACGGCTCCTGAGGCGGCGAAGGTGAAATATGCCCGACCGTCAGGTCCCAGCGGCACGCGGTCGGTGCCATCGGTTCCCAGGGCAACGTGGATTTTCTGCGTACTCCACTTGCTGATGTCCACCAGCAGCTCTGCCAACTGCCGATCGGTGTAGTGGCTTCGTGCCTGGGCAACGAGTTCAGGGTCCACGTTCGCCGGATGCCAGATGAAGGCATCGACGATGCGCAGGGCCACTTTGTGAGCCTCGGAGAAGTCCGCGTCCTCGAATCGGTCAACGTCTTGAATTCCATCCTCGTCCAGCCCGGATTCCATGGCCGAGATCAGACGCAACGACTGGCAGATCCGGCAGTCGTGCTGGCGGGCGCATCGACGACGCACCAATTCAGTGGTCACCGCATCCAGGGCATCCATGCGCACCACGGTGTCCTGATACGCCGACAGTGCTCCTGCCAGTTCAGCGCTGCGGCCGGCTGGCCTGCCGTTGCCATCCACGACCACGCGCGGTCCCCGTGCGGCCGCACCGGTCACCGGTGGCGTATCGGCGCTCAACTGCGCACCGGTGGACACAGCAGGGCCTGGGACATCAGTTCCAGGCGTGTGCGCGCTTCGTAGATGTAACTGGCGGTCACCAGATCGGCCAGAGCACCTTGGGCAAGCAGTGCGTCAGCGGTCGCAACAGTGTCGTGATCGACATTCGACACGTCCACGAGCATCTGCGCAATGACCGCGGCCACCGCTCGTGATGTCTGCAGGTGCACCTCATGCTGGTCGATCGAGGCCACATCGGGGGCAACTTGGGCAGCCATGTTGGGGGCAACGCCCCCGGTAGGGCGCAGTGCGGCATCCACGGTGGCCATCACGACCAAGAGCAACGACGGGTCACACACGGCCGCCGCCACCGCCCACGCCGCATCGAGGTCGTCCATGGCCGCTGCTGCGCCGTGCGCGCGCAATTCCTGCAATTGGGCCACGTCCTTATGCTACGGCACGATGGCGTGAACGTGGGGTCCGTGCAGGAGCCGGCAATCACCGGCCGGGTCACTGAGCAGGACATTGCACGTCTGACTCGATTGCATGCCGCATGCGCGGCGGGGTTTGCCGATGCAGCAGCGCAGGCACCTGCCCAGCTGCGCAAGGGACCACGAGGCGGGGGCCGCGATACCGAAGCGGTCGTCACTCACGTTCATCAGGTCGAGCACACGTATGCCACCTCGACACGACGCGGCACGTGGCCGATGGCCTACTACCTGCGGCGCTCTGCCTATCACTACACCGACCAGCTGTGGGAAATCCAGGACCGCTCCGCCCACTGATTTCAACGCATGCAGTCCCGCACGGTCAGTCCGTCACCTGCAGCTCCGTTCACCACTGCCGCTCCGCATTGCGACCTGCCGGCACGTGCTGTCACCTGCCTGGGCCTCATGCCTGTTGGCTGACCAGGCATCGGCCAGACAGGCCTGCAGGACGGGTGTGCACGCGGGGTTTTTCGGCGCATACTGGTCAAGAGGCGGCAGGCGGCTGCCCGCAGTTGTCCGAGGAGCACGCCGATGACCGAACAGCAGCACTACGACGTCATCACTGTCTATCCCGATGCTGAGTTGCGCTCATACGCACGATGCACCGTTGCTGAGATCACGATGATCGGCTCTGCCGAGCGCGTCGGCAACTCCGCATTCGGACCACTGGTCCGCTACATCTCCAGCAAGCAGTTGGCGATGACCGCCCCCGTGCTGCAGACCAAGAGCGGGGAGCATGATCAGTGGACGGTGAGTTTCGTGCTGCCGGGCGGCAAGCAGTTGACTGACTATCCGATCCCTGACAACGCCGACATCACCTTGCGTGAACTTGCCCCGCATCTGGCGGTAGCGGCCCGCTGGTCCGGTCGATGGTCATACTCCTCCGTCGAGGAGCGCACAGAGCACCTGCTTGAGGTCATCCAGCAGCACGGACTCGTGCAGGTTGGAGCCCCGGCGTGGGCTCGATATGACCCGCCCTGGAAGCCCTGGTTTGCCCGAAGGAACGAAGTCTTGATCCCTGTCACCGCGCCTGCGCATGACTAGCGCGGACAGGTGCACCATTCGTCGTCGCTGAACATGGCCTTGACCTGGTCAATGTGGTCTCCGCAGCCGCTCCACGTCACCTTGCCGCAGGCCTGGCATCGCACCGGACTACACATATGGCCTCCTCATGGTGACATCACGACACCGCATGACGCTCGGACTCAATGCTGACACCATCCGCCGTCCTGCATGCACTGCAACCTGCATTCGCTCAATCTTGGTCACGCATGCCTTGACACGGACGTATCAGGCTGAATCAATGTTCCAGCTGGATTCTATTGAACTGCCCATGTGCCGGCCGACGTGTAGTACGGCTGGCGCTCGCAGACGAATCCACCGGTGCCCTTGTTCGGCCATTGAGCCCAACTCTCACCCCAGCCGCTGTACTGCGCTGCAGCAATGCCGGGCCAATTGACCCATTGCGGGGCATTGTCGGCACAGTGGGAGCCCTGAGTACGCACATACCCCTGCATGGGAGCAGTCGGCGCGCCATCAGTGCCCGGTGCGACACCATTGATCACCGGATATGTCTGAGGGACCGCGGGCGAGGGGTCCTCATATTGGTTGTCGATCTCGGCCAGGATGCTCCCGGTCTGCAATGGGGCACTGATGCCATCGGTGGCATTGACCGTCACGGTCACCGTGTCGGCCACACCTGCGCTGTAGGCCCCCCAGGAACCCGGGGAACCCGGGGAGGGACCGTAATACCCAATGTTGCCCGTGTAGGAGCTGTAGTCCAAGAAGCCGTACGCGCTAAAAGTGGGCAGAATTCCGTTGAGATTCTCCAGTTCCCAGTACTGATTCGGGAAATTCGTTCCGTCATATGTGCACGCGGGTCCAAACGTGAACACGATGGTGTCGCCGGCGCTCACCGGCGCATACACCGGCCCGGTGCACGAGATCGTCACGTTCACCGTGTTGCCCGTCGCCATCGCAGCCGGGGCAGCAATGACCCCTGCCCCTAGCAGTGCCAGGCAGCTCACCATGACTCCAGTGCGTCGCACAGCCGCCCCTGTCGCTCGTCATTCGTCGCCTGCATCTACACCGGCGTGTCCGTTCAGTACTCCCCCGTACTGTAGGTGACACACAAGCAGATGTGCTCACTCATGCGCAGCGACACCCAGGCCCGACACCCAGGCCCGACACCAGATCGGGGCATGGTCGTGGCTGAGCAGTTGCGGCCTCAGCACTGTGCGGTGGCAGACCCTACGCAACGGTCCATCGACCTTGCGCTTGCTCGTAATGCAGGGTGCGCGAGCACACCGGTCCCCCGGCACCGTGATTGATCCATTGCGCCCAGGTCAATCCCCGGCCACCGCTGACTGAAGTGCCATAGCTGAAGGCAGTATCGACCACTGCAGCGCACGAACCCGCTGGCGGAACGGGAACTTGCTGAAGGATGTCGGCAGGCACGTTCTGCATCGGAGCCACAATGGTCAAGGTCGGATTCACCGTGCCCGCAATGGTGGTGGCGACGTCGATGGTCCCCGTTCCGATCACGGTCAGCACCAGTGTCTGAGCGCCATTGAATGTGTTCGAACTTGCGGTGGCGACGCCATTCAGACTCAGTGTGCAGGTATCCGACGCATCTGGGCGTCCAACCAATGTGATGGTGTCCCCGGGCTGAGCGACGACAGTGGGCACATCAAACCCCCAATCACTGCAGCCAACGCCAACGGTGTCCGGGTTTGCCTGCGCCAACGTGACCGGCGCAGATGCCAAGACCACCGCTCCGAGCAGCGCTACCGTTGCCATTCGAACCCTTGCGCGCACGTTCACCTCTGTCCTCTCGCATTCAGCACGCAACTGTCGACATGCTGTGCTCAGCGTAATGAGGATGCGCGATTTCGTGACCACCCTTGGCCCATGTCTTCGTCCACGGATCGATCGGTATGCCAATTCACTCCCGGCCACCAGCAGTCACTATTCACCGCATGGGGATGGCTCGCAGCCTGAGGGCACGGTCATGTCATTGGCTCCCAGAGGAAGATTGCGTTCAGCGCCTCTTGGCGGGTCTCCTGTTGACTTGGAATTGTGATTCCGGTGATGACGTAAATCGCGGTTGCACGCCGCCATCACTCAGGAGGGCGCCTGATCTTGGCAGACTGCAAGCCGATTCCTCAAACTGAGGTAGTCGTCAGAGAGGAAACTTATGAAGGCTCAAACCAGTCGCAGTCGTCGCCGTATCACCGCAATGGCGATCACTGTCTCAGCGCTCGTGGGTGGAGGCCTGCTTTCGGCATCGCCAGCGTTCGCCGCCAATGTCGGCACGTATAGCGTCAACTGCGCAAGCACGAGTTACTCAGTACAACCTATTAACGCTGCAGTTGGAGACACCGTCACCATCACGAACACAGGTTCGGGCCCGTGCGACGTGCGCGTCTACGGCGCGACCTCCAGCGGCACTGTGGCTGCTGACGGCTTGGCGGCGGGGGATACAGATACGTTCACGTTCACCGATGTCGGCGTAGATTTCGCGATCGTGGCCGACAACCTCTACCCCTCAAACAGCTCGACCTACGGAATCGCCCTGGTGGCCACCGTCTCCGCAGATGTGGCCCCGACGGTCTCCGCGGCGGAATACCTCCAGCAGCTTCCTGTACCGGCATCAGGCTCGTGTGCTGATGTGAAGGATGCGGATTACGCATGGAACACCGGAGTCACCGGCGGCTGGTCAAAGGCTTGGGGCGACTGGAACCACAACTGGGTGTGCAGCCGAGTCCTGACCAACGCCGGCGGAACCTGGCACACCACCAACTCCTAACCAAGGACAGGCGTGCTTCGAGCGCCTGTTGCCTCGGTGAGCCCCCGATGACAGCAGTCACGGGGGCTCACCTTTTGGTGTCTGCACGTGTCCTGGCATCCCCTGCCGGTGAAGCAGTCTGAACGCAAACGCTCATCTCTGACGATGATCTCGTCAGGTCGACGCTGGCCTGAGGATTCGGCTCCATCGGTGTCACCTCGGGCAACCAAGAAGGCTCTGCCCTCACTGAAGTGTGAGGGCAGAGCCTTCCTGCATGGTGCGCGAGGGGGGAGTTGAACCCCCATGCCCTTTCGGGCACACGGACCTGAACCGTGCGCGTCTGCCTATTCCGCCACTCGCGCGCGCTGCCTCCTGATTGAAGGCAGCCTCAGGCTACAGCAGCCCCCTGCGCCGGAACAATCGAGGCGCCGTGATGGTCCCGGCACCCGGCGTGGTGACAAACTTCGTCGTGCTGATCGGACGCTGACGACAAGGGTGGACCACGGTGCGGGACCACTGCCTTGGATGATCCAACGGTTAGCATCGAGTGGGGTGCAACATGACGTCTGCCCCCATCGCGCGTGAGTCCGGAGGCAATGGTGGGTCTGCTGGAGCGGTTCGAGGATTCCCTCGACCGACTGGTCAACGGGGCATTTGCCCGTGCGTTCAAGGCCGAGGTGCAGCCGGTCGAGCTCGCTTCTGCGCTGCAGCGCGAGGTCGACGACCGGGCTGCTGTCATCGATCGAGATCGCACCGTGATTCCCAACGTGTTCCTCATCGAATTGTCTGAGCATGACTACAAGCGACTGGCCGTCTTCAAGGATGCACTGCAGACCGAGCTGTGCACCCTGGTCAGCGAATATGCCGGGTCCCAGCGCTACACCCTGATGGGCACGGTTGCGGTGAGCCTTGCCCAGGACGGTGACCTGGAGACTGGCATTTTTCGGGTGCGGAGCGAGGCACGAGCCGAGGTGCGCGGGGCATCCACAAACGCGGTGACCACCACAGCACGCCTGGAAGTCGGGGGCATGTCCTATCCGCTGGTGCGCGCGGTAACCCGCCTGGGCCGTGGCTCGGATTCAGACATTCGCGTGGAAGATCCCGGCGCCAGTCGCAATCACTGCGAGATCGTCCTGGGTACCCCCGTGATCCTGCGAGATCTCAAGAGCACCAACGGCACGATGGTGAATGGTGCGCGAGTGACCGAGGCTGCCCTGGAGGACGGGGCAGCAGTGCAGATCGGCGCGACCGTGCTGGTCTATCGGATCGGCTGATCGTGTCCGAGCTCGCGCTCACCGTCATCCGCCTGGGATTTCTTGCCCTGCTGTGGGTCTTCGTCCTGGTGACGGTGTTCGTCCTGCGCAAGGACTTACGAGCACCGGCTGATGCTCGCCCCGGTCGTTTAGCCCCGCCTCGGCGGCCGGCAAGCACCACAGCCAAGGCAGCAAAGGCGGCCAAGGCCAAGGGAGCAAAGGTTCGCGGCACCAAACTGGTCGTGACCGAGGGACCATTGACCGGCACGATCGTGCCGCTGACCGACGCGCAGGTCACCATCGGCCGGGCACCGGACTCGGTGATCGTGGTGGATGACGACTATGCCTCCAGCCGGCATGCACGGGTCTACGCGGCGGAGGGCGCATGGGTGGTTGAGGACCTGGGCAGCACCAACGGCACCTGGATCGAGCGCACCCGCATCACCACGCCGACTGTGCTGCAGGTCGGCGCAGCCCTGCGCGTGGGCCGCACCACGATGCAGTTGCAGAAGTAGGCGCCATGGTCCTGCAGATGCGGTATGCCGCGAAAAGTGATGTGGGACTGGTTCGCTCGGGCAACGAGGATTCCGGCTATGCCGGACCACACCTGCTCGTGGTGGCCGACGGCATGGGCGGGCATGCCGCCGGAGAACTGGCCTCGGCCACCGCGGTGGCGATCCTGGCGGACTTGGATATCCACCCACCCGCCGAGACCGATGTGCTGGCCGAACTGGCGGCAGCCATCGATGATGCCGGGGACATGATCGGTGCCACGATCGCCGATGATCCGGAACTGACCGGCATGGGAACCACCATCACCGGGGTCTACTGGATGTCAGGTCGGTTCGCCATCGTGCACGTGGGAGATTCGCGCGCATATTTGCTGCGCGACGGCGAGCTGTCCCAGCTCACGCATGACCACACGTACGTGCAGACACTGGTTGATGCCGGTCGCATCACCGAGGCTGACGCCGCGGTGCATCCGCGCCGGTCACTGATGATGCGGGCCGTGGATGGCCTGACACCGGTGGAGGCCGACCTCTCCATTCGTGAGGCGCGCGCCGGTGACCGACTCCTGCTATGCAGCGATGGACTGTCGGGGGTCCTGCCCAAGGAGCAGCTGGCTGCGCGCATGGCCGACGGCGATCCCACCATCGCCGTCATCCACCTGATCGAGGATGCCCTGGCTGCGGGTGCACCGGACAACGTCACCGCAGTGGTGGCCGACATCGTGGACCTGCCCGAGATGGACCGCTCCAATGACACCGTCACCCTGGTCGCCCCGGTCGTCGTCGGCGCTGCCGGTGAGCCACGGGTGCGTTTTCGCTTGCCGCACGTCCACTTTCCCACCGACATTCAGCCTGATGCCGATGCGCCGGCTGCCCCCCCGGCAGTGGAGGGCGGGCCTCCCACTGCTGAGCAGCCGTTGATCGACTCCGAGTTGATCGTGCCGGCAGCAGAGACCGCACGACGCACGGCAATCCGCGAAGAGGCCGAGCGTGACAGCCGAAGACGCAGGCGTCGACGGGTCTGGATCGGCATTGCTGCCGTCGTCGTGGTCGTGGTGGTCCTGGCCTGCGCGGTGATCGGAGTCAGATCGTGGGTGCGAAGCCAGTGGTACGTGGCATTGAACGGCGCTGCGGGCACCGGGACTGTCGCGATCTACAACGGGGTACCCGGTTCGCTGGTGGGGATTGATCTGTCCTCGCTGTACGCCAACAGCTCGATCGAGATCGGCAAGCTGCCGCTGTTCGATCAGGAGTTGGTGTCCAAGACGATTCCCGCGTCGAGCCGGTCCGATGCCCAGCGCATTGTCACCGAGCTGGCCATTCACGCTGCCTCGTGCGCGCAGCCGCTGCCGGCCGCCGGCTGTCCCGGGGTGAGCAACTAAGCATGCGACAGTCCAACCGACGCGGCACGGAACTGATGCTGCTGGTCTTCGCCCTGGTGTTGGTCGTGCTGGGCATGCTGCAGGTCGGTTGGGCAACCGGAACCGCCATTCCCACCCGCCTGTGGGTCACCATGGCGCTGCTGGCTGCCTTGGCGGCCGGCATGCATATGGTCGTTCGGCTGCGCGCCACGTATGCCGATCCGATCCTGCTCCCGGCCGCGACATTGCTCACCGGGCTGGGCCTGGTCATGATCTATCGGATCGACGTGGCCAACGCCCAGCGCGCAGTGCACAACAACATCACCCCGCCCACCCCTGATGTGTATGCGCAGCTGACGTGGTTCGCGATCGCCGCAGTGCTCTTCGTCGCGGTACTCATCCTGGTGCGAGACCATCGGCGATTGCAGCGGTATACCTTCACCTTCGGCCTGATCGGCATCGTGCTGCTGATCTTGCCGCTGGCGCCGGTGCTCGGGCACACGATCAACGGTGCCCGATTGTGGGTGCGACTGGCAGTGTTCAGTTTCCAGCCCGGGGAGCTGGCAAAGATCGCGCTGACGATCTTCTTCGCCGGCTACCTGGTGCTCAAGCGGGATTCCCTGGCACTGGTTCGCACGCGAGTCGCCGGCGTCGGCGTCCCCCGGGTGAAGGACCTCGGTCCGATCCTGATCGCCTGGCTGATCTCCCTGGGTGTCCTGGTCTTCCAGAATGACCTGGGAACCTCCCTGCTCTTCTTTGCCCTGTTCGTGTCCATGCTCTACATCGCAACGGGTCGACGAAGTTGGCTCATCTGGGGGGCGGTGCTGTTCGCGGTCGGCTCACTGGCCAGCTGGGCATTGATTCCGCACGTCCACGAGCGCGTCACGATCTGGCTGAATCCATTCGGCTATGCGGCAGATTCCGGCTATCAGATCGTGCAATCGCTGTACGGGTTCGCCAACGGCGGGCTGCTCGGTGCCGGGCTTGGCCAGGGATTTCCCACGCTGGTGCCCTTTGCCAACACCGACTTCATTACCGCCGCCTTCGGTGAGGAGCTCGGGCTGATCGGGTTAATGGCCATGTTGATGGTGTACGCCATCATCGTGGAGCGCGGCATGCGCATCTCGGTGTCGGTCAAGGACTCCTTCGGCCAGTTGCTTGCCGCGGGCTTGTCGATCTCGGTGGCGATCCAGGTGTTCGTGATCATCGGCGGGGTGACGCGGCTGATTCCGCTGACCGGCCTGACCACCCCGTTCCTGTCATACGGCGGATCCTCGCTGGTGGCGAACTGGATCATCATCGCCCTGCTGCTGCGTATCTCCGATCGCGCACGTCGGCCAGATACGCAGGCGCCGGCAATGGATGATGCGATGACCCAGGTGGTGCGCCGGGTATGAACCGTCCCATTCGATTGATGGCCGGATTCCTGGCCGTGCTGCTGTTTGCCTTGCTGATCAACATCACCGTCATCCAGGTATTCCAAGCCTCCAACTACCGCGATCATGTGGGCAACCAGCGCAATCTGCTGGCCGAGTACGGACGCGAGCGTGGGCCGATCCTGGTCGGCAATGATCCGGTTGCCCGGTCGGTGGTCACCGGGAACACGCTGATGTATCAGCGGACCTACTCCCAAGGCCCACTGCTGGCTCCGGTGACCGGCTTCTACTCCCTGGTCTATGGCGCAACCGGCCTGGAGCGGACCGAGAACCAGGTCCTCACCGGACGCTCGGACCTGTTCTTCGTTGACCGCATTCATCAACTGTTCGCCGGCCGCCGGCCGCAAGGCGGTGCAGTGACCACCACGATCAACGACGCTGCCCAACTTGCTGCGTTCAATGGCCTGGGGACCAAGGTCGGCGCCGTGGTTGCCATCGAGCCAGCCACCGGCAAGATCCTGGCGTCCGTGCAATCACCGTCCTTCGATCCCAACGTGTTGACCAGCCATGACCCCACGGCAATTCGTGCCTACTACAACACCCTGCTCGCCAACCCGGCAAAGCCGTTGCTCAATCGACCGATCGTGGGGCTGCAACCGCCGGGTTCGACATTCAAGCTCGTGGTCACCGCAGCGGCACTGGCATCGGGGCAATACACCGCCGACTCGGTCCTGCCCGGACCTGCGGTCTATCAACTGCCCAACTCCACGCACCTGCTGCACAACTGGACCGGCAAGGCCTGCGGTCCGGGCTCTCGCGTGACGTTGCGCCAGGCACTGGCGATCAGCTGCAACACCGCATTCGCCTGGCTCGGGGTTCAACTTGGTGCGCCGGCACTGCAGCATCAGGCCGAGTTGATGGGATTCAATACCGGTTTCGCGATCCCCCTGCATGCGGCCACCAGCGTGTTCCCCGCGCAACTGGACAAGCCGCAAACCGCCCTCAGCGCGATCGGCCAATACGACGATCGCGCCACAGCCCTGCAAATGGCGATGGTCGCAGCCACGATCGCCAACCACGGCGTGACGATGCTGCCGTACTTGGTCCAGGAGATTCGCGGTGCAGACCTGTCGATCCTGACCACCACCCAGCCAAAGGCGTTTGCCACCGCGATGACTCCCGCCAACGCCGCAGCGGAGACCGACATGATGGTCAACGTCGTGCAAAACGGCACCGCCTCCAACGCCCGTATCCCGGGCATTGCCGTAGCCGGTAAGACCGGCACCGCGCAAACGGGTAACTCCAGTCCGAACGTGGCCTGGTTTGTTTCCTTTGCGCCGGCCCAGTCACCGAAGGTTGCCGTGGCGGTCATGGTCGAGGATGGCGGCGGCACGTCGGAGATCACCGGCAATGGACTGGCCGCTCCGATTGCCAAGGCGGTCATGGAAGCGGTCCTGCAGGGTGGTAGTCGATGATGGATGACGCAATACAAGGCCAAATTCAGACGCAACCTGGGAGCATGACCACATGACCATCGAAACAGGCGACGGTCGCCGCATGCTGGGCGACCGCTACGAGATCGGTGAGGTCATCGGTCGCGGCGGGATGGCCGAAGTGCACCAGGGCCGCGACCTGCGCCTGGGACGTCGCGTGGCCGTGAAAATCCTGCGACCGGACTTAGCCCGCGACCCGTCTTTTCAGTCACGGTTCCGCCGCGAGGCGCAATCGGCGGCAGCACTGAATCACCCGAACATCGTGGCCGTCTACGACACCGGCGAGGACGTACTGGCGGCAGAGGGTGCCGAACCGATCGTGGTGCCGTACATCGTGATGGAGTACGTCGACGGCATGACCTTGCGGCAGCTCCTGGGTGCCGGGCGACGCCTGCTGCCTGAGCGTGCACTGGAGATCGCAGCCGGTGTCCTGTCGGCGCTGGACTATGCGCACAAGCATGGCATCGTCCATCGCGATATCAAGCCGGCAAACGTGATGCTCACCCGCACCGGTGACGTGAAGGTGATGGACTTCGGCATCGCTCGGGCGTTGGGTGATACCTCCGGCACGATGACGTCAACGTCTGCGGTCATGGGCACGGCGCAATACCTGTCGCCGGAGCAGGCACGCGGGGAAACCGTCGATGCCCGCAGCGACCTGTACTCAGCCGGGGTGCTGCTGTATGAACTGCTCACCGGGCGACCGCCATTCACCGGTGACTCACCGGTGTCTATCGCCTATCAGCATGTGTCGGAGATGCCAACGCCTCCATCGCAGATCGATCAGGGTGTTCCCCCGGATGTCGACGCGGTGGTGCTGACCGCATTGGCCAAACGGGCATCGGATCGCTACCAGACTGCTGCGGAGTTTCGCTTCGACGTCGAGCGGGCGATCTCCGGCGGACCGTTGACCGCAGCGGTGCCGGCGATCTTGTCAGAGCACACCACACAGATGCCCGCGGTCGCTGCTGCAGGCTTCGACTACGAATACGACGACCGTGATACCGCCTCACGGCGACCGCGTCGAGCCGGATTTTGGATCGTGAGCTCGATCGCGGTTGTCCTGGCCATCGTCTCGGCCATCTTGATCGGCAAGGTGCTCCTGGGCGGATCCAGCCTGGCCAACATTTCGGTGCCCGACCTGTCCGGCCTGACAGTTCAACAGGCTCAGTCGCAGCTGTCGGCCGACAAGCTGCAGCTCGGCGCGCAGACACCGCAGACCTCTGACCGTCCCACCGGCACCGTGGTCGCCCAGCAGCCGGCCGCGGGGGAGATGCTGGCGCAGAACCAGGCCGTCAACATCACCGTGTCCTCGGGCAAGGCACAGTCCACCGTTCCGCAGCTGGTGTCGTTGATGAGCTCCTCCGCTGCGCAGATCGCCCTTCAGGATGCCAATTTGCAGTTGGGGACGGTCACCACTGACGTCTCCGATCAGCCTGCCGGATACGTGATTGCCCAGGACCCCGTGCCCGGGACGCAGGTCAATGCGGGAACGTTGGTGAACATCACGGTGTCCTCCGGACAGATTTCGGTTCCGGATGTTTCGGGTCTGTCCGAGGCACAGGCGCGCAGTGACCTGGCCCAGGCCGGCTTTGATGTGCAGGTCGTGCAGCAGTCCGACAACTCCAATGCACCGGGCACCGTGCTGGCTCAATCGCCCAAGGGCGGCACCCAGGCCGGGCGCGGCTCCACGGTCACGATCACCGTGGCTGAAGCCTCGGCTCCATCGTCAGCACCGCTATCGGGCGGTGATGGCGCACCAAACCCGGGCTAGTGGATCAATGGCGGCGGGGTACCCACCACCGGGGCCAGGCCGACTGCCCGCACCGGGGCATCGACATCGCCGCACTCGACCAGCCACGCTGCCAGCAACTGATGTCCGCCCTCGGTCAGAACCGACTCCGGGTGGAACTGCACGCCCTCAATCGCCTGTTCGACATGACGCACGCCCATGATGATGCCGGTGTCGGTGCGGGCGGTCACGATCAACTCCGCAGGCACGGTGTCCGGGTCGATCGCCAGGGAGTGATACCTGGTGGCCGTGAAGGGATTGGGAAGTGCGCCCATCACGCCGAAGTCCTCATGAAAGACCGGTGATGTCTTGCCGTGGATGAGCTCTGGAGCCCGACCCACCGTTGCCCCGAATGCGGCCGCGATTGCCTGATGTCCCAGGCACACGCCCAGGATGGGAACCTGCCCCCCGAGCTCGAGCACGATGTCCATGCAGATGCCGGCATCCTGGGGCGTCCCCGGGCCCGGCGACAGCAAGATGCCGTCATAGTCGGCCGCGTCGGCCACGGTGATCGCATCATTGCGGCGCACGTCCACCTGTGCACCGAGCTGGGCGAGATACTGCACCAGGTTGAACACGAACGAGTCGTAGTTGTCGACCACCAGGATGCGCGCCACCCCCGTATTGTGGCCCTGGTTCATTTCACCCACGCAGGAGGATCACGTGCCAGAGTCAAAGCGTCGTCGCAAGCCGGCATACACCCCGCAGCAGTCAATGGGTGAGCACAAGGCCGCCAAGCTGGGCTCACCGACCTGGCTGGCTCCCACCATGACCGCGTGTTTTGTCATCGGACTGGTCTACATCGTGCTGTTCTACCTGGCCGGACCCAATATCCCGGTGATGAAGTCCCTGAGCGCCCTGGTGAATGTCGGCATCGGATTCGGCTTTATCGTCGTCGGATTCTTCCTGTCCACGCGCTGGAAATGATCCACACCTCATCCCCAGCTGGGGATAAATGACACCTGTGTATTTCGCGGTGGACCCAAGTCGCTGAGGGTGAACTGTGGTGCGTGTGCTGCTGTCGTGACTGATGCCGCGCTGCGACCTATCGGTGCCACGGCATCCAGGGTCCCAGGGCGCCCAACTGCGCCTGCAGCTGGCTGGTTCGCACGACGACCATGATGAGCAAGACCGCGACGATGGCCACCACTGTCCCCCACTGGGCAACCGGCGTCCGGGGAAAATAGACAAAGGCCGCGGCTACCGCGGCTCCGGTGATCATGCCGCCCAGGTGAGCCCGCCAATCAATGCCCGGGGACATGAACCCAATCGCGAAGTTCACGCCGATCAGGACAACCACCTGCGTGATGTCGAATGAATGCCGTCGACCGGCCACCACCAGGGCTCCCATCAGCCCGAAGATCGCACCTGAGGCCCCAACGGAGACCGTCATGGGATCGGAGAACCCATACGAGCACACCGCACCGCCGAATGCGGCCACGAGATACAGCACCGTGAACCGCCAGTGCCCCAGTACCCGTTCCAGGGCCGGCCCCAGCGCGAAGAGCACATACATATTGAAGGCGATGTGCAGGATGGAACCATGGAGGAAGGCGCTGGTGAGCAATGTCCACCAGTTGCCGTTGGCGGCAATGCCGGCCGGGTACATCCCCCAGTTCGTCGAGGACTTGTCGATGCCGACAGCCAACTGCAGCAAGAATGCCGCGACGTTGATCCCGATCAGGACAAAGGTCACGACCGGCCGGGTGGCCGCGACCATGCCCTGGCGCATCGGAGCACCGGCAATCGTTCGCGGAATCGCACTGGCCGGCGTTCCGCCGGCGATACATGCCGGGCACTGAAAGCCCACCGAAGCTGAGTTCATGCACCGGGTGCAGATGGGCTTGCGGCAGCGCGCGCAGTGGATGTACGTGACCTGGTCGGGGTGGTTGTAGCAGGTCGGGGCAGGTGCGGGCACCGGTACGCCGGGAGTGGCCTCACTCATGGCGCACCGGTACCGAGCAGGTGCCGGTCAGGAGCGCTCGACGGTAATCGAGGAGATCACCACGTCCTGCTTGGGGCGATCTTGGGCGCCCACCGGAGTCTTGGCGATGGCATCCACGACGTCGCGCGATGCCTGGTCAGCCACTTCGCCGAAGATCGTGTGCTTGAAATTCAGGTGCGGGGTATTGGTGACCGTGATGAAGAACTGCGAGCCGTTGGTATTCGGGCCGGCATTGGCCATCGCCAGCAGATACGGCTTGTTGAACACCAGCTCAGGGTGTTGTTCGTCCTCGAACCGGTATCCCGGTCCGCCGGTTCCGTTGCCCGCCGGGTCACCGCCTTGAATCATGAATCCATCGATGACCCGATGGAAGACGGTGCCGTCATACAGCGGGGCGGTGGACTTGGCGCGGGCCTTGGGGTCGGTCCATTCCTGCGTGCCTTCGGCCAGTCCGGTGAAATTGCGGACGGTCTTGGGCGCGTGGTCGGGGAACAGGTTGACCCGAATGTCGCCCAGGCTGGTGTGGATCGTGGCTGATGTCGTCATGGAGCAATCCTGTCATGCCGTGACTGCCGGGCTGCACGGTGCCAGTTCGTTCCGTCGTGCAGCGCACCCAGCACCTGTTCAGGCTGCCGAATCGGTCAGCACCTGCGCTGCATGCGCGCCGTGGAACTCCACTCGGTGAACACCGGCAGCCAACGCATGCCTGAGGCACAAAGGACCACCCCGAAGGGTGGTCCTTGTCTGTGGAGCTTAGGAGACTCGAACTCCTGACATCTGCCTTGCAAAGGCAGCGCTCTACCAACTGAGCTAAAGCCCCGAGCGTGCGGAAACTACTAGCGCAGATCAGGCTCGATGGTCGCCTCCGACCACAGATCCTGCTCAGCGCGGCTAGCGGCGATCTGTCGGTACACCAGGTAGCCGACACCCGCCAGGGCAATCACGAGCAGTAATTTCTTCACGTGGGCCCAGGTGGACTTGAACCACCGACCTCTTCCTTATCAGGGAAGCGCTCTAACCAAACTGAGCTATGGGCCCGTAACGCGGGGAAACAATACCTAGGTGCGCGCTGCGTCGTCCAACTGGCCTCATCAGCCCCTGGCCTGGTTGCCCAGGAGAACCGTGCGGGCCTAGGAGTCCGACATTTCGATCTCCACGCCGCCGGTAAATGACACGGTGGCGTTGTACATCACCGCGAACAGCCCCGCCAGGCCCGTGAATGCCACGATTTCGACCGAGCAGATGACCAGGGTCACGCCCAGGACTCGGGTGTAGGCAATCACGGAGGTGAAGTCAAAGGTGGTCGTGGCGTTGCCCACGACCTGGTTGACGTTGTGGGCAACGGCTCCAAAGACCCCCGAGATTGCCAGGACAATCCACAGCAGCGTCATCGCGATGACGATGATGATCGCCAGGGCGATCGCCAGGGTGAACGCGGCCTTGGCAACCGACCAAGGATTGATGCGCGTGAGATACACCCGCGCCACACGTGGCTGCTGCGTGGTCACAATCGGCCCCCTCCTGATCTGCAGATCTCACCCCCGATGGTCACGACACCGTGCATGACCCTCAGATGATGATTGCCTAGTCAATCGGAACCGGTGGCACTTCTGGTGCCTGACTGACCTGATCATCATCGCTGCCGGCAGCACCGTCGGTGTCCAATTCCTCATCTTCTTCAGATTCGGCAGATCGAGCAACGGCGACAATGGTGTCCGGGTCGGCCAGGTTCATGAACTTCACGCCCATGGTGTCGCGCCCGGATGGTCGGATGCCTTCCACGGCCGATCGAATAACCACCCCATTGGACGCAATCGCAAACACCTGATCGGTGCTCGCACACACCAGCGCCCCCACCAGCGACCCGCGTTCCTCGACAAGGCGCATGGCTCGAACTCCCAAGATCCCTCGGCCCTTTGGCGCCCACTCCGACACCGCGGTCCGCTTGGCAAACCCGCCGTCGGTGATGGTGACGACAAACTGGTCGGCCACCACCTTCTCCATGGCCAGCAACGCATCCCCACCGCGGAATCGCATACCGATGACGCCACCGGTTGCCCGACCCATTGGACGCAATGTCTCGTCATTGGCGGCAAAGCGCGCGCTCATACCCTTGCGGGAGACCAGCAGCAGGTCGTCGTCAGCACTGACCAGGCGTGCGGCGATCAGCTCGTCCTCCTCGGACAAGTTGATCGCGATGATGCCTCCCTGGCGGTTGGTGTCGTACTCCGCAAGCCTGGTCTTCTTCACCATGCCACGTCGGGTTGCCAGCACCAGGTAGTCCGCCGCGTCATAGGCGGGAATGGCCAGGACGGAGGCAATGGTTTCCTCGGGCCCGAAGGCCAGCAGGTTCGCCACGTGCTGGCCGCGCGCATCGCGTCCTGCCTCGGGCAACTGATAGGCCTTGGCCCGGTAGACCCGTCCTCGGTTGGTGAAGAACAGGATCCAGTGATGGGTCGTGGTGACAAACAGGTGCTCCACCACGTCATCCTGACGCAACGCCGCTCCCTTGATGCCCTTGCCGCCACGCTTTTGCTCGCGATACAACTCGGACTTGGTGCGCTTGGCATAGCCGCCGGAGGTGATGGTCACCACCACATCCTCTTCGGCGATCAAGTCCTCATCAGTGACATCACCGTCCCACGCCACGAAGGATGTCCGTCGGTCGTCACCGAATTTCTCGGTGATCTCAGTCAGTTCATCGGACACGATCTGACGCTGCCGGACTTCTGAGGACAAGATGTCGTTGAAGTCAGCGATCTTCAGCTGCAGGTCCTCGTATTCGTCAATGATCTTCTGTCGCTCCAGTGCTGCCAGTCGACGCAGCTGCATGTCCAGGATTGCCGTGGCTTGCAGCTCATCGATTTCCAGCAGTTCCATCAGCCCGGTCCGTGCATCATCAACGGTCGCGCTGCGGCGAATCAGGGCAATGACCTCGTCGAGGGCATCAAGCGCCTTGAGGTAGCCCGACAGGATGTGCGCGCGCTCCTCAGCCTTGCGCAAGCGATATCGCGTGCGACGCTGGATCACCTCGATCTGGTGGCTGATCCAGTGGCGCACGAACTGCTCGACGGTCAAGGTTCTGGGGACCCCATCGACCAGGGCAAGCATGTTCGCGCCGAAGTTGTCCTGCAATTGGGTGTGCTTGTACAGCTGGTTGAGGACCACCTGCGCCACGGCGTCCCGCTTGAGCTCCACGATCAGTCGCATGCCCGTGCGCGATGACGAATCGTCGCGCACATCGGCGATTCCCGTGAGCTTTCCTTCGCCGACAAGTTCGGCAATGCGGAGCAACAGGTTGTCAGGGTTGACCTGGTACGGCAGTTCGGTCACGACCAGGAGCTGTCGTGCTCGGGAATCCTCTTCCACCGTCACCACGGCCCGCATGGTGATCGAGCCACGACCGGTGCGCTGATAATCCTCGATGCCCTTGCGGCCAACGATCAATGCCCCCGTGGGGAAGTCCGGTCCCTTGACCAGTTCCATCAATGCGGACAGGCGCTCATCGCGCTCGGCGTCCGGATGTGCCAGCAGCCACTGGGCACCGGCGGCGACTTCACGCAGGTTGTGCGGCGGGATGTTGGTGGCCATGCCCACCGCGATGCCGGACGACCCATTGACCAGCAGGTTCGGGAATCGGCTGGGCAGCACCAACGGTTCCTGGGTGCGTCCGTCATAGTTCGGCCCGAAGTCAACGGTCTCCTCGTCGATATCGCGCACCATCTCCATGGCCAGCAAGGCCATGCGGCATTCGGTATAGCGCTGGGCCGCGGGCGGATCATTGCCCATGGATCCGAAGTTGCCCTGGCCTTGCACCAGGGGATAGCGCAATGACCACGGCTGGGCCAGCCGCACCAGTGCGTCATAAATCGCCGAGTCGCCATGGGGGTGGTAGTTGCCCATCACGTCACCGACCACGCGAGCGGACTTGGAGAAGTTCCGATCCGGCCGGTACCCCCCGTCGTACATCGCATACAGCACGCGTCGGTGAACGGGCTTGAGGCCATCGCGTATGTCAGGAAGCGCTCGCGAGACGATGACCGACATGGAGTAGTCCAGGTAGGACCGCTGCATCTCGGTCTGCAGGTCAACGGCCTCGATACGCCCGTGAGCGTCGATGCCGGACTGCGGACCGTTCTGGGTTGGCTCAATCACGTTGTCGTCAGCCATGTCGCCTTCTCTTACCGTCGTGCCTGGTCAGTACCGGGAGTGTTCGTGTGCTGGGCGATGCCACACGTGGGTGCACTAGATATCCAAGAACCGCACATCACGAGCGTTCTGCTGGATGAAGTTCCGTCGAGACTCAACGTCCTCGCCCATGAGCACCGAGAACATCTCGTCCGCTTGCGCGGCATCGTCAAGGGTCACCCGAAGCAGCACACGACGATCGGGATCCATCGTGGTCTCCCAGAGCTCATCGGCGTTCATCTCGCCAAGTCCCTTGTAGCGCTGGATTGATTCTTCCTTTGGCAGGCGCTTGCCGGCGGCCATGCCAGCCTCGACATACGCATCGCGCTCGCGATCGGAATAGGCGTACTGCGGGTCTTCACGACTCCACTTGATCTTGTACAGCGGTGGCTGAGCCAGGAACACATGACCCTGCTCGACCAGTGGCCGCATGAAGCGAAACAGCAGCGTCAGCAGCAAGGTTCGGATGTGCTGACCATCGACATCGGCATCGGCCATCAGCACGACCTTGTGATAGCGCAAGCGATTGAGATCGAACTCGTCCTGCACGCCGGTGCCGAATGCACTGACCAGCGCCTGCACTTCGGTGTTCTGCAGCACCTTGTCGATGCGTGCCTTCTCCACATTGAGGATCTTTCCGCGGATCGGCAAGATCGCCTGTCGCTTGGGGTCCCGGCCCTGACGGGCTGAGCCGCCGGCCGAGTAGCCCTCGACGATGAAGACCTCGCACTCCTCGGGCTCACGGCTGGAGCAGTCGATCAACTTGCCGGGCATGCCAGCACCCCCGAGCAATCCCTTGCGATTGCGGGCCAGGTCGCGTGCCTTGCGAGCTGCCATGCGTGCGCTTGCCGCATTGACCGCCTTGCGCGCGATCTCCTTGCCTTCTGCGGGGTTCTTCTCCAGCCACGCACCGAGTTGATCGTTGACGACCTTTTGCACGAATGCCTTCATCTCGGTGTTGCCGAGCTTGGTCTTGGTCTGCCCCTCGAATTGCGGTTCGGCGAGCTTGACCGAGACGATTGCCGTCAGGCCTTCGCGCACGTCCTCGCCGGACAAGTTGGTGTCCTTCTCCTTGAGCACGTTCCACTCTCGGGCGAACTTGTTGATCAGCGAGGTCATCGCCGTGCGAAATCCCTCTTCGTGCGTGCCACCCTCTGTGGTGTTGATGGTGTTCGCGAACGTGTACACCGACTCGGCGTAGGTGGTGTTCCACTGCAAGGCGACTTCGGCGAACATCCGCTTGTCCTCGGCCTCGGCCTCGAAGGCAATGACGCTGGGGTTCGCCACGCCCTTGGATGCATTGATGTGGTGGACGAAATCAGCGATTCCTCCGTCGTACTTGTAGTGCACCCGGCGCACCATCTCACCGGGCTCGTCGCCGTCCACATCCTCGCTGACGACCGGGGCGCGCTCGTCAATCAATTCCAGTGACAGGCCCTTGTTCAAGAAGGCCATCTCCTGGAAACGACGGGCCAAGGTCGTGAAGTCATACGTCGTGGTCTCGAAGATGTCGCCGTCAGCCCAGAACGTGATCGTGGTCCCGGTGTGGTCGGAGACGCCGGCGTTCGCCAGTGGTGCCTGGGGAACACCGTGCTTGTAGGTCTGGGTGTACACCGTGCCGTCGCGCCTGACCTCAACATCCAGTTGTGTGGAAAGGGCGTTGACGACCGATACCCCGACGCCGTGCAGGCCGCCGGAAACCGAATATCCGCCGCCGCCGAACTTCCCGCCGGCGTGCAGCACCGTCAGGACAACCTCGACTGCGGGGCGCTTTTCCACCGGGTGCTCGTCAACCGGGATGCCTCGGCCGTTGTCAACCACGCGGACAGCGCCATCAGCGCACAGCGTCACCGAGATGTCAGTGGCGTACCCGGCCATGGCCTCATCGACCGAGTTATCGACGACCTCATAGACCAGGTGGTGCAGTCCCCGCTCGCCCGTGGAGCCGATGTACATGCCCGGGCGCTTGCGCACCGCATCCAGGCCTTCCAGAACGGTGATGGCGCTTGCGTCATATGACACGGGCAGCGTCCTCCTTGCACATCGACACCTTGGTCACCTGCCCGGTTCGGGACTGGGTGCGCACCGGATTGACCGGAACGGGGGAAGGCTCTCAGTCTACTGCGTTTTCGGTGAATGGAACGCTCGCCACGGCCCCTGAGCCGCATTGAGACGCTTTTGACCCCCATTATGCGTGAAGGGGTATTGAGGTGGGCAGATAAGTGCCGAAGGTGGCCTTGGTTCCCCGTTCAGCCGTAGGTGTCACGTGGCCCTCGGCCGGCAACATGTCGGGGTCCGGATTTCCACGATGGAGCGGCTGGGCCAAGGATTTTGATGTCTGCGACCACCCCAGTCCCGACCGCGGCGTCAATCGTGGTGCGCAGGGTTGGCAGGAGCAGGCGCACCTGGGTCGCCCAGGTCGTTGATTCGGCACGAAGTACCAGCACCCCCTGGTCGAACGACTCCGGGATCACATGTGCCGCCAGATCTGAGCCCACCACCTGCTCCCAGGATCCGATGAGGTTTGCTGCCGCTGCCGGGACGGCCCATCCCTGTTCGGCGATGAATCGCTCCAGGGCTGATCCCACTAATTGCGGGTCCCGTCCAGCAGGACCTGGCGTCGATTTCGGTGTCCGACGCGTGCCTGACGATGCCGGTGCGGTGGACTTGGCGGCTCTTCGCAACGCTCGGGCCGCCGCCTGCATGCCGGGTTCGCTCTCCGGGCCACCCCCCGATTGTTGGGCTGAGGTGCCAGCGTGGGTTTCAGACCGGTGACCGCTGGCATCCTGCCTGCCGGCGTGGAGGTCATTGCCCGCAGGCTGTTCGAAGGTGACGGGATGCGGGAAGGACGGCTCCTGGTGAATCGGTTCCGGGTCAACTGGTTCCGGTGGCTGACCAGGGTTCAGGTCACTGTGGCCGGACATCGCTGACCTGTCCCTTGGTCACTACGTACCGCCGAGCGTGCAGTTGCGCGGGAATATCGTGCTCGACTGCCGCGGTGATGAATGACTGCGTTGCACTGGTGACCGCATCAACCAAGTGTGCACGGCGCACGTCATCAAGTTCGGCAAATACGTCATCCAAGATCAACACTGGCGCGATGTCGTCACCCACCAGGAGGTCATAACTTGCCAGGCGCAGCGACAGAGCCAGTGACCATGACTCGCCATGGGACAAGAACGCTCGCGCGGGCATACCGGCGATGGACAGCGCAATTTCGTCGCGATGCGGACCCACGACCGTCACTGCTCGCGCCAGTTCCTGTCGCCGATGCACCCTCAACTGTTCGAGCAATCGTTGCTGCCAGTGCATCGGCGTCCAGGCTGTCATCTCATCAGGGCCCGGCGTGTGATCGTCGGTGCCTGCGACCGAGGACTGATAGCGCATTGCGACGTCAAGGCCGACATCTCCGGCAACATGCCGATAGCGATCAGCCACCAGAGGTTGCAGTTGCTGCAACAGATGCACGCGCTCGTGCAGCAATTCGGCTGCGTGCAGGGCGTACTGCTCATCCCACACGGCCAAGGCCGTGTCAGCTGCTGACTGCGACATGCCGGTTGCGGCAGCAGACTTCAGCAGTGCATTGCGTTGCTTGAGCACGCGATCGACATCAGCCCGAAGGCCGGCAATACGCGGCGTACGCAACGTGAGCAGTTCATCCAGGAAGTTGCGACGTTCACCGGGGTCTCCTTTGACCAAAGACAGATCCTCCGGCGAGAACACCACAGTGCGGAGAACGCCGACGATGTCCCTGACCCTGGTCACTGGCGTTCGATTGAGCTTGGCCCTGTTCGCACGCCCAGCGTTGATCTGTATCTCAACAGACATGTGTCGATCCTCGTGCGACACCACTGCACCGATGACAGCATGGTCTGCACCCAAGCGGACCAGTGGGGCATCTGAAGCCACCCGATGCGACTGAAGTGTCGCCAAGTATCCGATGGCCTCGATGACGTTGGTTTTTCCCTGCCCATTGGAACCGACCAGACAGTTCACGCCACCTTCGAAGGTGATGTCCAACGCTGCATAGGACCGAAAGTCACTCAAGTGCAGCGACTTGACCCACACCCCGGTCAGCCAGTCAAGCGAACCGGCATGAGCAAGTACCGGTAGTCATCAAGTGCTGCTGATCGCTTCGCCGATTCACCGGTCAGCACAGCAGGCTTGGTTGAGGCGGTGAAGCTGAAGAGTGTCGTTGTACTATCCACCGCAGCCAGGCCATCGAGTAAGTACGTTGGATTGAACGCAATCTCCAACGCATCACCCTCCGTCGTGCATTCCAGTGCCTCACTTGCCTGCGCATCCTCACCGGTACCTGCGCGCAACTGCACCTCCCCTGCCTCGAATTGCAGCCGAAGTGGAGTGTTGCGCTCTGCGACCAGTGATACGCGCTTGACGGCCTCGACCAGTTGCGCAGTGTCCACTGTGGCAACTGTTGCCGCCTCGCTGGGCAGCAGCGTGCGGTATTTCGGAAACTCACCATCCAGCAGCCGAGTGGTCGTTCTGCGCCCGGCACCCTCAAAACCGATCAGCCCCTCGTTGGTCCCTCCGGCCAACGCAATCAACACCTGATCAACAGCGGCAAGTGACTTCGCGGTGTCGGCTAACGTCTTGGCCGGAATGAGCGCTTGGACCGACAGTGATGAATCGTTCGGCGTCCACGTGAATTCACGGACTGCCAGGCGATATCTGTCCGTGGCTGCCAAGACGATGGAGGACCCTTCGATCTCCAACCGAATGCCCGTCAGAGTTGGCAAGGTGTCATCGCGACCTGCCGCAACGGCAACCTGTCCTACTGCTGCGGCCAGCGAATTGCCGGCAATGTGACCTGAGCTCGCGGGCATGTCGGGAAGATTTGGATACTCCTCGACGGGCAGGGTTGGCAGGGTGAACGACGAGCGTCCACAGGTGATGACCGCTCGTGTTCCCTCATTCACGATCTGAACCGGTGCAGCCGGCAGTGAGCGAGTGATATCGGCAAGGAGTCGTCCGGAGACCAGCATGGTCCCCGGCGCTTGTACATCTGCGGTGATGGTCACCTGCGATGACACCTCGTAGTCAAAGCTGGACAGAATCAGTTGGTCCTCTGAAGCGGTGAGTACCAGGCCTGCCAGGACAGGCAGTGATGGGCGCGTGGGCAAGGTGCGGGCAGCCCAAGAGACCGCATCCGCCAGTACGTCACGCTCAACCCGAATCTTCACGATGGTCCTTCCCCACGATTGAAGGGTCAGTGTGACAGGGGCATAGGAATTTCACTAGCCGAGCCTCGAATCATCCACATCCCAGTCAGTGAAGGTTGGTTGATATTTCATTGACTAGATATGTAGTCATCGTCATAGGTCATGTGGATGGAGTGGATAACGTCCAAACCCCCTGCTCAGTAGGTGTGTTGCGCGCCGGCCAAGCTGTGGAGGATCCAGTGACGGATGTGGATGAGTCACGGGGAAGACGGTCAACGGCGTGATGCGTCGGACGTTCATGTGGAGTAATACGCGGGGAATGTGGATAGGGAAGGAATCCAACGGTTGATATCCACAGGATGTCCACGCATGGGGATAGATGGACTAAAAGACACGAATTGGACACCCAGATGTCATGAATCACGAGATGATGAACACTTATACACAGAATAATCCACAGGGTTTATACACACCTGTGGGTGTGGCTGGGGATAGTGTGACTGGAGTTCACGCAAGTCGTGGCTGGGACTTGATTCTGCTGGTCAAATCGGTGACCTGGTTGAACAGGGATCGCCGCTCGGCCATCAATTGACGAATCTTGCGGTCGGCATGCATCACGGTGGTGTGATCACGGCCTCCGAATGCCTGCCCGATCTTGGGCAACGACAAATCGGTCAACTCCCGGCACAAGTACATGGCGATCTGCCGAGCGGTAACAAGCACGCGTGAGCGAGAGGATCCACACAATTCCTCCACAGTGACGCCAAAGTACGTGGCGGCCGCGGCCATGATCTGGGCTGCGGTGATCTCCGGGCCGGCATCGGAAGGGAACAAGTCCTTGAGAACGACTTCGGTGATGGCCAGATCAACCGGCTGACGATTCAGCGAAGCGAAGGCGGTGACGCGGATCAGGGCGCCCTCGAGCTCTCGAATATTGCTGGAGATCTTTGAGGCGATGTACTCCAGGACTTCCGGGGGTGCAACAAGGCGCTCCTGGATGGTCTTCTTGCGCAAGATAGCAATGCGGGTTTCCAGGTCAGGTGGTTGCACATCGGTAATGAGGCCCCACTCAAACCGAGACCGCATGCGGTCCTCGAAACCCGGTAACTGTTTTGGAGGCAGATCCGATGTGACCACGATCTGCTTGTTGGCGTTGTGCAGGGTATTGAAGGTGTGAAAAAACTCTTCTTGCGTCTGGACTTTTCCACTGAGGAACTGAATGTCGTCAACGAGCAGGACATCGACATCTCGGTATCGACGCTGGAAGGCGGCGGCTTTGTCGTCACGAATGGAGTTGATGAATTCGTTGGTGAATTCCTCCGAGCTGACGTAGCGAACGCGCGTGCCCTGGTACAGCGTTCGGGTGTAGTGCCCGATGGCGTGCAAGAGGTGGGTTTTGCCCAATCCGGAGCCGCCGTAGATGAACAGTGGGTTGTACGCGCGCGCGGGTTGTTCGGCGGCGGCTACCGCAGCTGCGTGAGCGAAGCGATTGGACGAGCCGATGACAAAGGTGTCGAAGGTGTACTTGGCATTCAGTCGGCCATCCTCAAGGCGGGTCCCCGGTGATCCGGCTCCCGGTCGGGCCTCCTCGCGCACGTCCTCGAGTGTCTCAGTGGTGGCATACGTGGCATCGGCCACCTCATCGGTCGTGGCCTCGTCCAGCGCAGGAGCAATCGTGGGATCCACGGTGACGGCGAGCTTGATGTCACGGCCCATCGTCTGGGTCAGTGCCTGGGTGACTAGGGGTCGCAGTCGGGCCTCGAGCACGTCTTTGGTGAATTCGTTGGGAGCGGCGACCAGGGCGGTGTCCTCGACCAGGCCCATCAGTCGGGTGAGCTTGACAAAGGCTCGCTGCTGGGCGGTCAAGATGCCATCGGAGAGGTTGGTGACCACCTGTTCCCACAGGAGATTGAGGTCTGGGGTCCCGTCCACGAACACCTTCCCCAAACTCATCCACATGGTTATCCACAGATGTGGACCACCAACTATCGTGGCTGTGGACAATAGTGAATACTCGACTCACTGACAAGTCGAATTCGGCTTTTGCTGCCAATGGTGGTGTGGCGGTGCCCGTGCATTTGACCGGCCAGGGGTAAAGTCCGTAGGCTTTCAGCACAAAATCTGCCTTCCCCTCGTTCGTCATGCATCCAGGAGCCCGACCATGAAGCGCACTTTCCAGCCCAACAACCGCCGTCGGGCGAAGACGCATGGTTTTCGGCTCCGCATGCGGACCCGCGCCGGTCGCGCCATCCTGGCCACCCGACGCGCCAAGGGCCGCACCCGCCTGTCGGCCTAAGGCATGCTCCCGGTGCAGCATCGGCTGCGTACCCGGGCTGATTTCAGCACCGTGACCCGACAGGGACGACGATGCGTGTGCCCGGAATTTGTTGCGTACTACCGAATTGATGGCGTTGGGCCGTCTCGGTTGGGCTTGATTGTTGGAAAATCGGTGGGCAATGCCGTGGTTCGCCATCAGGTGTCCCGACGCCTTCGGCATGAGTTTGCACGACACATGATGCGTATGCCGAGCGGGACGCAGGTCGTCCTGCGCGCTCTGCCGGCCGCCTCAGGGGCGAGCTCGGCTGAGTTGGCCTCGAGTGTGGCCCGCGTGGCCGACAAGGCATCGTCATGACCGGCGGGCTGCGCGCGATGTCCGTGACCCCGACATCGAACGAAACCGCCATTGGCGAGCTACATCTGGGTCACCTTGGTCGGGCGCGGCGCCGGCCAGGTGCGCTCGGTTGGCTGGTGTGGGGCTGGGACCGATCAATCGGCTTGCTGCTGACAGCGATCGTCATGAGTGTCATCTGGGTATATCGGCAGACGGTGTCCAAGTGGATTGGACCGACGTGTCGCTATTACCCGAGTTGCTCCACGTATGCGATCGCGGCGGTGGACACCCATGGCGCACTGAAAGGCGTGGCGCTGGCGGCAGCTCGGGTCGGCCGATGCAATCCGTTCACCAAGGGTGGTTTAGACCCCGTGCCGCAGCGCGGATATTGGCGACCCGCCATACTTCCTGATGGAACCCAGCGGCCACATGCCGCTATGAGGTAAGGACGTTCGCGCACCATGTTTGTACTTGACTGGCTGAAGACCGGCGTGAGCTGGATCCTCGTCACGTTCCATCAACTGTTGTCGTCGATCGGCATGAATCCGTCGTCAGGTTGGACGTGGGCTTTGTCCATCGTTGGCCTGGTGGTCGTGATCCGAATCCTGTTGATCCCGCTGTTCGTCAAGCA
>CAIKZY010000009.1 GCA_903832025.1 uncultured Actinomycetes bacterium
CCTGGCGGGAGGCAGACCCCGTCGGCGACCGACGCTTCGCTGAATTCGGTGAGTTCCGCACTCAGTCCGGATTCATGTTTCCGACCGTCCGCGTGGCATACGAGACCTGGGGAATGCTGAACGCAGACAGGTCCAATGCGATTTACATCGCCCACGCATTAACCGGTGACTCACACGTCACCGGACCTGCCGGACCTGGACATGTCACCGGAGGCTGGTGGAACCAACTGGTTGGCCCAGGCGCGGCCATCGACACCGATCAGTGGTTCGTCGTGTGTGCCAACGTCCTCGGCGGCTGTCAGGGCACCACCGGGCCTTCCTCGGCCGATCCCGACGGGCAGCCGTGGGGGAGCCGATTCCCACAGATCACCGTGGCAGACATGGTGGAGGTGGAATATCGCCTCATGGGCCACCTAGGCATCTCCTCCTGGGCCCTGATGCTGGGGCCGAGCTTGGGCGGCATGCGAGTCCTGGAGTGGGCTGTGGCCCATCCTCAGCACGTGCGTTCGGGGCTGGTGCTGGGGACCACTGCAGCGGTCACCGCTGACCAAATCGGAACTCACCACACGCAAATTTGTGCCATTACCGCTGACCCCGGCTTTGCCGGTGGTGACTACTACCAAGCTTTGCCTGGCGCAGGGCCCCATGCTGGCATGGGCGTGGCCCGACGCATTGCGCACCTGACCTATCGCAGTGAACCGGAACTGAACGAGCGCTTCGGCCGACAGGCGCAGGAGGGGGAAACTCCCATCCTGGGTGGACGGTTCGCCGTGGCTGGATACCTGGATCATCATGCCGACAAGCTGGCACGGCGTTTTGACGCCAACACCTACATTGCCCTCACCCAGGCCATGAGCCTGTGGGACATCAGCGACGGTCGCGGTGATCTGGCCGAGGTCGTGGGTGGCATTACCTGCCCGCTGACGGTGGTGGCCATCGACTCCGATCGGCTCTTCCCGCCGCACCTCCAACATGAACTGGCACTGATGGCACCGGGTGCGGATGGAGTCCACATGATTCACTCGCTGTACGGCCACGATGGGTTCTTGGTCGAAGATGACCAAGTCGCACAGTTTGTGGCCCACGCGGTGAGTCGAATTCCGCCGGCCTAGGCGCTGAGCCGGGTACGGGGTGGGCCCTGGTCGCGATCTCTGACGGGCCATGACACAATAAGGGCACCTGCCCGGTCGGCCTTCTAAGGCTTGACACGGGCTTGATTCGTGGCCGCTAGCGAAAGGGCATCAGCGCCTTGCCGAATGCAACTGCCAAGAAGACCGCTGCAGCGAAGAAGTCCGCTGGAAGTTCGGTCCCGGCAAAGAAGACCGTTCCTGCGAAGAAGGCCGCTCCGGTGAAGGCGGTCAAGGCTGCCCCGGCCAAGAAGGCCGCTCCGGTGAAGGCGGTCAAGGCTGCCCCGGCCAAGAAGGCGGCGCCTGCGAAGAAGGCCGCTCCGGTGAAGGCGGTCAAGGCTGCCCCGGCCAAGAAGGCGTCGCCGGCCAAGGCCGGTGAAGTGATTGCTGATGAATTGATCGAGGTCATTGAGACCGAAGACGGTCTTGTGGCCATCGATGTCGAGGACCTGGACGAGGCGGCGCTGGAAACGGTGGTTGAGCTTGAAGTCGAGCTCGAGGCCGATTTGGCAGTTGACCTAGCGGCAGTGGCCGAGGAGCCGGAAGAGGAGGCCGTCGAGACCAGTGCCGATGGCGACGAGCAGAGTTTTGTCATCTCCGATGTCGACGACACCGATGAGCCAGTGCAGACCGTTACCGTTGCCGGAGCCACCGCTGATCCGGTCAAGGACTACCTGAAGCAAATCGGCAAGGTTCCGCTCCTGAACGCCGAGCAGGAAGTGTCATTGGCAAAGCGCATCGAGGCCGGACTGTTCGCTGAGGAATTGGTGAACTCGGGCAAGCGCATTGACAAGAAATTGCTCCGCGACTACGAGTACATCGTCATCGATGGCCGCCGTGCCAAGAATCACCTCTTGGAAGCCAACCTGCGACTGGTCGTTTCGTTGGCTAAGCGCTACACCGGCCGAGGCATGCTGTTCTTGGATCTGATTCAAGAGGGCAACTTAGGCCTGATCCGAGCAGTCGAAAAGTTCGATTACACCAAAGGCTACAAGTTCTCCACGTACGCCACGTGGTGGATCCGTCAGGCGATCACGCGAGCCATGGCAGATCAGGCGCGCACCATCCGCATCCCGGTTCACATGGTCGAAGTGATCAATAAGTTGGCTCGAGTGCAGCGGCAGATGCTGCAGGATCTTGGTCGAGAGCCAACGCCGGAAGAGCTGGCACGCGAGCTGGACATGACGCCGGAAAAGGTCGTCGAGGTCCAAAAGTATGGCCGCGAGCCAATTTCCCTGCACACCCCGTTGGGTGAAGAAGGCGATAGCGAGTTCGGCGACCTCATCGAGGACTCGGAGGCCATTGTCCCGTCAGATGCGGTGAGCTTCACGCTGCTGCAGGAACAACTGGAATCGGTGCTCGACACGTTGTCTGACCGTGAGGCCGGTGTGGTTCGGATGCGCTTCGGACTCACCGATGGACAGCCGAAGACCCTGGACGAAATCGGCAAGGTCTACGGAGTGACGCGTGAGCGGATTCGTCAGATCGAGTCCAAGACCATGTCCAAGCTTCGCCACCCATCCCGGTCACAGGTGTTGCGCGACTACCTGGACTGAGCCTGCTCGATCATAAGGCTTTTGGATCCAGGCTTCGCGCCTCAGCAAGGACTTCACCCCAGCGACTGCTGAGGCTCACGCGCGCTGGGCACCGTAGGTGTAATCCGCCAGGACCCGGAATTAGTTCCCATACGTAGGGACAAAGCGATTGCACACGTACCCGCCGGTGTGATTGCTCGGCCAGGTGTCCCAGGAGCCGGTGTAGCCGTCAGGGCAGGGTGCCGTCGCAGATGGGCGTCCGATTGCCTGCTGCCACATCGGGATTGGTGATGAACCAGCTGGCAGCACGACCGGGACGACCACGCTGTTCGTGGAGTCCCACACAAACACCGTCTGGCCGGCCAGAGGCGAGATCGATGATGCGAACTGGCTGCCCCACGTCAGCGTGATCACATCGCCGGATTGCGCGATGGCTCTTGTCTGAACAAAGAGCGCGTGGAAATTCCCTTCCACCGGGTCGTTGATAGCTGAATCGTCGACAAGTTCGCATCCTCTAATCGTTTGCGGCACACCGTTGAACGCAAGGGTGATCGAATAATTTGCGCAGTTGCTCGGATCGATGCCTGACCAGATCGCAGTATTGAACAAGCTGGTGGGAAAGTCGATCTCAGCCCAGGTATGCCTGCCCTGTACTGGACCGGTGAGGGTGGTTGACATGCTGCCAGAAACGGCCACGCCCGAATCCAGTGTCGAGAACTGTGCAGCCTCAGCCGCAGCCGACGCGACCGGAGCCACGCTGAGCGCGCTCGCCACAACAGCCAGTGAGGCAACAGCAATGAACATCTTGCGCATGTATTCCTCCACGTCGCTCGCGATTTGCGGACACTAGCACGGGGGAGTCCCTCCGTGGATGGGAGAGAAGCAGGGGTGTCGGACAGGTTCTTCGGCCGAGGAGACCATGATCGACGCCTACACACCGAACTGCAGCACCATGCTGGCGTTACCGGTTAGCTCCCGTACTCAGGGACAAAGCGATTGCACACGTACCCGCCGGTGTGATTGTTCGGCCAGGTGTCCCAGTAGCCGGTGTACCCGTCGGGGCAGGAAGTGCTTGCTGAATCGCGGCCTATGGCTTGCTGCCACATCAGGATCGAAGCCCTCGGACATGGAGACACGGGAACAGTCAAGGTGCCAGAGACCACGGACCAGCCGACGGGGAGATCTGCAGGTGTTCCGCTGATGCCCGTGCCGAGAACGCCGCTATCGGAACAGGAAATAAACGCTAACGCGAATTCCGTAGCGTCAAGATTCGCTGTCGTGAGGTCTGCTCCGGTCAAGTTCGCGGTGGCCAAGTTCGCAGCTGTCAGAACCGCATCGGTGAAATTCGCAGAAGTCAGGTTCGCGCTCTGAAAGTTCGCAGCTGTGGCATCTGCACCCCACAACGTCGCAGAAGTCAGGTTGGCACTGGTGAAGGTGGCGACGGTCAAGTTGGCACCCAAGAGGTTCGCGTTCGTCAAGTTTGCGTTCGCGAGGTTGGCAACCGTGAGATTGGCGCCCGACAGATTCGCTTCGGCCAGGTTCGCACCCGTCAGGTCCGCGACGGTCAAGTCTGCCGACGAGAGGTTCGCACCCGACAAGTTAGCTCCCCTGAGATCCGATGCCGTGAGCACCGCATCGGTCAGGTTCACTCCCGTGAGGTTCACTCCTTCCAGGATCGCACCGGTAAGGGTGCACCCCGACAAGTCGTCGCCGGGTGACGGCGTAGGCGACACGTGACCGGCGCCGTCCACGCTGGGGCACGCAGAGGCCGAGGCCACAGGTGCCAAACCACTGACACTCCATAACGCCGTGCATATCGCCACAGCAGTGACCAGTTTGCGCATGGCAACCCCCTTCGGAAACATGTGTGTGAAAACCTATCGAAGCAGGAATTCCTCAGGCTTCGTGCATCGCATCGTTGCGTGAACGACACAGACACGCGGGAATTTGGGTCACTGACCGGAAAAGTGCGGCGGGCGCTTATTTCGAAAAGCGGCGATTCCCTCTTGAAAGTCAGCGCTCGCCCATGCAGTGGCCCTGAGCTGATCAATGCGCTCGGTAACGTGTGCATCAAGGCGTGGATCGGACAACGCCGTGATCTGCGCTTTTACTGACGCGATCGTCAAGGGGGCGCGTTGCGATATCAACATCGCGAGGCTTTCGGCTTGTAAAGTCAATTGCGCCGGGGTTTCAACGATCGCATTGACCACGCCCAGCTCAGCCAATGCCACCGCGGACATCGGTTCTGCCGTAAATAGCAACTGTCGAGCGATGTTGATGGGCAGTGCACTGATGAACGCAGCAATGCCGCTCGTGGCGTAGCCCACGCCAAGCTTTGCCGGAGTGATGGCAAAGGTTGCCTCTCGCGTGGCAACAATCAGATCGCAGGCCAAGGCCAAGTTGAATCCACCTCCCCATGCACCTCCATTGATCGCTGCGATCACCGGATAGGCGGCACCCCGGATCTGGGCAAACAGGTCATCGAGCGGGTTGGCGATATCCGGTGCGCTGCCATCGGTGGGAAGATCGTGGATGTCGTAGCCCGAACACCACACGCTGGATTCAGCGCTTGCCCGCAGGATC
>CAIKZY010000010.1 GCA_903832025.1 uncultured Actinomycetes bacterium
CTGTGAGTTGCGCGGTGCTGCCGACCTTCTGCACCACAGCCGTGCCCGATACCGCAGCACCACCCATCGGGGCCAGTGTGGCGCTGGCGACGACGTGGGCTGGCTGTGGGTGGCTGATGACAGCCACCGTGGCCAGCGATCCGGCAATGAGTCCCACAGCCGCCGCAGCAGCGGCCCAGACGAATCGTCCCTGACGCCGGCGACTGCGCGCCGCCTCCAGCGAGGGCACGGAATCGACTGGACGTCGCTCATTGGCCACATGAGTGGCAATGGCAGTCCAGACCTGCGCCGGCGGGCTCGCAGGAACATCCTCCGGCGTGACAGCACGCCCGAGGAGCACCACGTCGTGGTACTCCTGAAGTCGGGCGCGGCACATCGGGCATTCCTGTGCATGCAAGACCGCACGTGAATCCACGAGCTCGCCCCAGGCCATCAGTGCCAGGGCATCCTGATCACAGTGCGACATGGTGGGCCTCCAACCTGCTGCGCAGCCGATCCAGTGATCGGCGGATGTGACTTTTGACCGTACCTAACGGGATATCCAGGGCACGAGCAATTTGCGCGTGGGTGAGGTCCTGGAAAAAAGCAAGCTCCATGATCTTGCGCTGAGGCTCACCGAGGTGCCGCAGTTCATCGGCGATCAGCACGCGATTCACCGATTCCTCGGCCTGACGCTCCAGGACCCCATCGTCCAAGTGGGACACCTCAGCGTCGAACGTGCGTCGCTCACGCGAGATGGACTCCCAATGGTCGGCGATGCGACGTCGGGTAATGGTGACAAGCCAGCCGGGCAGCGATCCCTTCCGCGGGTCGAAGCTGGCGCGTGCGCGCCATGCGCTCAAGAACACGGCCTGGGCGATGTCAGCCGCATCGCTGTCGTTGCCGGTGGCTCGTCGGGCCATGGTGAAGACCAGGGGCGACCATTGCGCGTATACCGCTTCCAGCGCGCGCTCATCACCGGCGGAAACCTTGCCGTGACTTCCAGATCCATTGACACCTGGGCGACAACAGGCTTCGAGGACGCGACCAGTCGCAAGGGCTCGGAGACATCCTGCGTGTCCGGCATCTGCTCCCCCCTCACTCGCGCGGGACGGTCCATGCCCGTTCTTCGGCCGTGCCCGGGTAGTTGGATGCAGTGGTGGCGAAAAATTTCCCGTCCAATCTGCATCCACGATACGGCCCTGGCCCGAAGTAGGGGCATAGGCGCCTATCCGGGGTGCCTTGACGAAAGGCTCACCATGAAGGTTTCTCGATTCGTCGGCGGTTTGGCCGCCGCGGCATTAGTTCTCCCCTTGGCAGCTGCCGTGGCCGCACCTGCTGCCTCAGCCGCAGACATGGGGACGGTGTCACTGGCATCCGTGCTGACCAGCGGTCAGCAGGGCTTCGACCAGAACTACAAGGACTACGACATCCTCACTGCAGCAGTACTGGCAGTACTCAAGGCAAAGCCCAATTCACCGGTCAAGGTACTCACCGATGGCAAGACACCGCTGACTGCCTTCATCCCCGATGACCAGGCGTTCATCAACCTGGCATCAGCGTTGACCAAGAAGAAGGTGACATCTGAGGCGGCTGCGTTCAAGGTGGTTGCAGGACTGGGTATTCCAACCGTTGAGAAGGTGCTCGAGTACCACGTGGTGCCCGGCGCCACCATCTTGTCCGGTGATGCACTGAAGGCCAATGGAGCTCATTTGAAGACTGCGATGGCCGGCAAGACAATCGGCGTCAAGGTCGTGGCAAAGCCAGCCAGCATCACCCTGGTCGATTACAACACCAAGCTGCCGAACCCGAAGGTCATCTTGAATCAGGTCGACATCAATAAGGGCAACGTCCAGGTCGCGCATGGCATCGATGCGGTACTGATGCCCACCAACTAGGACCTCGTCCACTGAATGGTGACGCAAGTCGGTCAGTCTCTTCCGAGTTGGGGGACTGGTTCTGCCCCTGGTGAGCCAGTCCCCTCAAAAACTCAGCACTGTGGCCCCGGTCAGATGATCGGGGCCATAGTTTTCCTGCTTCATTCCCGGCATCGACGCCAGCAATCGCCGCGTGCATGGACCGAGGGCTCGAGGAACGAGGTTGCTTGAGGTGGCTCTTGCGCGACGGACTGTGCGTGTCAATCGAGCGCCAACGCAGTTTGCCGATCCTGCTCCACTGGAACCGGATTCGAACGCGAAGGCCACCCTTGCCGAGAAGCAGCCTCTGGTCCACACTCGCCCGACCCGGACAATGACGTGCAGGAGGAGCCCGCCGGCTCGACTCCGGTCAGGTCAGCTCGCTGTCCAGGTGCCAGCCGTGGTGAAGAACGGCTGACGAACGCACACGAACCCGCCCGTTCCGTTGTTGGGCCATTGTTGCCAGCTCATCCCCCACGATGTGTATTGCTGGTTGGCAATGCCCGGCCAA
>CAIKZY010000011.1 GCA_903832025.1 uncultured Actinomycetes bacterium
AAGGAGTCCATCGACAAAGGTCTTGAGGTTGACCTGCGCACCGGCCTGGATATCGAACGTGCTGCCTTTGCGGCCTGCTTTGCCACCGACGACCAATCCATCGGGATGAGCTCATTTATTGAGAACGGTCCGGGCAAGGCGGAGTTCACGGGTCGGTAGCCCCCGGCCACGAGGCGGTCAGGAAAGCGGTCGGCTCATGGGGATGATCTGCAAGGTTGTTGGACGTCCTATATAATTCTAGGACGTGATAGGCGCTGGTCCTGCATCAGTTCGGTGAGCGGGAATCTCAGGAGGGTTCAACGTGAAGATCGCAGTTTGCGTCAAGCAGGTGCCTGACACCTGGGCAGAGAAGAAGTTGCGTGCCGATGACTCCACGCTTGATCGTGAGTCCGCAGACGGCGTGATGAACGAACTCGACGAGTACGCGGTGGAGGAAGCGCTCCGCATTGTTGAGGCGGGCGAAGGCGAGGTCACGATCGTGACCATGGGCCCAGAGCGTGCCTCCGAAACCGTCCGCAAGGCGCTGAGCATGGGCGCTGATGCTGGTGTGCATCTGGTCGACGATGCGCTGCATGGTTCAGACGCCTTGGCAACCTCAGAGGCGCTCGCCAAAGTGCTGTCTGGCCGCGGCTTCGACCTGATCCTGTTCGGCTCGGAGTCCACTGACGCCCGCATGTCCGTGGTGCCCGCCATGGTTGCCGAGCGCTTGGGCGTCGCGCAGTTGACCTTTGCCCAGAAGGTCACTGTGTCCGGTGGAGCGATCACCATCGAGCGAGCTACCGATTATGGCTATGACACGGTGGAAGCGGCGACCCCAGCCGTGGTCAGCGTGGTGGAGAAGATCAATGAGCCTCGATACCCATCCTTCAAGGGGATCATGGCGGCGAAGAAGAAGCCAGTCGAAACGATTTCTGTGGCCGATGCCGGCATTGACCAGTCGGTGATCGGAGCGTCTGCCGCGTGGTCGGCTGTGGTCGACTTCG
The DNA here is from genome assembly GCA_903832025.1 of uncultured Actinomycetes bacterium. Classification (GTDB taxonomy): domain Bacteria; phylum Actinomycetota; class Actinomycetes; order S36-B12; family S36-B12; genus CAIKZY01. The sequence continues at coordinate 984 of CAIKZY010000011.1, forward strand.
CAGTTCGTCTGCCGAAGGCCGCCGGGACGGTCGTCACCGACGAAGGTGACGGCGGAGTCAAAATCGCAGAATTCTTGTCCGCGCAGAAGTTCATCTAAGGGGTTTGCATCATGTCTGAGGTTCTGGTTCTGGTCGAGCAACTCGATGGCCAAGTGCGCAAGGTAACGCTGGAGCTCTTGGCCGCGGCTGCGGTTCTGGGTACTCCAGCAGCTGTCTGGGTTGGGGCCGAGCTGAACGAAGATGCTGCATCAGCGCTTGCGTCACATGGAGCCGCGATCATCTACGTCGCCGATGACGCCGAGCTCTCGCAGTACTCGGTCGCGCCGAAGGCGGAGGTCCTGGCGCACCTGGTGGCCCAGAAGTCCCCCTCCGCAGTGCTGATCGCATCCAATGCCGAGGGCAAGGAAGTTGCCGGCCGACTGGCCGTGAAGGTCAACTCAGGCGTCATCACTGACGCCGTGGAATTGGCTGCGGACGGCACGGCTACCCAGTCGGTCTTCGGGGGCAGCACGATCGTGCACTCCAAGGTCTCGCACGGAACGCCCATCATCACTGTGCGGCCCAATGCCGTAGCCCCGGTTGAGTCCGCTGGTGCCGGGGTGCGGGAGTCGGTGTCGGTGTCCTTGTCGGCGGGTGCGAAGTTGGCAAAGGTCACCGGTCGCACCGTTGCCCAAAAGGGAGGCCGACCAGAGCTGGCGGAGGCCTCCATCGTGGTCTCGGGAGGACGAGGGGTAGGGGCGGCAGAGGGCTTCGGAGTGATCGAGGCTCTGGCCGACTCGCTGCACGGCGCTGTTGGCGCTTCTCGAGCGGCCACGGATGCTGGTTGGTACCCGCATCAATTCCAGGTCGGTCAGACCGGCAAGACCGTCTCGCCACAGTTGTATGTGGCCAATGGCATCTCCGGAGCGATTCAGCACCGGGCAGGTATGCAGACCTCCAAGACGATCGTTGTCGTCAACAAGGATCCAGAGGCCCCGATTTTTGAATTGGCTGATTTCGGCGTGGTTGGTGACCTGTTTGCCGTCGTTCCTCAGTTGACGGAAGAGATCACCAAGCGCTCCTCCTGAACGCGACTACGATGATGTGTCGTGTCTAGCGGTGCCTACCTCGATCATGCGGCGACCACGCCCATGGTCGAGCAGGCACGGCTGAAGTGGCTTGAAAGTTCGCAGCTGGTAGGCAACGCATCCTCGTTGCACAATGCCGGGCGAAATGCGCGCCGAGTGGTCGAAGAGGCTCGGGAGCTCATCGCGGGCGACCTAGGGGTTCGACCCAGCGCGGTGATCTTCACCAGCGGTGGTACCGAAGCGAACAACCTGGCAATCAAGGGTGCCTACTGGAAGCTTGCGGAACGGGATCCGGCTCGCGTGATTTGCTCAACCATCGAGCACCATGCGGTCATGGATCCGGTCTTGTGGCTTGGCGAGCACGAGGGTGCAAACGTGCAGTGGTGTGAGGTGGACGGTTTCGGATTTGTCAGCCCAGACCGGATCGGTCAGATGCTGGCTTCCCAAGCGATGCCCACGCTAGTGACGGTGATGTGGGCGAACAACGAAATCGGCACAGTGCAGCCAATTCATGAGATCGCGGAAGTCGCTCACGCGGCCGGAGCGCTGGTGCATTCGGATGCAGTTCAGGCCCTGGGCTCAATTCCCATTGACCTCACGGGCATTGACTTGGCGACGATCAGTGGGCACAAAGTTGGCGGGCCGGTGGGTGTGGGCGCTTTGATCGCCGATCCGTCAATCAGCCTGACCCCAATCGTTCACGGGGGAGGCCAAGAGCGTGACGTTCGCTCAGGCACCTTTGATCCAGCGGGAATCGCGGCCTTCGCGGTGGCTGTGCACCAGGCCATCGCCGATCAGCCCGCTCACGCGCGCCGCGTGGCTGCCTTGCGTGATGAATTGGTGCGCCGTGTTCAACAGGCCATTCCTGAAGCGGTGCTCAATGGTGCCCCGATGGGTGCAAATCGACTGCCGGGCAACGCCCACTTCAGTTTTCCCGAGTGCGAAGGCGATGCGCTACTGATGCTCCTGGATGCAGCGGGGGTATACGTGTCGACCGGATCCGCTTGCACGTCGGGAATTCCAGAGCCCTCACATGTCTTGCTCGCCCTGGGGGCAAGCACGCATGGGGCACGGAGCTCGTTGCGGTTTTCCCTTGGGCGGACGTCAACACTCGCCGACGTGGAGGCCCTGATGGCTGCTCTTCCGGCAGCGGTTGATCGAGCTCGTCGAGCCGGCAGCGCGGTGCAGCGATGAAGGTACTTGCCGCGATGAGCGGTGGCGTGGACTCTTCGGTCGCTGCCGCCCGTATGGTCGACGCTGGTCATGAGGTCACCGGTGTGCATCTTGGTCTGGCTCGGAAATCAGCCACAGCAGTGGCCGGCTCTCGAGGGTGTTGCACGTTGGACGACGCTCGAGACGCTCGGCGGGTGGCCGATGCTCTGGATATCCCATTCTACGTCTGGGACTTCGCTGAGCGATTCTCTCAGGACGTGATGGACGACTTCATCGAGCAATACCAACAAGGTCACACTCCCAATCCATGCATGCGCTGCAATGAGCGCATTAAGTTCGCCGCGGTATTGGATAAGGCGATCGCATTGGGGTTCGACGCCGTCGCTACAGGCCATTACGCCAGACGTGTGGACACAGGCGGTGTGGCACACTTGTATCGGGCACGAGACAACGCAAAGGACCAGTCCTATGTCCTGGGCGTGCTTCAGCAATGGCAATTGCGGCATAGCCTGTTTCCTCTTGGTGAGGACGTCAAGGACACGGTTCGAGAAGAGGCAGCAGCTCGTGGACTGCTCACCGCCAAGAAGCCAGATAGTCACGACATCTGCTTCATCCCTGATGGAGACACTGCCGGTTTCCTGAAGGGTCGCCTGGGATCAGCGCCAGGGCCGATCGTGCATGCACAGACACAGCAAGTGCTCGGTGCGCATGATGGGACCTTTGGCTACACCGTTGGTCAGCGGCGCGGCCTGGGCATGCACAATCCTCTGGGCGACGGACTGCCCTTGTACGTCATTGGTACTGATCCCAAGTCCAACACGGTGACCGTCGGTCCACCTGAGCTTCTGGACATCTTGTCCATCTCCGGCCAAGGCCCGACCTGGGCGGACGGAGTGGAAACTGGACGGATGATGGCGCAAGTGCGCGCTCACGCAGTACCAGTGCCTGGCGTGCTGAGCGTGGATGGTGATGTCGTCCACTTTTGCCTGGATTCCCCATTTCGTGCGCTGGCAACCGGTCAAACTGTGGTCTTCTACGACCAGGATCGAGTGGTCGGTTCGGCGACGGTGACCGCTACCGAGCGCGTCGCGGAATCACTGGCGTGACCCAAGCGCTGCATCCGCGGGCCTGCGGGGTTGGCTCACTTCCCGGACTCAGTGCGCAGGAGAGCGCGCGCATCATCGTGGGTGAGTTGCCCGATTTGATCCACGTCGGCGAGCTGCCACACCGAGGCCCTGGGGCCGACATGATCGGACGAACCGGAGCGATGCTCTCGTCGGTGAGCAGGGACCTGTCCCTAGAGACCACCGCTGCGGGCTGGCGCTTTGCCGCTGCTCCGGGAACGGCGATGCGGCGAGGGATGTCGTGGCTAGCCGAGGATCTCGACATGCTGCAAGAGCAGGCACACGGATACTCGGGGCCGATCAAAGGGCAAATCGCAGGCCCCTGGACGATGGCCGCAAGCGTGGAATTGACCTCGGGTGAGCGTGCGCTCCGTGACGTGGGTGCATGGTCAGAGCTGGTGCAGGCCCTGGCGCTTGCGGCAGTGAACCACGTGCAGGACCTGCGGCGCAGATTCCCGTTGGCGAGCTCGATCATCCTCCAAGTCGATGAACCGGCATTGGTGTCAGTGATCGAGGGCTCTATCGGCACGGCGAGCGGCCTGTCGAGATATGCGCCAATCGGCACCCAGACTGCTGGCAACGTCCTGTCACAACTTCTCCAGGCAATTGCCGAGGTACGTGCGTTGCCGGTGGTGCATTGCTGCGCGGATAATCCGCCGATCGACCTCATCATGTCTGCCGGGGCGGGTGGCATCTCTGTGGACTTTTCACGGTCACTGAATCCAGAGCAGCTCGGAACGGCGTGGGAGGGCAAGTCTTTGATCCTGGCCGGGGTGGTGCCATCCACCGGGCGCGGACGGCTCAGTGATACTTCTGCCAGCGCACCGATTCGCCAGATGGCCCGGCAGCTGGGACTGAATGACCCGCGGCACATGGGCATGATGGTGGTCACGCCAGCCTGCGGCCTGGCGGCGGCGACCCCGACCTGGGTTCGCACGGCCTATGGTGCCTGTCGGGCAGCTGCGCGCATCTTGGGCGGCGATGCCGGCAGCGAACGGGAGGATCGGTGAGCAATCGCGATTTCGCTGATTCCCGCGCCCGATGGCAACAGCTCGTCGAGGAAATCGCAGGGGCACGTGATGCCTATTACCTTCGAGACTCCCCGACGATGTCTGATGCTGAATATGACCTCGCGTATCGCGAGTTGGAGGAACTTGAGCGCGCGTGGCCGCAATTGCAGACCGCGGATTCTCCGACGCAATCGGCCGGCGGGCGAGTCGGGGAGCTGTTCGCTGAAGTTGAGCACCTGGAGCCGATGTACTCACTGGACAACGTGTTCTCAGCGGAGGAGCTCGATGGCTGGCTGAGTCGTACAGCCAAGGCAGTAGGGGATGAGCCCTCCTTTCTGTGCGAGCTGAAGATTGACGGCCTTGCAGTGGATTTGGTGTATCGCGATGGGCAGCTGGCATCGATGGCCACTCGGGGCACGGGACGCATCGGCGAAGACGTCACCTTCAATCTTCAGTACATACCCGCGATCCCGACCAGATTGCAGAGCGACTCAGGTCACCCGATACCCGAACTGCTGGAGGTCCGAGGAGAAGTCTTTTTCCCGCTCGCGTCATTTGCCGCCATCAACGAAGAGCAGTACGACGCCGGGCTGCCCGCCTATTCCAATCCCAGGAATGCCGCCGCTGGCACGCTGCGTCAGCGCATGGATCGTAAGCTGGACGAGATCAACCGAGCAGTATCAGGTTCTGGTCCTCGCGCTGAGGCCAAAGGTGCGCGACTTCGGCAGGAATTTGATCGATGCGTACGTCGACTTGCCGAGCTCAACCTGACCGTCCACGGATTGGGTCTTGTCGAAGGCATTGACGTGCGTGAGCAGTCTCAGGCCTACACCCTGCTCCACGACCTCGGACTGCCCACCAGCCAGTACGCCCAGGTGCGTTCGGGGAATGCCGCGGTCAAGGACTTCATCACGTTCTATCAAGAGCATCGGCACGAGATCGCTCACGAGATCGACGGGATCGTGATCAAAGTCGATCGGATCGATTTGCAGGAGACCCTCGGTCAAACCTCGCGCGCACCACGATGGGCCATTGCGTATAAATACCCACCTGAGGTCGTGCGAACGCGATTGTTGGACATCGCAGTCAGTGTGGGGCGCACCGGGAGGGTGACTCCGTATGCGGTCATGGAACCCGTGCACGTCGCTGGTTCAACGGTCACGATGGCTACCTTGCACAACGCACACGAGGTGCATCGAAAAGGTGTGCTGATCGGTGACACTGTGTTCTTGCGCAAGGCTGGAGATGTCATTCCCGAAGTCCTCGGACCGGTGCTGGAGGCTCGTGATGGCACCGAACGACCGTTCGTGATGCCAACGACGTGTCCACAGTGCGGTGCATCCCTGCGGCCGGCAGCAGAGGGAGACAAGGATCTCCGCTGTCCAAACGCCCAGTCCTGCCCGGGGCAGCTGGTGGAGCGGCTTGCCAATATCGGAAGTCGAAAGGCGCTGGATATCGAAGGACTCGGTGACAAAAGCGCGCGGGCCCTCGTGGAGGGTCAGGTCCTCGTTGACGAGGCAACGCTTTTCGACTTGCGTGAGGCTGACCTTCTCCGCTGTTCCTATTTCACTCGCGAGCCAGGCAAAGGCGAAAGCGGACCACAACTGACCGAGAACGCACGAGTCATCCTGGCGCAATTGAATGCAGCAAAGAGTCAGCCTTTATGGCGCGTACTGGTGGCCTTGTCCATTCGTCATGTTGGCCCGCCAACAGCCCAGGCGATTACGTCCACCTTCACCTCGATGACTGCCATCCGAGCTGCCTCGATCGAAGAATTGGCCGTGGTAGATGGGATTGGCGATAAGACTGCAACGGCCATACGAGAGTGGCTTGATGAGCCGTGGCGAGCGCACATCATCGATACCTGGGCTGCGGCAGGTGTTCGAATGGTCGATGAGCAGGTCGTGCTCGGTCCTCAGCCCCTCGCCGGCGTGACGCTCGTCATCACCGGCACCATTGATGGATTCACCCGAGATGGCGCTGAGGCCGCGGCGGCTCAAGCCGGCGCCAAGGTCAGTGGTTCGGTGTCGAAGAAGACCACCGCCATCGTTGTCGGTGCCAATGCTGGCTCCAAGGCCGACAAGGCGAAGGATCTGAGGATTCCCGTGATACCTGCAGAGGTATTCCAGGATCTGCTGGCCGAAGGCTTGGATTCGGTGCTCAATAGGATTGAGTCATGACGTCAATCAGCCGCGATGAGGTCGCGCACTTGGCCCATCTAGCCCGGCTCGACCTGGGCGCCGAGGAGCTGGACCACTACGCCAGTCAATTGGACGTCATTTTGCAGGCGGTAGCACGAATTTCAGAAGTCACTGCTGATGACATCCCTGCGATGAGCCATCCGGTGCCCATGACCAACGTCTTTCGCGAGGACGTCGTCACGGCAAGCCTGAACCGAGCGGACGTATTGTCCATGGCACCGGCGGTCGAGGACGATCGATTCAAAGTACCCCGGATTTTGGACGAGGAGTAGTTCGACAATGACTGAAGACCTCACTCGTCAATCCGCGGCAGTGCTGGCGGCTGCCATCGCCGCAAAGGAAGTCAGCGCCCAGGAAGTTGCCACAGCGCATCTTGAGCGCATCGCCGCAGTGGATGGAGTTGTGCACGCCTTTTTGCACATATCGTCGGATTCGGCGATGGCCCAAGCCAAGCGCGTGGATGAAAAGATCGCAGCAGGCACTGAGGTCGGACCTTTGGCGGGAGTGCCTTTGGCGCTGAAGGACGTTCTGGCCATGCACGGGGAGCCCACCACTGCTGGCTCGAGGATCCTCCAGGGATGGAAGCCGCCATACGACTCCACGGTCGTGGCCAGGCTCAGGGCGGCGGACATCGTGATCTTGGGAAAGACCAATATGGACGAATTCGCCATGGGCTCGTCCACCGAGCACTCGGCTTATGGACCAACGCATAATCCGTGGGACCTCACCAGAATCCCCGGCGGATCGGGGGGCGGCTCTGCTGCGGCGCTTGCAGCCTTCGAAGCACCGTTGGCCATCGGCACAGACACAGGTGGATCGATCCGACAGCCAGCAGCGGTCACCGGAACTGTAGGGGTCAAGCCGACGTACGGGGCTGTGTCTCGGTATGGCCAGATTGCCCTGGCATCTTCACTCGATCAACCCGGTCCCTGTGCCCGCTCGGTCCTCGATACTGCATTGCTCCACGCAGCCATTGCCGGACACGACCCGATGGATTCGACGTCGCTCAACGCCGCGGTACCCGACGTCGTCGCTGCGGCGAGACGGGCCGATATCCGAGGAATGCGTATCGGAGTTGTCAAGGAGCTGTCCGGTGACGGCTACCAGGCTGGTGTCTCACAGCGCTATCACGAGGCACTGTCCATCCTTGAAGACCTTGGTGCGACGATTATCGAAGTCTCCTGCCCTCACTTCGAGTACGCGCTTGGCGCGTATTACCTGATACTTCCGTCCGAGGCATCCAGTAACCTCGCGCGCTTTGATGGAATGCGCTACGGATTGCGCACAGGAGATGATGGCGCCAATTCGGTAGAGCAGGTCATGAGTCTGACGCGCGAGCAGGGATTCGGTCCCGAAGTCAAGCGGCGCATCATGCTGGGAACATATGCCTTGAGCTCGGGCTATTACGAGGCGTACTACGGCCAAGCCCAGAAGGTGCGCACGCTGATCACCTCCGATTTCAACGCCGCCTTCGCCAATGTCGACGTGCTCGTATCTCCCACAGCTCCAACAACCGCATTCAAGCTGGGGGAAAAGCTTGATGACCCCTTGGCGATGTATCTCAATGACGTCGCCACGATTCCTGTGAACCTCGCGGGAATCTGCGCTATGTCGCTTCCGGTCGGCTTGGCTCCGGAGGATCAGCTACCGGTGGGCCTGCAGATCATGGCGCCTGCAATGGCCGATGAACGCCTCTACCTGGCCGGCGGGGCCTTGGAGGCTGCATTGGTCGATCGCTGGGGACATCTACTGATTGAGGAGGTGCCGTCGCTGTGAGCCAGACCACCTATGTGCCGTTCGAACAAGCGCTGAAGGTCTACGAGCCCGTGTTTGGGCTGGAGACCCACGTGGAGCTCGGCACGAAGTCCAAGATGTGGTGCGGCTGCTCTACTGATTTCGGTGCAGATGCCAATACGCAGGTGTGCCCGGTGTGCCTGGGGTTGCCCGGATCGATGCCAGTAGTCAATCGGGTGGCCGTGGAGTCCACGATTCGCATCGGACTTGCGCTGAACTGCTCGATAGCGACTTGGTGTCGATTCGCCCGGAAGAACTACTTCTATCCGGACATGCCCAAGGACTATCAGATCAGTCAGTATGACGAGCCGCTTTGCTTTGACGGCTATCTGGATGTCACCGTGGAAACACCCGAAGGCCCACAGGTGGTTCGCGTGGAGATCGAGCGTGTTCACATGGAAGAGGACACTGGCAAGCTCACTCATGCTGGCGGTGCGACGGGTCGGATTCATGGCGCGGACTATTCACTGGTCGACTACAACCGGGCCGGAATCCCGTTGATTGAAATTGTGACGAAGCCGGTTTCGGGCACGGGCGCGCTGGCTCCGGCAGTGGCCAGGGCGTACGTCAGCGAACTGCGAGATGTCATGCGCGCGCTGGGTGTTTCCGATGTCCGTATGGAAGAAGGATCCCTTCGTTGTGATGTCAACCTGTCCTTGAATCGCCCCGGTGAACAGTGGGGAACCCGCAGCGAGACCAAGAACGTGAATTCGCTGAGATCGGTGGAGCGGGCAGTCCGCAGCGAGATAGAACGACAGGCGTCTGTGCTCGATCTCGGAGATCGAGTTATTCAGGAGACTCGCCACTTCCATGAGGACACTGGCCGCAGTACCTCCGGACGATCCAAGGAGCAGGCAGAGGACTATCGGTACTTTCCCGAGCCAGACTTAGTTCCGGTAGCGCCAAGTGATGCATGGGTCGAGCAATTGCGGTCCACGATGCCAGAGATGCCTTCGGTCAAGCGGGCAAGGCTCCAGGCAGAGTGGAATATCAATGAGTTCGAATTGGCGTCATTGGTCAATGCTGGGGCGTTGGACTTGGTAGAGGCCAGTATTGCTGCCGGGGTGGACTCCGTGGCCGCGCGCAAGTGGTGGACTGGCGAATTGCTTCGCGTTGCCAACGATACGGGCGTCGAACTGGCCGACCTGCAGGTGAGCCCAGGGCAGATACGGGAGATCGAGGAGCTGATCGCCTTAGGTGCGCTCAATGACAAGCTCGCACGGCAGGTCTTCGAGGGCATCATTCACGGTGAAGGTGATGTTGCGTCGGTAATCGCCGCTCGCGGCCTGGCCGTAGTCAGTGACGACACTGCGCTTTTGGCCGCGATTGACCAAGCCCTTTCTGCCCAGCCGGACGTTGCGGACAAGATTCGCTCGGGCAAGGTGCAAGCTGCCGGGGCGATTGTCGGTGCCGTCATGAAGTCCACGAAGGGCCAGGCAGATGCAGCCAAAGTGCGCATCCTGCTCCTGGAGCGACTCGGAGTCAGCGAGTAGGCGTGGAACCGATCGCGCTCATTCCTGAAGTGGTTGAGATCGCGGCCCCCGGGGTGTTTGTCTACGGCGATGCAGACCCAACTCACGATGAACTTGCCGCTTGTGGGTTCTTCGTTCCGAGGTACATGGGAGCAGCGCCAAATACGCACTTGATGTCGGCTATGCCGCGTCTTGAAGTGTGCCAATTGCTCACAGCGGGATTCGACCAGGCCCTGGAGCTGGTACCGGACGGCGTGAAGCTGTGCAATGCAATCGGAGTGCACGATGCCAGTACCGCTGAGCTTGCAATCGGTCTCATGCTGACCAGCCGGCGAGCTATCGATGATGCCGTGCGTGCCATGCAACTCGGAAGTTGGGATCACCGGTCACATAGCTCACTGGCGGATGCTCGCGTATTGGTCATTGGAGCAGGTGGAGTTGGTCGGGCAATTCGTGATCGACTCATGGCATTTGAGGTCAGTGTGCAGCTTGTTGGGCGTACTGCCCGGTCGGATATCGCAGGTATCGATCAGATTTTCTCGCTGTTGCCGATCAGCGACATCGTGGTGATGGCAACCCCGCTGAATCCATCGACGCAACGGATGGTCGATGCCGAGTTTCTGTCACGCATGGCCAGTGGAGCCTTGCTGGTCAACGTCTCCCGTGGCCAGGTGGTGGATACCGAGGCGATTCTTGGTGAGATTGGCAGACTCCGGTTCGCCCTTGACGTCACCGACCCAGAGCCGCTTCCCCCCGGTCATCCGCTGTGGTCCGCGCCAGGGGTGATCGTGACCCCGCACCTTGGCGGGAACACATCCGCCTTCGTTCCTCGCGCACGAGCGCTGGTGACCTCGCAAATTCACGCCTGGCAAAGCGGCGAGACACTGCAGGGCGTGGTGAACTAAGCCAGGCACTGACAACTGTGTCGGGGACCAGTACCGCTCATGATGGGATGTTCCCGTGACGCCTGCTGCCAAGAGGATCCTGCTCGGCATTGCACTGTCTTCGCTGGGGAGTGGACTGACGATGCCACTGCTCGTGGTCTACCTGGGACAGGTCCGCGGGCTGGGTACCACGATTGCCGGCTTGGTGGTTGCGTTCACTGCGGTTGGGTCCCTGGTGCTGTTCATGGTCGTGGGAACGGCAGGGGATAAGTACGGACCCAAGCCGGTTCTCATGGGCGGCCTTGTCGTTGAGGCAATCGCGGTCTTCCTCCTGAGCCAGGTGACAACGTCAACTGCAGCGTTTGGGGTAGCAGCGTTGATGGCCATCGGCGGCTCAATGATCTGGCCATCCCAGTCGGCACTTATTGGTCGAGTCTCAGATCCTGGTGAGCGTGAGCGTGTCTTTGGGATCCAGTTCATGCTGCTCAATCTCGGACTTGGCATCGGTGGACTGGTGTCGGCAGTCCTGGTACGACATACCTCGGTGTCGACCTTTCAATTGCTGTACATCTTGGATGCGCTGACATACCTGCTCTACCTCGCTGTTGTCGTCTTTGCGCTTACGGGCATAGGAGTAGGTCCAGAAGCCGTGGGCAAGGATCACGATTCAGAGGGCATCGGCGGTTTTCGTGAGGTGCTGCAGGACCGATTGCTGCAGAGGGTACTGGTGCTGGCGGTTGTGCTGCTGATGAGTGGTTACGGCGCCCTCGAAGTAGGAATGCCGGTGTTCATCACCGTGGTGAATCACGCGAGTGTCTCGTGGGTCGGTGTCGAATACGCGGTTAACACGTTCACTATCGTCAGCGCCCAGTTGTGGATCCTGCGCATGATCAAGGGCAGATCGAGAAGTTACTTAATGCTCACTGTTGCGGTAATTTGGGCCATGTCGTGGGTCCTTACCGGCACGAGCCTGCTGGTTCCTGCGCACGCATCAGTACTCCTCCTTGTCGTGGCCTGCGGGGTCTTCGCCCTCGGGGAGGCCGTCTGGGCACCGGTTGCCCCTTCACTGGTGAACGACCTCGCCCCGCCCAGATTGCGGGCTCGATACAACTCCACCATCGCGCTGGTGTGGTCCCTGTCGTCCATTATTGGGCCGGGGATCGCCGGGATCATGCTCGGTGCTGGGCTGTACTGGGCCTGGATTCTGGTTCTCATCGCCGGCTGCGCTCTTGCCGGACTGCTGGCAGTTGGACTTCATCGACGATTGAGCCCGGTCCTGGACGGTCGAGTCCAGAGCCCAGCGTCAGGTCCAGCCGCTTCTGAGTGAGGTCAGGACATCGTCAAGGCCGGAGATGATGGACAGGTGACCCGCGCGGGGCACCAATATGGATTTGGCATCAGGCAGGTTGTTCGATAACCACGCCCCGTGCGCAGCGGGAACCATCAGGTCGTCACTTCCCTGCATGACCACCGTCGGACATTTGATGTCACTCAACGAAAAGCCCCAAGGCCGAATAAAGGCCATGTCGTCATCGAACCAGCCCCAGATGCCTTCCGACACGGCCCAGCTCAACGACTGTGCCATGTGGTCACCGTGTCCAGCTTGGAGGTATTCGCGATCGACTTCGGGCAACAATGACCCCATTTCCTGGGACAGTGTTTCAGCGGTGACTCCCAGCAGGCCTGCGGCTGCCGCGGTCAGGTACTGCTCGAGCTGAGGCTCACCGGCATGTGCGGCCCCGAATTCATCCAGATTGTCCTGGCCCATGCCAGACAAGAAGTCCAGGTCCTCGACGTCATATGGTCCGACGCCTGCAACGCTTATGGCGCTGACGCATTGCGCGGGGAGCAAGGCAGCCGTGGCGAGCGCGTGCGGGCCTCCGCCGGACCAGCCGATTGTGGAAAAACGGTCGTGGCCGAACATCCCGACAACCTGCTCGACGAGCTCGGCGACATCGGCGATTTGCCGTCCAGCCTGGCGGGTGCTCGCTCCATAGCCCGGCCGGACAACCTCCACGATGCGAAAGTCGTGAGACCGCGCTGCAAGCACGAGCTCGGGATCAATGGGACCAGCTCCCGGGGTTCCATGGTGGTAGATGAGCAGCTCACTGTCTTCGGGCATGTGATCGTCATAGAAGATCTGAACCTGCCGATCCTGAGATAACTGCATGCTGCTGGGTGACTGCGTCGACATGACCCCAGGCTAGGGGAACGAGACCGTGCCTGCACCCGTTCACTGCAACGCCCGCTCCGATGACCAGAGTTAGTCCAGGGCGTACAGTTGTGGTATTCCTTCCTGACTGAAGAGGTAGCCACATGGTCATGTACCGCTCTCGGACTTCCACGCATGGACGCAACATGGCCGGTGCTCGTGCCCTTTGGCGGGCAACGGGGGTCAAGGATGGCGACTTCGGCAAGCCCATCATTGCCGTGGTGAACTCATTCACCCAGTTCGTTCCCGGTCATGTGCATTTGAAGGATCTTGGGCAGTTGGTGGCCAGGCAGATCGAGGCTGCAGGCGGAATTGCTAAGGAGTTCAACACCATCGCGATCGACGACGGAATCGCGATGGGACATGACGGCATGCTGTACTCGCTTCCCAGCCGGGATCTGATTGCGGACTCGGTGGAGTACATGGTCAATGCGCACACTGCTGATGCGATGGTGTGCATTTCCAACTGCGACAAGATCACGCCGGGCATGCTGATGGCAGCGCTTCGACTCAATATTCCGACTGTTTTTGTTTCCGGTGGCCCGATGGAAGCGGGCAAGGTCACCTGGCACGGACTCGAGCGGAAAGTCGATCTGATCGATGCCATGGTCGAGGCTGCCGATTCCAAGAACTCCGATGCGGATGTCGCTGCCATGGAACGCTCGGCCTGCCCAACGTGCGGATCATGCTCTGGCATGTTCACCGCGAACTCCATGAACTGCCTGACTGAGGCCTTGGGCCTGTCCTTGCCTGGCAATGGTTCAGTGTTGGCCACTCACGCTGATCGCCGGGTGCTGTTCGAGCGGGCCGGAGCCCTCATTGTCGACATCGCGCGCCGCTATTACGAGGACGATGACCAGTCCGTTCTGCCTCGCTCGATAGCCACCTACGAAGCATTCGAGAACGCCATCGCGCTGGATATCGCGATGGGTGGTTCAACCAACACGGTGCTGCACCTGCTTGCCGCAGCCCAGGAGGCCGGTGTGCATTTCACTATGGCTGACATCGATCGCATGTCTCACCTGATTCCACACCTGTGCAAGGTTGCGCCATCAATTCAGACGGTGCACATGGAAGATGTCCATCGGGCAGGCGGCGTGATGCGAATTCTTGGCGAACTGGATCGAGCGGGCAAACTTCACACCAAGTTGCCTACGGTGCACAGCGCCACGCTGGCGCAGGCGCTGCAGACCTGGGACATCGCGCAGACGGACGACCCCTCTGTGATCGATTTCTATCGCGCAGCACCTGGCGGTGTGCCGACGCAGGTGGCCTTCTCGCAAGATCGCCGGTTCGACACCGTGGACACCGATGCCGAGCACGGAGTGATCCGGGATCAAGCCCACGCATTCTCTCAGGATGGTGGACTTGCGGTGCTGTACGGAAATCTTGCCGTGGACGGATGCATCGTCAAGACCGCCGGTGTGTCCAGCGAGTTGCTGACCTTTGCCGGACCTGCTCGGGTCTTTCAGTCCCAAGATGACGCAGTCGAAGCGATCCTGAATGACCGCGTACAGGCAGGGGATTGCGTCATTGTGCGATACGAAGGTCCACGTGGAGGACCAGGAATGCAGGAAATGCTGTACCCCACCTCCTACATCAAGGCGAAGGGACTTGGGAAGGCATGCGCGTTGGTCACTGATGGTCGTTTCTCCGGTGGAACATCGGGCCTGTCCATTGGCCACGTCTCACCGGAGGCGGCCGCTGGTGGAAATATCGGACTGGTTGAGGAAGGCGATCGCATCATCATCGATATCCCCGCGCGCCAGATTCGGATTGACATCGACGACAGCGAATTAGAGCGCCGTCGGACGGCGATGGAAGCTCGGGGCTCGCAGGCTTTCAAGCCGACAGAGCGAAATCGGGCAGTTTCGCCGGCGCTTCGGGCGTATGCGGCCATGGTGACCTCCGCCGACACCGGCGCAGTTCGTGACGTCTCTCGACTGGGCTAGCAGCTGGCCTGGACGACGACGGTGAAGCCTCTTCGGAGTGGTCCGCATGCGAAATCGGCCTGGCACGGGCCCGTCCGGTCGGGGGAACCAATGACACTGGGCTCATACGGGACATTGAGCGCCTGAGCCGTAGCCATGGGAAACGTGATCCCTTTCACCGGTCAGGGGGTGACAACCATGGCAGGAGTGGGTAAGGTGTGGTTCGTGGAAAAGCTTGTAGTAGTTACCAGGCGCGTGGGCTGATCGTTACCCCACGCGCTCCCTCCGTTACCCGCAAGGGTCGGGGGGTTTCTTTTTGAGCCTTTCCTCAGCGCAATCGCACAGGACATCGACAAAGAAGGACCAGATGAGCGAGCAGATCACCGGAGCGCAGAGCCTGGTGTATTCCCTGGAGTCAGCAGGGGTGACCGACGTATTTGGCATTCCCGGTGGAGCGATTTTGCCGCTGTACGACCCGTTGATGGATTCGGCGAAGATCCGGCACATTCTGGTCAGACATGAGCAAGGTGCCGGTCATGCGGCCGAGGGATACGCATATACCTCGGGCAAGGTCGGAGTCTGTATGGCTACCTCAGGGCCAGGCGCCACCAACCTGGTCACCCCGATCGCCGACGCGAACATGGATTCAGTGCCCATGGTCGCGATCACCGGTCAGGTCTCCAGCAACTTCATCGGAACCGACGCGTTCCAAGAGGCTGACATTCGAGGAATCACGATGCCAATCACCAAGCACAACATGCTGGTGACTGATCCCGATCAAATACCGCGCGCCATTGCCGAGGCCTTTCACATTGCATCAAGTGGCCGTCCGGGTCCGGTGCTGGTGGATGTGTCGAAAGATGCGCTCCAGGCAATGACCACCTTCAGCTGGCCGGCGTCCATTGACCTGCCGGGCTATCACCCGGTGACGCGTCCGCACGCCAAGCAGGTGCGCGAAGCGGCACGAATGATCGTGGACGCCCAGGCCCCGGTGCTGTATGTGGGCGGCGGAGTCATTCGGGCAGGAGCTGCTGCATCGTTACGCAAGCTGGCCGAGGTGTCAGGAATCCCGGTGGTTACCACGTTGATGGCTCGCGGAGCCTTCCCGGATACCCATCCGCAGCACATGGGAATGCCTGGCATGCACGGTTCGGTCTCAGCCGTCGGCGCACTTCAGCAGTCTGACCTCCTGATTACCTTGGGCGCGCGCTTCGATGACCGCGTCACGGGAAAGTTGTCGACATTTGCCCCGAATGCCGCGGTCATCCATGCCGACATTGATCCGGCAGAGATCGGCAAGAATCGTCATGCAGACGTGCCGATCGTCGGTGACCTCGCTGAGATCATTCCTGAGTTGATCCTGGCGATCGAGGCGGAATACGCAGCGGGACGCACCGGTGACTACGAATCGTGGTGGGCGAACTTAAATCGGCTCAAGCAGACCTATCCCTTGGGATACGACCAACCCGATGACGGGTC
This sequence comes from uncultured Actinomycetes bacterium, assembly GCA_903832025.1. Lineage (GTDB taxonomy): Bacteria > Actinomycetota > Actinomycetes > S36-B12 > S36-B12 > CAIKZY01. The sequence goes on from CAIKZY010000011.1 coordinate 17,331, forward strand.
GCTTTCACCGCAGTTCGTCATTCAGCGCCTGGGTGTGGTGTCTGGGGACAACTCGGTCTACGCAGCAGGCGTGGGGCAGCATCAGATGTGGGCGGCACAGTTCATCAACTACGAGCAGCCAAACACCTGGATCAACTCCGGCGGGCTGGGAACCATGGGGTTCGCCGTACCTGCGGCAATGGGCGCAAAGGTTGGAGCGCCGGGAAAGACCGTGTGGGCAGTAGATGGGGATGGCTGCTTCCAGATGACGAATCAGGAGTTGGTTACCTGCGCCATCAACGACATCCCGATCAAGATTGCGCTGATCAACAATTCCTCGTTGGGCATGGTGCGCCAGTGGCAGACACTGTTCTACAACGAGCGGTACTCGAACACGGACCTGCACTCTCATCGGATTCCGGATTTCGTCAAGCTCGCCGATGCATATGGTTGCCACGGACTGCGCTGTGAGACCCCAGATCAGGTAGATCAAACGATCGAAATGGCGCTGTCGCTCAATGATGCGCCAGTGGTCATTGACTTCGTGGTTCACCGAGATGCGATGGTGTGGCCAATGGTGGCGGCAGGTGCGAGTAACGATGACATTCAAATAGCGCGCGAGATGGCGCCTGAGTGGGGAAGTGACGACTGATGAGTCGACATACGCTGTCCGTACTTGTGGAGAACAAGCCTGGGGTCTTGGCACGAGTTGCCTCGCTGTTCTCTCGACGCGGTTTCAATATCGAATCGTTGGCCGTCGGTCCAACCGAACTTGATGACATTTCACGCATGACGATCGTGGTCAATGTTGAAGAGCTTCCGTTGGAACAAGTGACCAAGCAGTTGAACAAGCTGATTAACGTGCTGAAGATCGTGGAATTGGATCCGGATAACTCTGTTCAGCGTGAAATCCTGCTGGTCAAGGTGAAGTCAG
>CAIKZY010000012.1 GCA_903832025.1 uncultured Actinomycetes bacterium
ACCTTGGGGTCGCCGACCCACTTCACAGCAGCGATGACCGGTTACGGGTTTCACTGTCTGCGAACACCATGCGCAATGGGGAAGGTCTGTACGCCTGGGCACGTTAGGGTCAGTACAGGTCAATCAAGTGGAGGCGCAGTGGGCGACATCGTGGTTCCGGAGCTCCGTGGAGCCGGAAGCGGCATGAGCGGGTTTGGTGACATGCTCGACGAGCGGTTGCTGCGCGAGCGGATCATCTGGCTCGAGGGCGAGGTGCGAGACGAGAACTCCAACCGCATCGCAAAGCAGCTCCAGGTGCTTGCTGCCGAAGACCCGGACAAGGACATCACGCTCTACATCAACTCTCCCGGCGGCTCGATCACTGCAGGCATGGTCATCTACGACACCATGCAGTTGATCCCAAACGACGTCACGACCATCGCCATGGGCTTGGCGGCGTCCATGGGGCAGTTCTTGCTGTGCGCCGGCGCTGCCGGCAAGCGCTGGGCGACACCCAACACGCGCATCATGATGCATCAGCCGCTTGGTGGCATCGGTGGCACGGCCAGTGACATCAAAATCCAGGCTGAGCAAATGATCTTCATCAAAAAGCGCATGGCCGCATTGATCGCTGACCATTCTGGTCAGACCGTTGAAACGATCGAAGCCGACTCCGACCGCGATCGCTGGTTTACTGCCGACGAAGCCAAGGAGTACGGCTTGATCGACAACGTGTACAGCAGTTCCAATGACGCACCGGCTACGACCGGGCGCAAGGCAGCCAAGGGAGACGCCAAGTGAGCAACCTGCACCTGCCGACAAGTCGATACATCTTGCCGGAATTCCGCGAGCGCTCAGCCAACGGTGAGCGCACGCACAATCCGTACACCAAGTTGTTCGAGGAGCGGATCATCTTCCTCGGTGTGCAGATTGATGATGCCTCCGCTGATGACGTGATGGCGCAGTTGCTGTGCCTGGAGTCCATGGATCCAGACCGCGACATCCAGATCTACATCAACTCTCCCGGTGGCTCGTACACAGCCATGACAGCGATCTATGACACGATGCAGTTCGTGAAGCCGCAGGTGCAGACCGTGTGCTTGGGCCAAGCTGCCTCGGCAGCGTCGGTGCTCCTGGCAGCAGGGACGCCCGGGAAGCGTTTTGCGCTCCCGCATGCTCGGATCCTCATTCACCAGCCGTATACCGAAGGCGGTGGGCAGGGATCGGATATCGAGATCCAGGCGAATGAGATCTTGCGCATGCGTGACGAAATGGTGGGCATCTTCGCCAAGCACACCGGGCGCAGCGAGGAATTGATCGAAAAGGACATCGAGCGCGACAAGATTTTGACTGCGGATATGGCCAAGGAGTACGGCCTGATCGATGCGGTCATTTCCTCCCGCAAGGTCTGAACTTCGCCTAAACACCCGATTCGGCGTGTCGTGAGGGGTCTGAGGCGGGCGAAGGTGGCGCAGTCAGGGTACGGTCATACCTGCCCGGTGGAATCCGCCTGGTCAATGGTCTTCGCCTGAGGGCGCGGAGGGAGTCTTGGTGGCGCGCATCGGCGAAAGCGGTGACCTGCTGAAATGCTCCTTCTGCGGAAAGAGCCAGAAGCAGGTCAAGAAGCTCATTGCCGGCCCTGGGGTGTACATCTGTGACGAGTGCATCGATCTGTGCAACGAGATCATCGAGGAAGAGCTCAGCGAGTCCACCGACGTTGGCTTTGGCGAGTTGCCCAAACCGCGGGAGATCTTCGAGTTCTTGGACCAGTACGTCATTGGCCAGGACGTGGCAAAGAAGGCAATGAGCGTTGCCGTCTATAACCACTACAAGCGGGTGC
>CAIKZY010000013.1 GCA_903832025.1 uncultured Actinomycetes bacterium
ATACGACGACAAGGGCCTGCTCTGGCCGCGCGAGCTGGCTCCCGCGGATGTGCATTTGATTGCAACAGGAAAAGCCGACGCGCCATTCGAAGCTGCCGAGGAGCTGGCTGCTCAATTGGATGCTCAAGGTATCCGCGTGCTCTACGACGATCGTCGTTCAGTGTCTCCGGGTGTGAAGTTCAATGATGCTGAGCTCATCGGTGTGCCGACCATCGTGGTCGTAGGCAAGAAGCTGGTTGATGGGAAGATCGAGCTCAAAGATCGTGCCAGCGGCGAGGTTACCGACATTGACCTGTCGGATGCACCGCGCATCATCAGGGATGTTTGCACGGGAGTCAGTTCGGGAAGGCTTGAGTAGCACCGCCCCAGCGCACTGCTCGGGTTGCGCAGCCCATCGCCTGGCTGATTGCCTGCGAGCGTACATCTCCTGAGCTTGCTGCGGACAGATCTGCATACAGCGGCACCAGCGCCGCTTCTACTTGCTGCAGGAGTTGCGTGGCGTGTTGGGCATTGGTGACGTCACTCGGCAGCTGATACTGGCTGGCCGCCGCAGGGGATTGACCGCCTGCCTGACGCAGCGCAGCGGCCCAACCCGTTGCCGCCAATCGATGCTCATCCAGTCCCGCGAGTGCCTGCGCGCGTTGACCACTTGCTAGGTGCGCTCCAGCAACTCCATACGCAAAGGCCGCCGCCTGTTCGCCGGCGATTACGGCGGCAGCGCTGCGTTGCAGCTGAGGATCCCAGGGGCTCACCTGGTCTCCAGTTCGCGCACGGTGCGCAACGCGGGCACGTGCGATGCCTCAGATGCAGCGAGGAAGGTCAGCGTTCGAACCCAGTGGGAGTCTGCTGCCTGAAGGGCAGCACGACTATGTGCACGTGCCGCGGAAATCTCGGCAGTGATCAGCGCACTGATGGCAGCGCGAGCAGTTGACGTGGCCGTAACGGCTGGTGCGGTCGAGCCATGCACGCCACAGGCACTCAGATGCGCTTTGTGCTCATCCCGAATTGGTCGCAGTGCCCCAGTCAGTGATGGATGCGCCAAGATCACGGCGTCATACGCGGCGATCAATGCCTGCTCGACAGATGCGCTAGAACGGTGATCCTCGCCGGGTGCGGATGTGCTCGTGGAGGAGGAGATTGAACATCCCTGGAGGCCAACTACGACAGTTCCAGTGGCAAGCGCGCTGGCGACGAGCACACCGCGCCGGCTCATCGTGTGTGGTTCACTGCCCTTCACCCTGCCAGGATGCCAGATGACAACAGCTATCCACGCTAGGCTTTGGCCATAATCGCTCGACCACAACAGAATCGCCCTGGGAGGAAGCATGCCCGAGCTGCACGCAGTCGTCTTGGAGGCGGTTGCCAATGCGTTGGAGCCAGGAGTTGATCTGGAAGCGGTGGATGTTCGCGCCGCCGGCCGTCGAAAGATCGTTCGCGTCGTGATCGACTCCGATGGCGGAATCGATCTTGACCACATCGCTGCGGCCAGTCAGGCCATCTCGGTCGCGTTGGACGCGCCTGACCTTGAAGCCAGGTTAGGGGAGAATTATGTGCTCGAAGTGACTTCACCCGGGGTGGATCGTCCCCTGACAACCCCGACCCATTGGCGTCGCGCTCGTGGTCGACTCGTTCAAGTCGTAGCTGCCGGCGATCCAGTTACCGGACGCATCGCGCAGGTCGATGATTCCCACGTCACGCTGGAAACCACTGTCGGTCAAGTGACTTTCGCCTTCGGTGACTTGGGCCCAGGCACGATTCAGATCGAGTTCAATCGGACATCTGCGTCCGCGGATGATGAGTAGGAGTCGGCGGTGGATATCGATGTCAGCGCGTTGAAGGCCTTGGTTCGTGAAAAGGAGTTGTCCTTAGAGTTGGTCGTTGAAACGATCGAGCAGGCTTTGTTGACTGCCTACATGAAAACTGAGGGTGCGGCCACAAAGGCGAGGGCTACCTTGGATCGCAAGACAGGTCATGTGGTGGTGTATGCCGCCGAGTTGGATGAAGACGGCATGCAAATCGGTGAGTTCGACGACACCCCAAGCGGATTCGGCCGCATCGCGGCAACGACGGCCAAGCAAGTTCTGCTGGCGCGACTGCGTGAGGCTGAAGGCGACGTCACGCATAGTGAGTTCGTCGGTCGAGAGGGAGATTTGGTCTCCGGTGTCATCCAGCAAAACAGCAACCCTCGGATGATCCGCGTTGACCTTGGCAAGATCGAGGCCAACCTGCCTCCCGAAGAACAGGTGCCTGAAGAGTCATACGTCCACGGGGAGCGAATCAAGGCGGTGGTCACGGCAGTTCGCAAGGGAATGAAGGGCCCCCAGGTGACCATCTCCCGCACACATCCACAACTGGTTCGCGCGTTGTTTGCCCTCGAGGTGCCCGAGATTGCCGATGGGACAGTAACGATCAATGCGATGGCCCGCGAAGCCGGACATCGCACCAAGATCGCAGTGCGCTCCACCGTTGCCGGAGTCAATGCCAAAGGCGCCTGCATCGGACCCCTCGGCCAGCGAGTTCGCCAGGTGATGAGCGAACTGGGTGGGGAGAAAATTGACATCGTTGACTTCTCAGATGATCCAGCCGAACTGATCGCGCACGCCCTGTCGCCGGCTCGTGTGACCAGCGTTCAGATCGTTGATGCGGCGGCAAAAGCAGCTCGGGTGATCGTGCCCGACTATCAGCTGTCACTGGCAATCGGTCGTGAGGGCCAAAACGCCCGGCTCGCTGCACGTCTGACAGGCTGGCGTATTGACATCAGGTCCGATGCGGCACCTGAGCCGGCAACGGAGCCGGCAACGGAGTGAGCGCACCTGAACGCACGTGTGTGGGGTGCAAGGGAAAGGACACACAGGCAGATCTGACCAGGTTTGTCCTCGTTGAAGGCGTGCTGGAACGGGATGTCTCCGGAACTGCTGGCGGTCGTGGCGCATGGGCACACCACCACTGCCTAGCCAAGGCAACCGCCCGAAAGGCATGGAATCGGGCCTTTCGGACAACGCGTACAATCGACCTGTCCAACATCACCCCCACGGCACAGGTATAGTTAGCGTGCCCTGCCATCCGTCAGGGTCGCCCACCCACCGTTCGGGAGCCCCTCATGAGGACTTACACCCGATGAACGCGCGGAAATGACCATGCGTCGTTCGCACTGACGGCTCGGAGCGTAAGCCCGGGCCAAAGACAGGAGAGTTGTGTCAAAGGTCCGGGTCCATGAGCTCGCCAAAGAG
>CAIKZY010000014.1 GCA_903832025.1 uncultured Actinomycetes bacterium
AGGCTGCGCTGGCGGGAGGCAGACCGTCGTAGTTCAGTGGTCCGTACATGACCCGAGGCTCTGCTGGATTACTTCGCTGCCGCGAATCCGATTTCCAAGTCGGCAATGATGTCGTTGACATCCTCAATCCCCACGGCCAGGCGAACCAGCCCTGGAGTCACCCCGGTGGACAGCTGCTCCTCGGGAGTGAGCTGAGAGTGCGTGGTTGACGCCGGATGGATGACCAACGAGCGCACGTCGCCGATATTGGCAACGTGTGAGTGCAGTTGCAGGCCCTCTACGAACTTCTTGCCTGCTTCCACCCCACCAACAATCTCGAAACTGAGCACGCCTCCGGTTCCCTTCGGGGCGTACTTTTGTCCGCGGGCATACCAGGGACTTGACGGCAGGCCCGCGTAGTTCACGCTGATGACCTGCGGGTTGCCTTCCAGCCACTTGGCCACAGCCAGGGCGTTATCCGTGTGACGCTGCACGCGCAGGCTCAATGTCTCAATTCCCTGCGCAATCAACCACGCGTTGAACGGCGCTGCAGCCGCGCCGAGATCCCGCAGCAACTGCACGCGCGCCTTCAGGATGAATGCCAGGTTGACCCCAAAAATGCCACCGACGCCAAGGTCGCGGGCGTACACAAGACCGTGGTAGCTCGGGTCGGGGGTGTTGTAGTTGGGGAATCGATCGGGGTACTGCGCGAAATCGAAGGTTCCGCCATCGACGATCGCACCCGCAACCGCCGTGCCATGTCCACCGAGATACTTCGTCGCTGAGTGAACCACGATGTCCGCGCCCCACTCAAGCGGGCGCACCAAGTACGGGGTGGCAACGGTGTTATCGATAATCAGCGGCACACCGACCTCATGGGCCACTGCAGCGACGCCTTCGATGTCCAAGATGTCATTCTTCGGGTTGGAGATCGACTCACCGAAGAAGGCCTTGGTGTTCGGCCGCACTGCCGCACGCCAGGCATCCACGTCGTCCGGATCGGATACGAACGAGACCTCGATACCCAACTTCGGCAATGTGTAGTGGAACAGGTTGTACGTGCCGCCGTACAGCGAGGGGCTGGACACGATGTGATCACCGGCTTCGGCGATATTCAAAATGGCGAGTGTCTCCGCGGCCTGGCCGGAGGCAACCAGCAAGCCACCAACTCCGCCTTCCAATGCGCAAATGCGGTCTTCGACCACGGCTTGAGTTGGGTTCATGATGCGGGTGTAGATGTTGCCCAGTTCCTTCAAGGCAAACAGATTGGCGGCATGCGTGGTGTCGTTGAAGGTGTAGCTGGTGGTCTGGTAGATCGGCAGTGCCCGCGCATTTGTCGCGACATCTGGGCTTTGCCCGGCGTGAATCTGCTTGGTATCAAAGGACCATTCGGTGCTCATAGCGGACTTCCTTACATATTTGGGTACGCATACGCGTACGTCATGGACGTGTGCCGTGTTGGGCCAGGCGTATGCCAGACCCGCGCTTGCCTCCGAGGAGGCCAGGTCTTCTCCCAGAGCACCCCACCGCGGTGGAGGGTTGCCGTCCAGCTAGCCGGGACTTATCGCTGGCACTCTTGACCTACACGAAAATTAGCACATGGGTCTCGATGTGCAAACCCCCGGCGGGGGTCGTTCTGGATCGGCGGGCAACCCGCAGCACAATCAGGACGGACACTGTTTCGTTCACTGCGCAACAAGCATTGACCATGTCCCGGGAAAACAAGGATCGGCCGTCGAAGGCTTCCCCTCCTGCGACGGCCGATCGGTGGCAACTGTAGAGCCAGGAAGTTTCCCCACTGACACCGACACGCCGAACGAGGATGCGCAGCGCACTGACGGCAACTCAGCCCTTGACTACCGCGAACTTCTGGCCCGCCTTGCGTGACCAGGTGACCAGCGCGATGACGCCGATGATGATCTGCGGCACGTAGCTACATGCTCGCCACACCAAGTCAGCCGCGGTGGCATCGCCCTTGCTCGCGCCAACCGATACCAAGATGGTGATCATCAAGGCGTCCACCGTTCCTAAGCCGCCGGGAGTAATGGGCACCATCAACATGATTTGAGAGATGCCGAACGCGGCAAATGCCGCGATGATGGAGGTGCCGGGCTTGTCCCAGCCCTGGATGCCTCGCAAGGCCACGTACAAGATCAAGAACTGCGTGATCGAGACCAGCATCTGAGTCATGGTCAGCTTGCCCCAGCGCTGCTTGAGCAGTGCATACATGTCCGCACGGAAGCGCGACAACGGACCGACTAACTCGACCTTGGCCAGGGGCTTGATGACCCTGCCGAGCGGATGGACGATTGCCTCGCCGAGGCGACCCACCCCACGGGCCAACGATTCCGATCGCATCACCAGAACGAATATCACCACGACGGCAATCAGGATGCCCAGGCCCAGGAGGCCAAGCCAGGTGTAACTGTTCTTCGCTCCAGCAGCGGTGAGCGCAATGACGCCAAGGATTGGAAATCCCAGCGAGATGAAAGAGCTCCAGATGCTCACGGCCGTGATGGCTGCCGTTGCAGCAGTGGGAGCAACATCAAACGTGGTGAGCATGCCGTACTGCACGGCCAGGCCGACTGCTCCGCCAGCAGGCAATCCGTTGCTGATGGTGAATGCGGCCTGGTTGACCTGCTGCGCACGCCAGAATCTCAGGCCGGGCGCTGCTGCCATGTACGGCAATCCATACACCGCGAGATAGACCACCACCGAAACGATCACGGCAATGAACGCCGGCACGGCCATGGACTTCAAAGAATCCAACGCCTGGGAGTAACTGCCAATCTGAGGGATCACCTTGACGAAGATCAAGATCAGCGCAGCAACGCCAATAACGCCCAAAATGATGGACTTCTTCTTGTCTAATTGCCCGGAGGGCTTGGACTGCGCAGGGAGTGCATCGGACTGTGACATGGACGGAGCCTGCCACAAGTTGGCCAGACAGGGGGGTACCTGCACGCGCCAAAGCGGGGCGCGGCAGTATTCCCCCATGCGGTTGGATCACATCTCGTACGCATGCACCTCAGCAGAGGTTGCGGACGTTGTTCAGCGGATCGGCTTCGACCTGGGGGCAACCTTCGTCGACGGCGGTCGCCACCCCTCATTCGGTACCCGAAACTTCATCTTTCCGCTGGCTGGCAACACCTACGTCGAGGTCGTTGCAGCGCTGGACCACCCGGCCGCAGACAAGGCCCCCTTCGGACGTGCCGTGAAGGCTCGGGCCGATGAAGGTGGTGGCTGGTTGGGCTGGGTCGTCGGCGTTGAAGACCTGCATGCAGTTGAAGCCAGACTGGGACGGCAAGCCACCAACGGGCGACGCATTCGCCCGGACGGCTTCGAGCTCAACTGGAAGCAGATCGGCGTGCTGGAGGTCATGGAGGATGCGCAATTGCCCTTCTTCGTGCACTGGGACATTGATGAAGCCCACCACCCCTCTGCCG
>CAIKZY010000015.1 GCA_903832025.1 uncultured Actinomycetes bacterium
CGGCCCAAGTGAGCCGCCAAAATAATCTCCGCTCCATTGTCCAGCAGATACTGCAGTGTTGGCAACGTTGCCCGGATTCTTGTATCATCGGTAATCGCGCCGCTTTTGTCCATGGGGACATTGTAATCCACGCGCACAAAAAGACGTTTGCCTTTTACGTCAATGTCACGGATCGTCTTCTTTTTCACGGACGAATCCTCCTACAGACCTTTTTTCGCGATATAAACCATCAAATCAACAGCGCGGTTGGAATAACCCCACTCGTTGTCATACCAGCCGACCACCTTGGCCATGTTGCCGTTGACATATGTCAGCCCGGCGTCGAACGTGCAGGAGGCTGGGTCAGTCACGATGTCGGTCGACACGATTGGATCTTCGGTGTAGACCAAGATGCCCTTGAGTGGTCCGTCCGCCGCAGTCTTGATCGCCGCATTGATCTCCTCCCTGGAAACTGGCTTGCTCAGTTCCACGGTCAGATCAGTTGCAGACCCGGTCGGCACCGGCACGCGCATGGCATACCCATCCAACTTGCCCTTCAGCTGCGGCAGGACGAGTGAAATCGCCTTCGCCGCCCCCGTGGTCGTCGGAATCATGTTCAACGCAGCGGCGCGAGCGCGTCGAAGATCAGAGTGCGGAAAGTCCAAGATTTTCTGATCATTGGTGTACGCGTGAATGGTCGTCATCATGCCGCGTTCGATACCGAAGGCATCGTCCAGAACTTTGGCCATCGGCGCGAGGCAATTTGTCGTGCATGAAGCGTTCGAGATGATGTTGTGCTGGATGGGGTCGTACAGATCATCATTCACCCCCATCACGATGGTGATGTCCTCGCCCTTGGCAGGCGCGGAAATGATGACTTTCTTGGCGCCTGCGGTCAGGTGCTTGCCAGCCGATTCTGCGTCGGTGAAAAATCCCGTGGACTCAATCACGATATCTGCGCCCACCTTGCCCCACGGAAGGGCTGCAGGATCGCGTTCGGCGAAGATCGGAATGACTTGGCCTCCAACGGTGATCGCAGCGTCGCCCGCCTCTACGCTGCGATCCAGACGACCCAGGATGCTGTCGTACTTCAACAGGTGGGCGAGGGTCTTGGTGTCGGTCAGGTCATTGATGCCAACGATCTGCACATCCGCACCGCTTGCAAGCAGCGCCCGAAAGAAGTTTCGCCCGATTCGGCCAAAGCCGTTGATGCCAACCTTGATGGTCATCTGCTTCCCTTCACATCACCCGAAGGCTCTCGGAAATTGCGATCCAGGTGTTACCGCCTAAGTAAGCGCTTGCATACGCCCCAACTGGGGGGTGCATACCGACGGCAGGATCGCCGCAAGCCTAGCGAATCCCCTGCCGATGGGTGCAGGCAGTCAGATGTGTGCGCACCTCGGATGGAACTGCGGCCTATGACTGGCTGGTGGGTTCATCGTCGTCAAGCATGTCCGGTCCCAGTACTGACTCGGTATCCGGGATCCCCAGTTCCCCCGCGCGCTTGTCTGCTAGGGCTAGGAGGCGACGAATTCTGCCCGCAATGGCGTCTTTGGTCATCGGGGGATCGGCCAAGGCGCCGAGTTCTTCCAATGACGCCTGCTGGTGCTCAAGGCGCAGGCGACCAGCAACCACCAGGTGGTCAGGCACCTCGTCACCCAGGATTTCCAGCGCTCGTTGGACGCGAGCTCCAGCGGCTACGGCAGCGCGGGCGCTTCTTCGCAGGTTTGCGTCGTCGAAGTTCGCCAGTCGATTTGCCGTGGCTCGAACCTCACGCCGCATCCGCCGCTCCTCCCAGGCCATAACTGACTCGTGGGCGCCGAGGCGGGTCAGCATGGCACTGATGGCATCCCCATCGCGGATGACGACACGGTCCACACCACGTACCTCGCGAGACTTCGCAGCAATACCCAGGCGACGAGCTGCGCCTACGAGGGCAAGGGCAGCCTCTGGACCTGGGCAGGTCACCTCCAGCGAACTCGAACGGCCGGGTTCGGTCAGCGATCCGTGGGCCAAGAATGCGCCACGCCAGGCTGCTTCACAGTCGCACGTGCCACCTGCCACAGTTGCAGGCGGCAATCCGCGAACAGGCCGACCAGAGCCATCGACGATGCCTGATTGACGAGCAAG
>CAIKZY010000016.1 GCA_903832025.1 uncultured Actinomycetes bacterium
AGTACCTGGTTGACACACGTCACCAACGGGTCGCCCTTTTGGAAGAGCATGCCGAACTGCTCACCGGTGGAAGGAGCCTTGAACTGACCGACAATTTTCGAGTTCGGGATTTCCGCTGCGGTGATGTAGTAAGCGGTCGGCAAGTCGACGACAAGGCCATCAATCTGACCGTTGTTCATGGCACTCTTGGCAGCATTGGTGTCATTGAACACCTGCGGCTTATTCGCGGGCTTGATGACGTCATTGATAAACGCCAAACTCGTGGTCCCCACTTGAGCACCCAGGTTTGCCGAAGCAAGCTGAGCAACCGACGTTGCGTTGGCAATCGGACTGTTGTTCAAGGCCACGACAGCCTGATTGACGGTGTAGTACCCGTCAGAAAAGTCGACCACCTTCGCACGCTCTGGAGTAATCGAGATCTGATTGATGTCGAAATCGAAATCCTTGTTTCCCGGTGCGTACGAGGAATTGAACGGCACCACAGTCCACGTGACCTGCTGCGGAGTGAAGCCCAAGTGCTTGGCCACGGCGTAGGCGACAGCTGACTCAAACCCTTGCCCGCTGCTGGGATCGCCATTCTTCTTATTCGGATTGTCCGTGACGAAGTACGGCGGATATGCCGGGGAATCAGTGCCGATCGTGAGCGTTCCGGAAGTCTTGGTGGTCAGGTTCTCCTTGGCGCACGCGCTCGGGGCGGTCGACCCGCTAGCTCCACCTGAGGCCGGAGCCGCACTTGGGCTTGATTGCTGCGCGCACGCCGCGAGAACTAGCGGTGCTGCTGTCAGTGCCAGCGCGATCGACATACGACGAGAAAACATGATCTGACCCTTCACGTGCACGGTTACGGCAGCAGAATCCTGACAGACGACCCGGTTGGGTCTGCGTGCAGGCCGAACTTCAGCCCTGATCCCCCGAGCCACCGCCGGGAGGGAGCGAGGCATGGATCTCCTGGCACTGCGGACACACCGGGAATCGAGAGGGATCTCGGTTGGGAATCCACACCTTGCCGCACAGTGCCTTGACCGGTTCCCCCGTGACCGCAGATTCCACAATCTTGGCCTTTTCCACGTAGTGGGCAAAGCGCTCGTGATCGCCATCCTCATTACTCAAGGACGGGCGCTCCTCTAGGAGCGTTCCCCCGCCCAGTTCGGGAGAGTCAAGAGGAACGGACATCGAGATGTCACCGGCATGCAGCGTCGTGCGGTTCATGCGCGCAGTCTAGGCCAGCGCCAAGTCCAGACCAAGAGAAAATGTCAGGACTCCGAGCCTTCAGGTGACACCGTTGTCGTGCCTAAGCGTGGAACCATTGCCGCCTCAGGACTGACCGTGCCCCAGCCAACATCGGGACATGCGCCTGCAGGTGCATCCTCGTGCTGGCAGTACTAAGGCGCCAGCCGTGGCGGTGGGACCGCTGGTCTGCTTTCATCCCAAGAACGAGTGTGGATCGGCTCGCTCGACCGGACCGAATACCCGCACTTGGCCTCACCATCGCGGGGAATGCACCGTGACCGGACCCCGAGCGATTTCCGAGGCGGCGCCCAAGCTCAGACTCAGCATCACCTCATTGACCCCACCGGCGGAATCGTGGATGCGATGGGCCGCTAGCGTTGAGCAATGACGCTTTTGGGACGGGACTTCCTCAAAGAGGCCGACTTCACTGCTGCGGAATTGCAGTATCTGCTCGATCTGGCAGCCGACCTGAAAACTGCAAAGCGGGCCGGACGCGAGCTGCCTCAGTTGAGCGGTATGCACCTGGCTCTCATCTTCGAGAAGACGTCAACTCGGACCAAGATCGCTTTCGAGGTAGCGATGAGGGATCAGGGCGGACACGTTTCAATCCTGGATCCGACGAGCTCCCAGATCGGACACAAGGAGTCAATAGCCGATACCGCGCGCGTGCTGTCTCGGGTGTTCGACGCAATCGAATACCGGGGAGCCGCACACGAAAACGTCGAGCAATTGGCAGCCTTTGCAGACGTCCCGGTCTACAACGGGCTCACCGACACCTGGCATCCCACGCAAATGCTCGCTGATTTCATGACGATGGCCGAGTACGCAGCCGGCGGCCAGCTGTCATACGCGTACTGCGGTGATGCCCGATTCAATATGGGTAATTCGCTCCTGATCACCGGCGCCATTCTGGGGTCCGACGTCCGTATCATCGCGCCACGTGAGTTGTGGCCGGAAAACTGGGTGATCGAGATGGCCCGTCAACACGCCGCCTCCTCTGGAGCCAGCATCACGGTGACTGACGATGTGGCCGTGGGCCTGGTCGGTGCGCAGTTCATCCACACTGACGTGTGGGTGTCCATGGGCGAGCCGGATGCCGTCTGGCGCGAACGAGTGGAGCTGCTGACTCCATATCGCGTTGATGCCGAACTCATGGCTCGAACGGGCCGGGCTGACGCGCGCTTCATGCACTGCCTTCCCGCATTTCATGACACCAATACGGCAGTTGGCAAGAAGATCGCGTCCGAATTCGGTCTCGCCGACGGAGTGGAGGTGGCAGATGAGGTCTTCCAGTCACCGGCCAGCATCGTGTTTGATCAAGCGGAAAACCGGATGCACTCCATCAAGGCGTTGCTGGTGGCTACCCTGGCCGGTTGAGCAGCCCCGCAGGACAGGGTCCCAACAACACCAGAGCGGACAGATCATCAGATCTGCCCGCTCTGTTGGTTCTTCCACTTATTGCGCTGCTTGCAGCCGATCGCGAAGTCCCTGCAGTTCTTGAACCAGTGCCGCCGGAACACGATCACCGAATTTTGCGTAGTACTGCTCGGTCAAATCGCACTCGGCCAACCACGACTGAGGATTGATCGCAAACAGTTCGTTCATCTGCTCGTCGCTGATGCTCAGTCCCTGCAGATCCAATTCACCGGAGGCGGGAATGTTCCCAATGGGTGTCTCCACCGCCTGAGCAGTGCCTTCGAGCCGGCGGATGACCCAATCCAGAACCCTGGAGTTATCCCCGTATCCGGGCCACAGGAACTTGCCGTTGGCATCCTTGCGGAACCAGTTCACCGAGTAGATCTTGGGTAACTTGGCTGCCTGTGTGAAATTACCGATCGTGAGCCAATGGCCCCAGTAGTCAGCCATGTTGTAGCCGCAGAACGGCAGCATCGCGAACGGGTCGCGACGAAGTTCGCCGACCGCGCCGACTGCCGCAGCCGTGGTCTCACTTGACACCGAGGACCCGATGAACACCCCGTGCTGCCAATCACGCGACTCTGTCACCAGCGGCACGTTGGTTGCCCGACGGCCGCCGAACAAGATGGCATCGATCGGGACTCCGGCCGGATCTTCGAAATTCGGGGCGATCGACGGGCACTGGGCAGCAGGTGCGGTGAATCGGGCATTGGGATGACTTGAGGGATCAGGCGATGCCGGAGTCCAGTCATTGCCCTTCCAGTCAATCAGGTGCTCCGGGGCATCAGGAGTCAGCCCCTCCCACCACACGTCTCCATCATCGGTGAGGGCCACATTGGTGTAGATGCAGTTGGCGTACAGGGTCTTGACTGCATTGGCGTTGGTTTCCAAGCCGGTGCCTGGCGCCACGCCGAAGAAGCCCGCCTCGGGATTGATCGCGTACAACCGTCCGTCCTCGCCGAAGCGCATCCAGGCGATGTCGTCCCCAACGGTCTCCACCTTCCAACCGGGAATGGTCGGCTCGAGCATGGCCAGGTTCGTCTTGCCGCAGGCGGATGGGAAAGCGGCAGTCAGGTAGCGAACATCCTGGGTTGGGGAGGTGAGCTTCAAGATGAGCATGTGCTCGGCCAGCCAGCCTTCATCGCGAGCCATTGCTGAAGCGATGCGCAGGGCAAAGCACTTCTTGCCCAGCAGCGCGTTGCCGCCGTACCCAGAGCCGTACGACCAGATCTCGCGGGTCTCAGGAAAATGAACGATGTACTTGGTGTCATTACAGGGCCAGGAGACATCAGGACGCGTCTTGCCCTGCTCGTCAATCAGCGGGTACCCAACAGTGTGAGCAGCTGGGACGAACTCGCCGCTCTCGCCAATCAGGTCCAGTGCTGCCTGTCCCATGCGGGTCATGATGCGCATGTTGACTACGACATAGGGCGAGTCAGTGATCTCCACGCCCAGCTGGGAAATTCGCGAACCAAGCGGGCCCATCGAGAACGGCACCACGTACATCGTTCGTCCACGCATGGATCCGGCGAAAAGTCCCTTCAGCGTGGCACGCATTTCTGCAGGCTCAGCCCAGTTGTTCGTTGGACCGGCATCTTGCTCGCGCTGGGAGCAGATGTAGGTGCGGTCCTCAACCCGGGCAACGTCGCTGGGGCTGGAGCGCGCCAGGAATGAGTTGGGGCGAATGGCCGGATTCAGCTGAATGAAGGTGCCTGCCTCGACCATCTGCTTGGTCAAGCGATCCCACTCTTGCTCCGAGCCGTCACACCACACCACCTGTTCAGGCTGTGCAAGTGCGGCCATCTCCTCAACCCACTCAAGCAGTTGCCTGTTCTTGGTAGGAGGGTTTTCCAAACCAGGGATCATCGAGACGCTCCGTTGCCAATCTTGGCTGCCATTTCAGCAGGCTCCGATTGGCTAAGCATGGACCCGTTCGGGGCTGAACTGCGCCGAAACTGCCCTGCAAACGTTTCCTTGTGACTAACTGCACAGGATTGACTGTGGCCCACGGCACATCTGGGTCCGGGGGCAACTTCAGGAAGTGAAGTCCATCACGAAGTGCCTTTCACGGACCCAGAATTCACCGCGGTAATCGCTTGCGTGATCAAGGTTGCATAGCCCTTGGCACCAGCGGGCTTGAGGTGCGTGTGATCGGCATACAGCCAGTCCTGGTGCTCGTCAGCCAGTCGATGCCAGTCGATCACGTGAACCCACGCAGCGTGGAATGAGTCAGCGCATTGTCGAATGATCGCGTTATTGGGCTTTTCCCACCTGCGTGGCACCGCAACGGTCATCAAGAACACCTGGCGGCTTGGTCCGGCCTGCCGAACCATGTGCTGGCAAATGGACAGGTCGTAGGGGCCGTTGGTGCCCAGGTCAATCACGACATTGTGCGGAAGGGACGAGCCATGCTTGGCCAGCAGCGCCGGGCCCGCCGATGCCTGTCGATTCTTCATCGCATCCACAATCGTGATTCCCCGATGCAGGAGCTGCCACCGAGCGCCCAACTGGACCGAGTCGCCAATGGTGATGGCATTCAGATCGCGGTGCCCGTGTCGGGTCGAGCTGACACCGGCTGAGGTCGTGGAGCTTGGCGTGGAGCTTGGCGTGGAGCTTGGCGTGGAGCTTGGCGTGGAGCTTGGCGTGGAGCTTGGCGTGGAGCTTGGCGTGGGGCTGTGACCACCTGAGGCACTGGCGGTCTGTACTGGGACGGTGACCGCAGCGGCAAGGGCCAGGAGGATCGCCGCAGTGGTACGCACAGGCTTACCGTACGTCGTGTGAGTGGTTATCAGGCCCTTGCCCCTGGTCGGAATCGCCGCAGGCGAAGGCTGTTGGTCACGACAAATACCGATGAGAACGCCATGGCCGCACCCGCAATCAATGGATTGAGCAGTCCACATACCGCGAGCGGTATCGCGGCCAAGTTGTACGCAAACGCCCAGAATAGGTTCCCGCGAATGGTTGCCAATGTCCGTCGTGACAGTGCGATTGCATCGGCAACTGAGCCAATGCCATCTCGCATCAATGTGATGTCACTTGCCGCAATGGCAACGTCCGTGCCAGCCCCCATTGCGATACCCAAGTCGGCCTGCGCAAGTGCCGCGGCATCATTGATGCCATCACCCACCATCGCCACGGTGTGTCCCTGCTCTTGCAGGGCTCGAACGTGCTGCAGTTTGCCGATCGGACTGACCTGCGCCACCACGTCATCGATACCGGCAAGTGCGGCGATCTGGCCCGCAGGACCGGAGGCATCACCGGTCAGCAATGCAGTCCGAAGGCCCATGCCGTGCAACCGGGCGATCTCCGCGGTGCTGTCCGGCCGAATGGCGTCTCCGATCGCAAGCCGAGCTGCCAGTCGGCCATCGAGCGCCACGCAGGCCAGACTGCGATCGTCGTCAGACCATGCTCCGACGTCAATTCCCTGTTCTGCAAGCCAGCCGGGCTGACCGACCTTGACGACGGTGCCATCGACCGTCCCTGAGACGCCGAAGCCGGCATGCGAGACAAAATCAGAGACCTCGGCGGCGGAGTCGACCGGCGCATAGGCCACCACCGCTCGGGCCATGGGGTGCGAGGAGCGCTGTTCCAGCACCGCAGCTGCCTGAAGCACCAATGCTTCGTCAAAGCCCGGCATCACCTGCACGCGTTGCACCACCATGCGCCCGGTCGTGATCGTGCCGGTCTTGTCCAGCACCACGGTGTCAATTCGCCGAGTCATCTCCAAGGCTTGCGGTCCTTTGATGATGATGCCGAGTTGTGCACCACGGCCGGTTCCCACCATGAGTGCGGTAGGCGTAGCCAATCCCAGCGCACACGGACAGGCGATGATGAGCACGGCCACTGCTGCGGTGAATGCCTGCTGCGGGCCGTGGCCGGTGAGGAGCCAACCCAGCGCGGTCACCATCGAGATTCCCAAGACGATGGGCACGAAAATTCGCGAGACCGCATCGGCAAGGCGCTGTACCTGCGCCTTGCCGGTCTGCGCGAGCTCCACGAGCGCGGCAATCTGTGCCAGCTCTGTGTCAGCACCCACTGCGGTGGCCTGAACGACCAGGGCACCGTCGACTGCGAGCGTTGCTCCGACAACTTTGTCTCCGGGACCGACGTCGATGGGCACTGGCTCGCCGGTCACCAGTGAGGAGTCGACGGCACTTCGCCCTTCCACCACCACCCCATCAGTGGCGATCTTCTCCCCCGCGGTCACCACAAACCTCATGCCGATCGTCAACTCGTCAATGGGGATGGTCGTCCTGGTGCCGTTGTGAAGCACTGTCACCGACTTTGCGCCAAGGGCCAGCAATGAGCGAATTGCCTCGGTAGCACTGGCCTTGGCCCTGGCCTCCAAGTACCGTCCGGTCAACAGGAAGCAGGTGACTCCGGCCGCAACCTCCAGGTAGATCTGCGGCTGATCCGTTGGCCGCCAGGTGAAGGCCATCTTCATTCCTGGGGCTCCCGCCCCGCCAACGAACAATGCCCACACGCTCCACGCCAGAGCGGCCAGCACGCCGACCGACACCAACGTGTCCATAGTGGCGGTGCCATGTCGGGCATTGGTCCACGCAGCTCGATGAAAGGGCCACGCTCCCCAGATCGCCACGGGCGCCGCCAGCGTGAGCGATAACCACTGCCAGTACGTGAATTCCAAGGCGGGAATCATGTCCATGGCGATCACCGGCACCGTCAAAGCGGCGCAGATCGCCAGACGATTGCCCAGGAGATGCGCCGAGTCAGGCGGTGCCTGGATCGCGCTGTCATGACCTGCTGGCAGGTTCAATCGCTGTCGAGCGTGATAGCCCGCTGATTCAACGGCAATGAGGAGATCCGCCACCGATCGATCAGGAGCCATGTCCACGTGTGCGCGCTCGGTGGCGTAATTCACCGTTGCCTGCACGCCGGGTAATTTATTCAACTGTCGCTCAATACGCGCCGCGCAGGAGGCACAGGTCATTCCCTCGACATCGAGGTCGATCGAGACCAGCGATGCACCTTCGTGGGAGCCGTTGGTTGGATTCACGGCATGACTTCGTAACCGGCTTCTTCAACCGCTGAGCCAAGGGCCTGGCTATCGATGGGATGGTGTGCGCTCACATTCACCTGGCAACTCGCGCCTGGCACCAATGAAATCCGCACGTCAGTGACAGCATCCCGGGCGGACAAGTAGTGATCAAGCGCGTGAGCACCGTGGTCACACGTCACCCCAGACACACTGAGCAGTTGCTCGCTCATCTGCCCTCCAATCGCTCACACAGCAACTGCGCGCATCGCGCGCATATTCCCAGGGCCTTCCCACAGCATGGCTCGATCTCACGCCAGGGACAAGAAGAGCTTCTCCAACTCAGCGGGCGTCATTGCAGCAGCCTCTCCTTCCTCAAGGCACTGACGCATTCCCGAGGCGACTATCTTGAAGCCCGCGCGGTCAAGAGCCTTGGACACCGCTGCAAGTTGGGTCACCACTTCGGCGCAGGATCGGCCTGCTTCGATCATGGCGATCACGCCGTCGAGTTGGCCACGAGCTCGTCGAAGGCGCGTAACAACCTCGTGATTGAGTTCCGGATCCAGGTTCATGATTCCAGCGTAAGTCATACCACCCCGGGTATGCCCAAATCGCAGATCACGAGGCGCAGCCCGCAAGCCACGTGCGGAAGCGGGTGGGTGAAACGTGCGCGCCGTGTGGTGTGTGCGTATGGTCGCCACATGCACGAACCCGGGCGTATTGCATTGGTCGGCAGCGGCGAGTACCTGCCGGCTATGGCCGAGATTGAGTCTTGGTTGCTCCAGGACCAACCGCCGCGCTTCGTGCAGTTGGCCACCGCTGCTGCTCCTGAAGGTCAACGCTCGTTGGACCACTGGCACGAACTTGGTGCTCAAGCGGCCGTTCGAGCAGGGGTGGATCAGGTGATCGTGGACGTGCGTACGCGCCACGATGCCGATGACCTGACATGGGTGCAGGCAATCAATGGTGCCGGCTTGATCTACCTGTCCGGCGGCAATCCGGCATACCTGGCCAAGACGCTGCGAGGAACTGCGGTGTGGCAGGCGATCAAGGAGCAGTGGCTGATGGGTGCATCGGTGGCCGGATGCAGCGCCGGTGCGATGGCATTGTGCGGCTACGTGCCTGACTTCCGACATCCGCGGTCAGGGGGCACTGACGGCCTTGGACTGATTCCCGACCTTCGCGTGCTGCCCCACTTCGACCGCTACACCAAGTGGATTCCAGATTTTGCGCTGCGGCCACTGGTCAGCGCGGGAACGCAAGTCGTCGGAATTGACGAACAGACTGCGCTGGTGTCACAGCCACCAACATCGGGCGCGACATGGCAATTCCGAGCCCGCGGCATCGGCTCGGCCTACCGAGTAGAGGCTGACCGTCGATACCGAATCAATGGCACCTTGGATGTACGGGTGCCCGGTGTCTGACACGCCAAGACTGCGCCACGTTCGAACGTTCAAGCCCCGTAAGGGGCGAATCACATCGCGTCAGCAACGCGCGTTGGATCACCGTGCTGACCCTGTGCTTTGCGTCACCGGTTCACGGCTGGACCTCGCGAATGAGTTTCCTGCCTGTGGAGATGTCGTGCTGGAAATTGGGTTCGGGACCGGAACCGCCACATCAGTGATGGCGCGGGCTGCTCCCCATGAGGCCATCATCGCGGTGGATGTACACACCCCGGGAGTCGGTGACTTGCTCAACGCGATTCACGATCAGCAGTTGTCCAATGTCCGCGTGATCGAGGGAGACGCGCTGGACTTCGCCGCATCGCGGCTTCCACCGAACAGCCTTGCGGGGATCAGGACCTACTTTCCAGATCCATGGCCGAAGGCTCGGCATCACAAGCGGCGCATCATTCAGACACAGCATGTCAACACGCTTACACCGTTTGTGCGCCCCGGCGGCTTTTGGCACCTGGCAACTGACATTGACTCGTACGCGGAGCAAATGCTCCAGGTGTTCGGGGATTCCGATGAGTGGAACGGGGGCATCGTGGAACGCCCCGATTGGCGTCCAGTGACCAAGTATGAGGCAGTTGCCCTGGCAGTGCCCAGACAGATCACGGATCTGATTTACGTGAAGTCATCATCCTGAGTGGAACTGGCCAACAGTTGTAATCGTCGAACTCGGATCCACGTCACCGCCATCAGCAGCATGGCGATGATGGCGAACACCAGAACCCACATGAAGATCAGGATGTCGATCCCAGCGCCGATTGGCGGAGCATTCGGCAGCGACGAGCGCAACACTGGAAGGGCGAACAAGATCGCACCCATCCAACTCATCAGGGCCACCTCGAGCCTACGACGACCGCTGAATGTCAGGAGCGCCACTGCCAGCACCGTGATGGAAAGCAGAGCCATCATCGCGAGCATCAAGATGGCAAACAGCTTGGTGGTAAAGGCCCTGGAGTAGGCAAGATCCCCACTGGCGCTAGCGGCCATTCCGGTCGGCATGGTGCCGCTGATGTCCCAGCCAGGAAGTCCCCCTTGCGTTTGCATACCCACGGGAATAGACGACTGCACGCGCCAGGTCGCATCGGGCTGGCGCTGCACTTGTTCAGCGGCCACGGTGAAGTTGGCTTCGTACCGATCGAATGGATACAGCCACACTTCTCCGTAGGTACCAAGCATCACCTGCGCCTGCCCGAGGTGGCTTCCCGCCGGATAGATGAATTCCTGCACTCCATCGGTGGTGGAGACGCTGATGCGTACCGTGCGGGTCAACACCCCAGACCCGGTGCTGATGTACCGGTTACCGAACTCGGTGAACACCAGGCGGACGCTGGCGGTGTTAGTCACCGGATCCATGGCCATCGGACGGACTTCGGCGATCACACCGGAATTATTCGGTGGCTGGAGGCCACCGGTTATGGTCACGCCTCCCTCGCTGAGATAGATCGCGCCGACCACGACAGCGACGATCGCGAACAGCACCAGAGCAACACCGCTGTACAGCCAGCCACGCCCAGACAATCGGCGTGGGGCGGGGTTGAGCAACCTCATCTGACGATCGCTGAGCACCGTTCTCCCCTGTTCCAGATCCGAGCAAGTATGCCTGCGCCAGGGCCCGTCTGGGTGGTCAACGGCGTCCAACTATGCGGGGGTGCGGAAAACCAAGCCTTCGCCTTGTCCTCCACCACCGCACAGCGCAACCGCCCCCACGCCGCCTCCGCGTTGCTTCAGTTCATATGCAGCGGTCAGCAGAACGCGCGCGCCGCTCATTCCCACCGGGTGTCCGAGCGCTATCGCGCCGCCGTTGACATTGACGATGTCCTCACTGACGCCCAGTTGACGCGCAGACGCCAATCCAACACTGGCGAAGGCCTCATTGATTTCGACGATGTCAAGGTCAGCGACGGTGAGGTTCCCGGCTTCCTTGAGTGCATCGACGATCGCAGCGGCAGGCTGGAGCAGCAGAGACGGATCAGGACCAGCCACTTCCCCATGGCCTAAGATCTCGGCGATCCACGGCAGGTCATGTGCCTCGGCGAATTCCTTGCTCGTCACCACCACAGCGCAAGCACCATCGGACAATTGCGAGGCATTGCCTGCTGTGATCTTGCCATCCTTGGCGAACGCCGGACGAAGTCCGGCCAGTGAAGCTTCGGTGGTGTCCGCCCGAATACCCTCGTCCTCGCTGATGGTGACGGTTCCCTTTCTGCTCTTGACTTCAACAGGAACGATCTCTTTCGCCAGACGGCCACTGGCCGTAGCGGCGGCGGCCCGAGCATGCGATCGAGCCGAGAATGCGTCTAGTTCTTCGCGAGTGATGTCAAAAGCATTGCCGTACTGCTCAGTTGCCGCACCCATGGAGATTGCATCGAATGCGCAGATCAGTGCATCGCGGTCGAGCGCATCGGCAGCCTTGACCTCTCCGTACTTGTAGCCATGCCGTGAGCCCATGAGCAGGTGCGGCGCGTTAGTCATCGACTCTGTGCCACCGGCCACCACAACGGTGTGGCGACCTGATGCCACTGCCTGAGCTGCCAAGGCGATAGCCGAAAGGCCGGACAGGCACAGCTTGTTCAGGGATAGGGCGGGCACGCTCATGGGTAACCCTGCGGCGACAGCCACCTGGCGGGCCGGATTGGGGCCGACACCGGCCTGGACAACGTTGCCAAAGATGACTTCATCGACCTGGTCGGGGCTGATCCCCGAACGCTCCAGCGCTGCCTTGATTGCCGCAGCGCCCAAGTCGACAGCGCTGAGCGTGGCGAACACACCGAGCAGCTTGCCGATAGGGGTTCGGGCTCCATCGAGGATTACGCACGTGGTCATGAAACTCCCTTTTCGTTGGATGTCCTCATACTACTCACCGGGCGCCTGTGAACTCGATACCCTCACAGCACTGATCAGGCAGGAGCATGATGACGCGTACGGCAATTGTCACCGGAGCTGGCACGGGTATCGGAGCAGCCACCGCACGCACATTGGCGAGCAGTTGCGACGTCCTGGTCCTGGTCGGGCGACGCGCGGAAAAGCTGGCGAACGTTGCAGCGGAGATCGCGGACATCAATCCTGACGCGATCACGCATGTGCAGTCCGTTGACCTGACTGATGTCACGGCAGTAGAGGGATTCGCCGATTGGGTGAAGCAATCACTTCCGAACATCGACATCCTCGTCAATAACGCGGGGTCGACGCAGCCTCGCTTCCAAGGAGGGCTCCAGGATGTCTCCGACGTCTGGGAGACCACGCTCCGGGGCAATCTCATGAGCGTCGTGCTCACCACGGAGGCGCTGCTGGACCAAATCAGCACACCTGGTGGACGCATCGTGATCGTCGGTTCGTTCGCCGCACAGTTCGGCAACGGCTCGATCGCCTACTCAGCCGCCAAGGCCGCACTGCAAACCTATGCGGTCAGCCTCACCCGCACCCAAGGTCCGCGCGGCATCACCTGCAATGTGGTGGCACCTGGCTACACGGCTGACACCGAATTGGTCATCGGTCGCATCTCCCAGGAGCGCCACGAGCAACTCATCAGCGCAATCGCTGTGGGGCGTGCCGCGGTGTCCCAGGAAATTGCCAACGTGATTGAGTTCCTGGCCTCTCCTGGGGCATCGTTTGTCAGTGGTCAAACCGTCACCGCCAATGGTGGCGTCATGTTTCCCGGATAGGTGCACATCATGGCTGAATTCACTGAGTTGGATCTGCAACGCATCGAGGTGGTCAAGAAGCTCTTTTCCGCGTGGAGCAGCGGTGACGCCGACGCACCCCAGGAATTCATGGCACCTGATGCCACGCTCTGGGATTCCATCGGAGGGCAAAAGGATGGGTGGCCGGCCATCCGCGAGTACTTCGCACATGGACTTCAGCGCTATCCCGATCTGGTCCTGGAGCCAACCGGTGAGTTCTGGGCACGCCCTGACGGCATTGCAGTGCAATGGGTCCTGAGCGCAACGGTGACCGATGATTCCAAGGGAGCCGAGCACAAGGGCAAGCGCTGGGTCGTGGAGGGATTGAGCTTCGTGGTCTTCGACGGCCTGACGGTAACGCTAGAGGCCGATTATCATGAGGGTACTTCCCGTGATAAGTCACTTCACGACGGCGGGCTCCATGCACCGATCAGGCGCTGATGCAGCTCGGTAACCTGCCGGGCACTGATGTTTCGCTGTGTCACGAGTCGCCGATACAAAAAGGGCGCCACGATGTCCTCCACGCCGACCCGTGCATTGACGTCTGCCCGAAATACTCCTTGCTCCTGACCTCGTCGAATGATGTCGGCAGCACGTGAGCGAGTCTGCGAGAAAGTCCGCCGATGGACATCGGCGAAGATGTCGTCTCTCGATGACGCTTCTATGAGCGCGATGAGCACTGCGCAATACGTCGCATCATTCAGGCGCCGAGCGTAATCAACGAGATAATCCCGCAATGCCTGCACTGGATCAGCGGTGAAATCCACGGCGTCACGATGCATGAGCTCTTCGAACACCTCACAGGTCAAGATCGCCAGGTCTGGCCAATTGCGGTAAATCGTGCTCCGCGAAACACCCGATACCGCTGCCAGACGATCAGTGGTCAGACCGGCAACCCCATCGATCACTAGGACTGACTGGACTGCCGCGAAGACCAAGGCTCGCGAGCGTTCGTAGCGCGCATCAAGTGCCATGGCTACGCGCAGGTGATGTCGATGAGCTGGCCGAGAAATCGAAGATGCACCGCGATACCGATTGCCAATTGGTCCGCCGTGCGGTGGCGTCCCTGGCGAAACACGGTCAATGCCGTCAGGTTGACGCACGCCCCTCGGAAATGGTTGTACGCCAGCCAATCGCGCCACTGCTCGTCAGTCAGCTGTAGGCCTACCGTGTCGGTGAGACGGTGTTTCCAGGCCTGCGGGCTCATGGTGCGTCGCCCGCGAATTAACGCGAGGTAGGCCCAGTCCTCGGCCGCATCACCAACGTGCGCGAACTCCCAGTCCAGAACGGTCAGGCCCTGCTCTGGGTCAAACAGCGCATTGCCCGGTCCGGCGTCTCCGTGCACGATCACACTTGGCCCAGTTGGCTTCAGGTGCTCACGAAGCCATCCGGCGCCCTGCTCGATCAGCGGGATCGGCATCTGTGCGTGCTCGCGATACAGCGACAGCCATCCGTCAATGTTGTCGCTGATCACCTGCTCCGGAGTGCGCGAACGAGTTTCAATTGCCGTGATCGGCACTCGATGGAGTTGGTCGACTGAGCGGATGATGTCGTTCAAGCCCTCGTCGTCCAAGCGGACTTCGCCACGAACCTCTTCCATGATGAAG
The DNA here is from genome assembly GCA_903832025.1 of uncultured Actinomycetes bacterium. Classification (GTDB taxonomy): domain Bacteria; phylum Actinomycetota; class Actinomycetes; order S36-B12; family S36-B12; genus CAIKZY01. The sequence continues at coordinate 14,384 of CAIKZY010000016.1, forward strand.
AACGGCTCGCCGAGGACTTCACCCGTTGCTTCGACGTGAACGATCTCTGGCACGCGGTATCCGGCAGCCAGCAATCCGCGCATTGCCATGACTTCAGTATCGCTTCGCGTTCCAAACATGCCACCTTGCTCCACGCGAACGACAACATTGCGGGAGAGCCCATGGACGCTCAGCGTCACACGCCACATGCGACGCGAGAAGCCACCGCCAATGACTTCGGCGCGTGCAATCGTGACCGGGCTGCCGTACTGGTCACTCAACCACCCTGCGAGCAGTTCAATTTCCCTCGGGTCCACGGAGATTGTCGGATGCTCGACATCGGTCCCATGACCGGTAAATACCGCCAGGAGCGGCTCAGCGGTTGCGAAGTCCTCACGTGCCCAACGAACGAACAGATCACGAAGCGGGGAACTCCCGGGGTGCTCAAGCAGGAACTGCGCTGCGGCTTGGTAGGCGACTTCGGGCCCAACTGCCATGATGGCGGCGATCTCGGCGGCGCGCGTTGGTGTGGGATCCGGACCGCGCGTTGCTGCGTATCGCTCAATGCCCGCCCACTGACTCAAATCACCGTGAGCGATGTCGGCACTGGCATGCGCGGCGGCGATCGCACTGGTCAGCGTCTGGTCATCGACACGAACACTCACCGCTAGCCCCGCAATGCCGATGCAATTGTGGCTTCGAGTCCAAAGTCATACCCCGCGCCCCACATCGGATCAGAGAGCACGTCCGGGGCATTGATGAGCGGGGACTGGCAAAACCATTCATACGTCTGGATGTGGCCGACAGTGAATCCGCGTTCGACCGTCAATCCAAAATCCACGGCCTTCTGGACGGACAAGATGCCGTGATGCCGATCCTTGAACAAGTGTCCGAACAACGGTGCCTCCGTGGTGTATCCAGTAGGCACAGGAACGATGTCCGGTGTCACCCCCACGATGCCGGCGAGCTGGTACACGTACTCGATTGCAGAGCACCCCTGCCCCGTGATGTTGAAGACCTCACCGGCAGCCTGCGGCAAGACGGACATTTCGATCAGATTGGTCACCAGATCATCGACATGGCCGTATGAAGTCGTGACGAGTCCTTCGTGTGGAACCAGAATGGGCAATCCCTTGCGCAGTCGCAGGAACATGGCCGTTTCCATGTCATGGATGTTGTTGTCCGGCCCATAAATGGCCGCTGGTCGAGCAACCGAACCGGGGAAACCGGTCCGAGCATGCCGGTCGAGAATGACCTGCTCGGCGTGTGCCTTGAATCCACCGTAGGTCGTCTGCGGATCGTCTCGGTACGGCTGGTCCTCAGTCCATGGCATGAGTCCAGTGGGCGCGTAGGCCATGATCGAGGAGACGAAAACATATGCCCCGGTTCGACCATCAAGAAGTTCGATCAAGTCCTCGAATAGGCCACCCCCGGCGGCCATCACGAATCCGGACACATCGATGACTGCGTCCCAGTTCGTACCCGCCAAGGCGGCACGCATCGAATCGGTACTCGTGCGGTCGCCAACGATGCGATCGACACCCTCGGGCAAGGTGGCGGCGGTCTTGCCCCGGTTGAGCACCGTCACCTGATGGCCGGCGAGGCGAAGTTGCTCGACAGTGCGACGGCCGACGAAGGTGCTTCCACCGAGAATGAGGATCTTCATGCTCCGACCATAGCCGAACACTTTGCTTTGTGAGACATTTTGTCTCACAACGGCCTTAGTCCGAGTACGCTGTGCAAATGAGCAACCAACGGCTGACCGCCTTCGATGAGTTCCCACGACACCAGATCAACGGGACCTTCAACTCGGTAGCGAGTGAGTCTCCGAATTGGAGCGATGGCTATTACTTCACTCTGGGCGATCAAGCCACCGGTGCGAGTCTGTTCGCCGGGATTCGCCTGTACGCCAACACTGACGTCATCGATGGCTTCGCGTGCGTCACCGTGGATGGTCAGCAGCACAACTTGCGATGGTCTCGTCGCCTACGTCCCAATATCGATGAGATTCGGGTGGGTCCGTTGGCGCTGGAGATCCTCGATCCCATGAAGCGCCTGCGATTGACCTGCGACGAGAATCCATACGGCATCAGTTACGACCTGGAGTGGACTGCGCTGCACGAGCCGTTCCTGGAGGATGAGATTATTCGCTACGCAGGCGGCCGCAAGGTGTACACGAGAAACAATTACGACCAGTGCCTGGATGTCACCGGCACCATCACTGTTGGTGATTCGTTGCTGCACGTGTCACCGACGTCATGGGTCGGTGTTCGCGATCATTCATGGGGCATGGGCCGAACCGGCGGCAAGAATGCCGGTGTTGCCCCTGAGATCGGTGCTGATCCACGACGCGGATTCGCGATGCGGCAGTGGACCATGTTCAAGATGCCCGATCGAGTCATGTTCTGGCAGTTCCACCAGCAGCCGGACGGCTCATTCAACCAGCTCGAGACCATCGTTATCCCCAATGACAGACACCAAGCCTGGTGGTCCTATGTCGATGCCAGTGTCACGCATGAGCGCGTCGACGGCTTCCCTCGCCTGAAGCAGTCCACGATCTGCCTTACCCGCCCAGACGGCACGATCGATCGTTTCCTCAACATTCCGGTTGGTTGGCCGGTGTACCTGCAAGGGGGTGGCTACCACGATGGCTTCGGTGACGGGCTAGGTCGCGGCGTCTATCGCGGAGAGGAATTCCATGATGGGGAAGTGTGGGATGTCCGGCATCCAATCCATGTGGGCGATCCGGCCGGCTGGTTTGTTCAACGGGCGGACGCCTGGGCTGAGCAATTCGCCACGTGCGTCAATCTCGACAACCCAGCCGATTCAGGCTTCGGCCACATGGAATGCGTCATCACCCCGTAACCTCTGATTGACTCGGTACTTCGCCAAGGCAAGTCGCTGTGAGGAGGCAGGTGTGACCCAGACCGAAAGCGCCTGCGTGCAATGGCTCCTGGATAGAGAGCAACTCAGATCTTTGTCTGCGCAGTACATGCGCGGCCTCGATCGGGGCGACCGGGCTCTGGTGCGCTCGGTCTTCACCGATGACGCGACCACGCATTATGGGTCGTTCACCGGTGGCCCCGAGCAGATGGCGGACATGGCGATGAAGGCGCTGTCTGCCTATCGGGCGACCCAGCACTTGCTCGGCCAAATCAATCTGGACATCGCAAATGACACCGCCACGGGTGAGGTTTACTTCCAGGCCTTCCACGAGCACGCCGTGGACGGCTTTGATCGGTTCATCTGCGGACGATACGTGGATCGATACCGTCGCTGGGAGGACTCGTGGCGAATTTCACACAGAACTGAAGTCGTTGACTGGACGCGGACCGAGCCAATCGCCGACGATTACTTCCGACTTCGACCCGTTACGGTCCAAGGCACCCGCAACACCACGGACTTGAGCTACCGTCCCGAACAGGCATGAGCGCGTTATCACCGTTGATCCAGCATGGCAAAGGAGCACCAATGAACGTTGAGCAGTTCCAGTCATTCCTGGACGCCGTGGAGCCCGAGCGAGGAGCCACAGTCCTGAGTGCCGCGCCGATCCCCGGCGGCTACAGTCGAGACACGGTTATGGCGGAGGTTCGCTGGGCTGACGGAACAACTGAGAAGTTCGTGCTGCGCGGCGACCCTCCTGAGGACATGAGCGTGTTTCGCAGTGACCGAGCCGCGGAGTGGGCAATGCTGCAAGCGGTAAAGGACCTCCCGGACTTCCGGATTCCCACGCCACGGTACTTCGATGCGACCGGCGAGTACATGGGATGCAAATGCATCATCTCCGAGGCAATCGACTCAACGTCGATGCAGAAGTTCCTCGACTCCGGACCCGACCTTGACAAGGCCCGCGAGGACTTCGTGGCGATCATGGCGTCTGCTCATAACACACCGCTGGATTCGATTGCCGACACGATCGCGCGTCCCACCAGTTGGAGACAACACATCGAGGACGTCATCGCCAACTACGAGCGAATGCTCCAGATCATCGGCGATACCGACCCGGTGCTGCGATACACGCTGAAGAAGATTCGGATGAATCTCCCGCCTGAGGTGCCCATGACCATCGTCCACGGTGACTTGCAGCCGGGCAACTTCCTCCTCTCGGAGGGGACAGACCCGTACATCATCGACTGGGAGTTCTCCCGCATCGGCGATCCGCGGCTGGACCTGGGCTACTACCTGCAAATCCCCATGCCGCCACATCTCTACCATCCCGACCCCGAGGCATTCTTGACGTCCTATCGAGCGCTGACCGGGCTCACGGAGGAGCAAATCAACCCCGCGATCGCCAAGTACTTCCTGCTCCTGGGTACCAGCCACTTGATGGTCGACATCATCCAGGGCACTCAGGACGTGACCGATGGGTTGCATCGGGGCGTGATGGGCACTTTCCTGATGACTGCATACGCTCACTTCCACAACCTGTATCTGGACTACTCACTCGATATGCCGTACTCGGAGGTCACCGCATGATCACCCGTCCATCGACCTCACGCGTCCTTGAGGATGTCGTCGAAGAACTCAGCCGCGACATCATGCCGCTGATCACCGATCCTGCTCAGCAAATTCGCATGCACATGCTGATGATCGTGCTCAACGACTGCGTCAATGCCAGCGAGCGAGAGATCTCAGTGATGCGCGCGGAGATCCCGCAGTACCTGAACTTCGTCAACGATGTCGCTGCCGCCACCGGTGACGCAGCTGTTGCCGCTGCTGCTGCGGGGGCATCCATGGGAACGTCCCTGGTCCTCAGTGACGTTATCGCGGACTACGAGAGCGCCAGTCGCGCGTTCTCCACCGCCATGGATCTCGTGATGGACACGGTCAATCGCGAATTCATCGAGCGCGGTGAGGAACTGCTGAGGCAGCGGGTGACCAACGAGCGAGCGATCCTCAGCGGGAGTTCGGCGGTCGGACGCTCAGCCAGCTAGGTGCCTACTGGCTCATGTAGGCGGCAAAGGCCTGCATCGCGGCAACGACACAGGCATTCGACACACTGACGTTGGTCTTGGTGTTGAAGTCGTGCAATGTGGGGCACTGACCGACCGGGGCGTTCAATTGGGCAAGCATCATCTGAATGGACTGTGCCATCTGATCCGGAGTCGATGACAACAGGCTCGCCAGACCCTGACTCACGGTGCTGGTCTTGCCCAGGCCATCGGTGCACGTGTTGCTGGACTGATCGAAGGTTCCGCCTAGCCCGAGTTTGGCCGGTGAACCCTCGCAGATCGCCTTGTAGTACTGCACTTGCACATTCGCCGGGATGTCATACGCGCTCGCCTGGGCAGCCGAAGGCGCCGTTGCGGCAGATGACGGTTGCACGGATGCCGAGGTCGAAGCGGTGCCCGTTGACGGACTACCCGCTGAACTCACCGGCGCTCCGGTAACGGCGCCGGAGCCGGACGAGCAACCGGTAAGCCCCAGACCGATAACCGCGCTGGACACGATGAAGGCAACCATGGTGGATTTCATGACACGACAGTAACGCCTGCGCCGTGGCTCGGTATCCGGTTGCCCCCAGAGCCGGGCTACGCCTCCGGCGGGTAGAACTTGTCCCGGGCACGATCGCTGAGCACTTCCTTACCCGAGTCGATGATGATGACCGTGCCATTCATGAAGGCGGACTCATCGCTGGCCATGAACAGGGCAGCATTGGCCAGGTCACGGGGCATCGGAGCCTTTCCGCCGACGTACTTGGATCCCAACCGGATGGCTGCTGCTTCCAGGTTGTCCTTATCGCCGGTGACGACCCCAGCCGTCAGGGATGAGACGGTGGCTCCGGGTACCAGCACATTGGCGCGAATGCCAAACGGTGCAAGCTCTACCGCAACACTCTTGGTCAATCCGACCACGGCATGCTTGGCAGCGGTGTACACGTGCGGGCCGAGCCCGCCGTTGATTCCAGCCGTGCTGGAGGTGTTGATGATGACTCCAGAGCGCTGCTTCTTGAAGACACCAGCCGCTAGCTTGGTACCCAAGAAGACGCTGGTCAGCAGGATGGACATCGTGCGCTCAAAGTCGGCCAGGGGCGTGGTGTCGATGTGCCCGATCACCCCGACCACGCCGGCGTTGTTGACCATGATGTCCAGACCACCGAATTCCAGGATCGCAGCATCGATTGCTGTCTGCACGTCCTGTTCGGACGTCACGTCACAGCGCACGTAGATGGCATTGGGCGCCAGATCCTCCTCAAGTTTGCGGCCAGCCGCCTCGTCGATATCTGCAATGATGCAACGGGCGCCCTCTTCCACGAACAGCCGTACGATGCCTTCGCCGATGCCACGGGCACCGCCGGTGACGACTGCTGACTTTCCGTTCAGCCGTGACATCAGTGACCGTCACTAAGGACGAGTCGCTGAATCATGTTGAGACTTGACTCATCGCGGTTTTCCGCTCCGGCCGCAATGATTTCTCGTGAGCTCATGCGCCATCCATGTCGGTCACGCTTCCATGAGTCGATGTATCGGCCATGCAGGGTCCACTCCTCACCATCGAAATTCCGGTGCCATGCGGTGATCAGGCTCTCGGCGGTGGCGTAATCGGTGTCCTGAAACTCGATCGAGATATTGGTGACCGAGTGCGAGGTCTGCTTGTACCGCGTGAAGGCCTTTTGCAGTGCCGCCAGAAGATTGGTACGCCCCTCGATCCAGTCCGTGCCGCTGTACCGCACACGGCAGTCTTCGTGGAACAGATCAGCCTGGGTCACGGCATCCGCCATGTCGGCCGCCTTGCAGTACTTGTACATCAACTGCTCGATGTCGAATCGATCACCGATCCGCAGTCCTTCAACGCGGGCCATGGACATGACTTCTCCTTCTGAGCGGGACTATTCGAGTTTTGCGACAACTGCGGTGATGCCATCGGCGATACTTTGCGCCACTGCCTGCGGGGCCATGCTGGCATGAGCAGCATTGATCACCTCGATGGAAAATGACGCATCCGGGCGATGCGCATCACGGGCGCGCAACAGGCCGACGAGGTCGAACTCGCCCGCATTGGGCACGCGTCGATTGTCAAGGCAGTCCTGGAGCAGGTCGGCATTTTCGGCGATGACCGTTCCGTCGTTGAACTGCACGGTGCTGATGTGCTTCCAGGCCGGAGCGAGATCGTCAATGGACAGGCCATTGCGGTAGAGGTGCCACACATCCATGCAGATACTCAGATTCGGACGACTGGCCAACTCGCAGATCTCAGCGGCAATCGCCGGGGTTTTCATGTTCGTGAACGGCAGTGGCTCCAGCACGACGTCAACACCCCACTGAGCAAAGCGATCAGCGACTCGCCCTGCGCGCGCAGCAGCATCCTCCAGGGTGCCATCAAAGGGTCCGGTAGCCTGCAAGCGAGCGGGCCGATAATGCTCGGCAATGACGGCAGCGGTCTCCTCGCGAGGATCCGGCTCGGCCAGCATCAGGCGTACGGCTTCCATCTCGCCGACGACCAGTTCGTGCTTGTCAAGCAGCGCATCAAGCTCGGACAACGAGTGATCTTGGAGCCAGCCGCCGATATGGCGCAGGTTGATGCCGATCTCTCGAAAGCCCGCAGCCTTGGCAACCGCAAACCGAGTGTCGTAGTCGATATCGCCCAGGCAGTTGTAGGAGAACGTGAAGTTCGCGGGAGTCAGTTGCGCGCTATTTGCCGGCAGCGTCACGCTTTTGGCCTTCCACGATCAGATCATTCACCTGGTTATGGAAGAACGGAATCTTGCCTTCACGGTCGTTGTAGACATTCTCCTTGTAATACATCGAGCGCGAGGTCTCCGCGATGTCTCCCCAGGTCCACACGTCCTCCCCGACGACAATCTTCAGGTGCTCCCAGTGCCGTTCGGTTCGCTCGAGATAGTCGGCATCATCCGACTTGTACCACAACTCCCATGTTTCAAACCGCGTCTTGTTGTGAGAAATCGGGATCGGCCGGAACAACTGAAGGTGCTCAGGGTTGTTGTTGAAAACACTGGATGGGAAGATCGTGTAATGGCAGATGGCCACTGACTGGTGATCAGGGTTCTCGCGGAGCTTGGGCAAGGCACCCTTCAGCGGGACCACCATCATGGCATGGTGATCAAACTCAAAGATGCGCATCTCGCGGCCGTCCTTGACGTCCTGCGGTGGAATGTGATGAAGCGCCGGGGCATGGTAGAACTCGTTGAAGGCATCGATGATGACCTTCCAGTTCACATCCACATCCCAGGTCACCACTTCCTTCAAGAACATGTTCTCCATCTGGTAGGCGCCCAGGTCGGTGAGAATGTCCTCGCCGAGCCATTCACGAAGCGGAGGAGCAACCCCGGGCCCGTCGAGCACGGCCCATACCCAGCCGCCCCACTCGTCAACCTCAACGGTCGGCGATTTCAGGCCCTCGAGCTTGTGCTGGTCAAAGTCCTCGCGGTCGGGAACGCCGACGACGTTGCCGTCGAAGTCGTAGACCCAATCGTGGAAGGGGCACGTGAATCGGCGGGCGCCGCATCCAGCGTTGCGCACGATGCGCGCACCGCGGTGCTGACAGATGTTGTGGAATCCGGCAACCGTGCCATCCTTGCGGCGGGTGAAGACCACGGTCTCACCCTGCCCCTGCCAGACGTAGTGATCACCGGTATTGGGAATCTGTTCCGATCGGAACATGATCTGCCAATTGGGGTTCAGGACGTACTTGCGCTCCAGGTCAAAACGCGCTGGGTCGGTGTACCAGGCGGCCGGCAAGACACCGGGGGCAAAAGGGGTGTTCGGGATGTCCGGTGCAAAGCGCAGGGTGTTATCGCCGCGAGTGGGAACGAAGACCATGATCGATGCCTTTCACAGTGGGCCTGAACACCGCAAACGTAGCAGTTGTCTAGACAACTTACAAGGATGTTCTCACCTCCGCTGACGCAAGGGTGCCTACTCTCGGCTAGATATCGAGCACCAGGCGATCGCCCTTGCATCGAGAAACACAGGGCATCATGTACCGGCCTTCCTCCTTGTCTTCATCAGACAGCAGGGAATCCCGATGGACAATGGCCCCTTCCAGCACCTTCGTCTCACACGTCCCGCACACACCTTCGGCGCAGCTGGTCACCAATCGAACGCCAGCGTCGGCCAAGGCATCCACGATGGTCTTGTCTGCCGGTACCAGCACCTCCTGGCCGGACTTAGCCAAGACGACCGTGAAGGCGTGATTTCCTCCGTCGCCGTCGGTATCGATGTCCTTTGCGGCAAAGCGCTCGACGAACGGCGCCGGTCGACCGGCAGCCTTGCAGGCTTCCTCCAACGCTGAGAGCAACGGCTCGGGACCACAGCAGTACACGGCGGTTTGCGGACCCACCTCATCGAGCAGTTGAGCGAGGGGAATGAGTCCCTTTTCATCCTGTGGCCACGGCACGACACCGTAATCGGCCATTTTGCCCACGAACGCCATGGAGTCCAGTGATCGACCGCCGTAATAGAAGACCCACTGGGCTCCGTTGTCACTGGCCCGACGCAGCATTGGCATGAGCGGGGTGACCCCGATGCCTCCGGCGATAAATAAGTACTTTGCGGCGTCGATAAACGGGAAGTGGTTACGCGGGCCGCGCACCCGTACCGTGTCCCCCGCATGCACGTGATCGTGAATGAACTGCGACCCTCCGCGGCCGGCCACTTCCTTCAACACCGCAATACGCCACGTCGGCTCGTCCAACCGGCTGCACAATGAGTACTGCCGCACCATGCCGTTGGCCAATTCAATGTCGATATGTGCACCGGGGTCCCATTCCGGCAGCGGTGCACCGGACGGGTCGGCAAACCGCAGGCTAATGACCCCGGGAGCCTCGTCAATGCGCTCAATAACCGTGACCTCGCGGAATTCCTCGAGGGCGTCGTCCAGAGTGATGGATGCCATGGTTAGAGGGTAGTGGCCCCATCCACTGCCATGACCGTGACCGTCCCGGCCGAACCATCGACCATGACCTCCATGCCATCGACCAGGGATGTGGTACCCACCGTGACTGAGAGCACGCTCGGAATGCCCAGTTCGCGACTGACCACCACCGCGTGGGAGTTGAGCGCTCCGACATCCACTACAACTGCGCCGGCGATGAGGAATAGCGGTGTCCAGGCAGCGTCGGTGAACGGGGCAACCAGCACATCACCCGGCTCCAACTTGGCCATGTCTGCCGGATCATTCAGCACGCACACGCGTCCGGAATATCGCCCTGCGCCTCCGCCGATGCCACTGAGCACCCCGCCAACCGGAAGTGGCGTCACTCTCGTGGCCGCGCGGCGCTTCCACTGGGATAGCGGAAGCGGGTCGTCAGCAATGATGAATGGCGGCTCGAGCTCGAACAATTGCCGATACTCCTCGAGCCGCATCGAGATCAGATCAGCGAACGCCGCAGGATCGGTGACGTAGTCGTCCAGTTCGTCGTTCATCAACATCATGATGTCCTCGGGCTGGGCGTACAGCCCTGCGGCCACTCCGCGCTTGCCAAGTTCTCGAATCGCCATGCGCACCTCATTGATCGTCGCGCACGAGCTTGCCTTGGTCATCTCCCGTGAAGGAACGCTCAGGTGTGAGGACGCAAAGGCCATCTCGAACGTTGCCAGGGCTTCATCATTACCGGCCAAGAGCTCGCGCATCGTGTCCGCTGCAGCATTCCGTCGCGCAGCAAGGGCTTGGTGGCGAGCCTCGGGGGAATCGGCATCAGATGCTCGACGAATCCCGTTGACCAGTTTCAGCGGTTGGAGCGGGTCACACTCCCACGACAGCGAATGGATATCCCATTCGTTGGGACCGCGGTACCCGAACTCGAACAAGAAGGCATTAAACGCATCGGCGAACTCGTGCTGTGCCCCAGTTGATGGTGCATTCACCGCAGCGAGCACCGCATCCGGGCCCTGATCGAACAGGGCAGTGATCTCTGCTGAGGTGTTGGCCAGCCGTGACAGGGCCCACAAGCCCGTCGAGGGTGCTGCCGACTGCACCTCCCCCAGACCGGAGATGAGTTCCAGCTGAAGCTCCGGACGCCCCACGGAAGCGCACAGTCCGTCAAGCATCGTTGGGCCCAGCGTCGAGCCCAGGCTGGAGAAGTCGTGCTGATAGAACGCGTTGTCGAGTTCGGGAATGAATGAGCGAGCCCGAGCGACCAGTTCGGCATCGCTCAGTCTGGACAGATCAGGGCGTTCTGCTCGGAACTGGCCGGTGCGGCGTCGATCCTCCTCGAAGACCGGGAAGGAAGTCGCGCCAAGGATGCCGCCGATGGTGGCCATGGCCTTTTCGGTCAAGTCTGGGCGGACATCGCCGTCCTTGGCAATGTATGGCGGGGTATCCGGATGGGATCCCAGAAGATCAGCGTCGAACTTCTCCAGGTCAGCGCCCAATCGAAGGCCGAGCAGACGCATGTGCGACAGATTCAGGTAGAAATATCCACCGAAGATGCCGACCACGGGCCATTTCGGGCCACTCATCTCTTCAGGTGCGTAAATTCCGAAGTCGACAAACCCCCTGCACCACCCGGGGAGCAGTCCCTCCTCGAAAACCAGCGACCAGCCCAATGGGCTGGCCGGGTCGGCAAGGACCTCCCCAGCGTTGGCGCGGGTGTAGTAGGGCAGCTTCTCGTCACGCTGCCAATCGACAATCCAGCTATCAATCACGTCGGTACCTGCCTGAGAAAATCGGAGTGGTCGCTTACGGACTGCACCGCCGGTGCCACAGGCAACCGGCGGTGCAGGAAACGTACACGGTAGCTACTTAGAACGGTGTGGTGCCGCCATCGACGTTGTACGCCCCACCGGTCATGCCTCGACCCAGCGGGCCGGCCAGCAGCAGTGCCATACCAGCAACCTGCTCGACCGTCTGCAATTCCTTGGTCAAGGTGTCCTGAGCGAACTCATCCAGGAACTGCTCGTAGCTGATGCCCGATGCCTCAGCGACCATGGCACCGGCCTCCTGCATGAGCTCGGTCTCAATCGGCCCCGGGCAGATGGCATTGGCAGTGATACCGGCTTGGGCGTACTCGACCGCTGTTGCCTTGGTCAGGCCGATAACCGCATGCTTGCCGGTGACGTAGTGGCTGACAGCCACCTTTGAGGCGAGCTTGCCCTCAATCGAGGAGATGTTGATGATTCGACCGTAGCCGGCGGGAACCATGTACTTCAACGCCCGCCGCGTCGACCAGAAGGCGTTCGTGCAGTTCCAGATCATCGCCTTGTCCCAGGCTTCATCAGACAGGGAGTCGATCAAGGCCCAGCCATCGGAGCCCCCAGCGCAGTTCACCAGGATGTCGATCTTGCCGAACTTCTCGACGGTGGAATCGATCAGCGCATCGATCTCGTCGCGGACCAATGCGTCAGTCTTGACGAAGATCGCGCGATCGCCAACGTTGAGACGATCCAGGGCGTGCTGGCCCTTCTCCGGCGATCGGTTCGCCAACACGACCGTGGCGCCTTCATCAGTGAACGCCTTGGCGATGCCAAAGCCGATGCCGGTGCTGCCTGCGGTGATGACCGCAACGCGGCCCTCAAGTGATCCACCCATACCTGTGCACTCCTGAGATTCTGGGCGACTGTTGCCGCCTCGACGGACATATCCCACACCACTTACTGGAGTCCGTCAATGGAAACCAGGTAATTGCCCTATGCCTCCCTGGGAAGCACATGCCCTTCGGTGAAGTTCTCCTTCATCAGGCGATTGATCGTCTGATGCACGTACTGAACGCCAGGCTCGTTGCGCCCGTAGAGCTGAGTCGTGCCCCCGACGTTCCTGACACCCTTTTGGACGCCGTACCCCGTGATGTAGTCCTCGCCGTAGGTCACGTCATAGAAGAAATCTCGGAAGATCTCCAGATCCGGCACGTCGTCGGGGGTGACGGGCGTGCGGGTGATCACGCGTTGTTCGGTGATCGAGGCATCAACCTTGGTCGTGGGCAGCACCAACGAGCAGGTCATGCGCTCACGCCACGATCCGGCAAAGGCCATGCCCGGGAACAGCCAGATGATGGGACCGACATTGGCCGATGGATCCCAGGTCTCCTCCGGGTCGTCCAAGTGGTTTTCCAGGTTTCGCAGGGCAAAGGCAACGCGCTCGTGGGCACCGAAGCCGTCGAAGATCGCCGTGTTGGAGAAGTTTGACTTTCCCACGGTATTGGGATGCAAGGAGGCGAAGTGGTATCCCTCCAAGTAGCCCTCGATGACTACCTTCCAGTTCGGGCCGGGCATCATCCGGGAACTGAAGATGTGGCACTGGTCGAGCTTCAGAGATTCCAGGACGGGTTTGAAGTCGCCAAGCCATGCGTCAATATCGATCTGCAGCCCAGGTGTCAGGCAGACGAAGATCAGTCCCGCCGCCTCCACGACCGGCAACTGGATCAGTCCGCGATCGGACTTGTCGAACTCACCGAAGGTGGACTCTCCGTACACGCCCTTCAGTTCACCGTCCAAGCCATAGCTCCAGGCGTGATACGGGCAGGTGAGTGCACGGGTGCTCCCTCGTCCCTCACCGCAAATCAAGGCGCCGCGATGGCGGCAAATGTTCAGCATCGCGTGGACTTCGCCCCTGGCATCGCGGGTGAGAACGACCGGGACACCAACGGCTTCGATCGCCCTGTACGAATTCTTCTCCGGCAATTCCACCGACAGTGCCAGCGGGAGTGGAATGCGCTTGAACAGCAGCTCGACTTCGGACCGAAACAGTTCCTCGTCGGCGTAGTTTTCCACCGGCTCCTGGAAGTTGCCCGGCGCCTGGTCGGTGGTCTTGTTGCGCACGTGAGCGGCAAGGCGCCGCATCATGGAGATGGCTTCTTCTCGGGCAGCGCCATCTAGGACGTTGCTGGCGATGTATTCCGGCAGCACCTCAGGAGCCAGCTGCTCGGCGACATCCTTGTGCTGGGCAAGCTCGGTCACGGGTACTCCTCATCGATATTCGACCCGCGGCACTTCCTACGAGTCATCTAGACAACTATGGGCGGGCGCCTGTCCGCTGTCAACCCTCATCTCCGCCCGCACTGGAGGTTTTGCAACTAGCCGATCGGCAATATTCCCGATCCTCGATCGCGCTCATGGGTGAGTTCGTTGATGCACAGGAGGACGAAACGCCCATCGGGCCAGACCTGAACGCGCGAGATCGAGGCATAGCCGGGATTGAAGAAGAACTTCCGCGGACTGTCGAGGACGTATGCCAGGAATGTGTTGGAAGCACCCCCATGACTGGCCGCGACGACCTTGTGCCCCTGATGGGCCAGGCCGATGCGACGCATCGTGTTCACCATGTTCTCGCGAAGCTCGGCATCGTTATGCGGGGGCATGAACCCCTCTTCGAACCTGCCCTCCAGGAAAGCCTTGGTGCGCGAGACGTCAACCATGCCCTCAGTGCCGGTATACGACGTTGCCCCGGACACCCACTCACGAAGTCCTTCATCGATGATGATGTCCAGCCCACGTTGAGCCGCCAACGGCTCCACTGTTTGCACAGCGCGCACCAGGTGGCTGGAGTAGATGGCATCAATGCGCTCTGCGCTGAGATAGCTCACCAGGCTTCGCGATTGGGCAAGCCCGGCCTCGCCAAGGCCGGGGTTAATCGTGCCATCGGGTTGGGGAACGGCATGGCGGACCAGCAAGATCTCACACGGCTCCGCAATCCCCAGCTCTTTCTCGGTCGCCATCAGGTGATGTCCTTATACCGTGGTACCGAAGTTGCCCAGTTCGTCAGCGGACGGGAACTGAAGACTTTGCAATTCGCAATACTCACGAAGTCCGTGAATTCCCAATTCGCGTCCGATCCCGGAGGTCTTGTACCCACCAAATGGCGCTTTGGCGTTGAACCGTCCGCCGTTGATGGCGACCTGACCGGTGCGCAAGCGCTTGGCGATCGCG
>CAIKZY010000017.1 GCA_903832025.1 uncultured Actinomycetes bacterium
CGTCGCCGAGCTCACCGGCCATGGGACCTCCTTGATCCTGAATACCTACGACTCTAACCGTGTTGGGTCATCTTGCGAGTCCGGCAACGCTCCAGGGCCTGAGTAATCCTCACCGTACGCACCCGCCGCAGGCCGGCGGCGGCGCGGCGGTAACACCGCTCCGGGAGCAAGGCGTCGGCAGGTGACCAAGAAGCCAGTGTGCCCGTTCATGCGGTGGTCCGGCCGAACGCTTAAGCCATCCAGGTGCCAGGTCCGCACCAAGGACTCCTCAGCACGTGGTTCCGTCCAGCACGCCATGACTCGGGCGGTCTCAACGACCTTTGACATCTGGGTCGCCGTGGCCACATACGCGACCAGGACGCCGCCGGGTAACAGCACTTCAGCTGCCGTGTTCAAGCAGTCCCATGGCGCGAGCATGTCCAAGATCACCGCATCGACTTCCCGATCAATACAGTCCAGAGCAAGGTCCCCCACGGTGACCCGCCAGTTGTCAGGAGTCTTCCCGAACCATTTGGAAACATTCTTGATGGCGATGGCTGCGAAGTCCTCCCGCCGCTCATAACTGTGCAGCGTCCCCTGCGTGCCAACCGCCCGGATCAACGAACAACTCAATGCTCCAGACCCCACGCCGGCTTCGACGACGCGCGCTCCCGGGCCAAGGCTGGCCAGGCCAACGATGCGGGCAGCATCCTTTGGATAGACCACAGCGGCACCTCGTGGCATGGACAGGACGAAGTCATCCAGGAGCGGCCTCAGTGCCAGATACAGGCTGCCGTTTGTCGATGTGAACACAGAGCCATCGGGCTGTCCGATGATGTCATCATGCGGCAACTGGCCGCGATGGGTGTGGTAAATCTTGCCCGGAACCAACTCGATCGTGTGCAATTTGCCCTTGGGGTCGGTGAGTTGCACCAGTTCACCAGCGGCAAATGCTCCACGCCTACGTTCAGGAATCACTCACGTAATCTAGTTGCTGCACTGGATGTGGTGCCAAAGCGGCGGAGGCGTTCCCCATCTGAGGTGACATCTCATCAATAACGTGACGCACACTTCCGGCTCATCAGTCCATCAGCCACGCCGCTCATCTACCGATACCGTGGAGGCCATGAGTGACCTCAATACCATTGGCGAGCGCGATAGCTGGCGCTGCTGGCTGTGTGATGAAGCCGTCAACCCTGAACTTTCCGTTAACGCCGATCGTGGTCCTTCGGTCGATGGATTTGCGGCAGCCAAGGGCAAGAAGGGCGCCGTGGGGATCGAGCGCCTGGCTCACCGAAGCTGCAACACGAAAAAGGGCAAGATCGCTCCGGTGGTGCCGTGGGCTTCGGACCTGTTGGTCATAGACCCCTCACCGATCATTGCGACTGTTGACCGACTCTCCCGAAAGGGAGGGCGGGAGGTGATTGCCCGCTGCCCAAGCCAGTCCGACACCCAAGCGGCATCGGAGTGGCTACTGGATCGGCTGTCTCGGTTGGTTCCTGACCTACCGGTGGCAACATCTATCGAAGAGGGTGGCGGTCAGTACCTCCTGATCCTGCGCACCGATTAAGTCGCGTCTTGCGTGCCACTTGTCCGGCCGGTGTATTCATCCCTTTTCCGTCACACGTGCCCCATAGAGTTACGACATGGCAGAGGCGGGTTTTCCTCGATCACTTTCAGTATCGCGTGTCAATGACTTCCTTACCTGTCCCTTGCTCTATCGGTTTCGCACGATTGACCGACTCCCAGAGGCACCCGCGCCCGCTGCAATCATGGGGACCTTGGTGCACAGTGCATTGGAGGACCTGTTCGCCCTTCCAGCTGCGCAGCGCACCGATCAGGCAGCTGCTGAGCTTTTCGATAAAGCCTGGTCCCGACTCCAGGAGGAAGACGAATCCAGTGCGACCGCTGTCGCAGATCGCATCGAAACCTCAGCGACATTGCTGGCGTCATATTTTGCCTTGGAGGACCCCACTCGCCTGGCACCTCATGCATTGGAAATGGGATTTGAGACGGCGCTGACTGATGATTTCGCCATTCGTGGCTACATCGATCGCGTCGATGTAGCACCCGATGGGCGCATTCGCATCGTCGACTACAAGACCGGCAAGGCGCCCAGTGCCGCTTTTCAGGACAAGGCAATGTTCCAGATGAAGTTCTACGCGCTGGCTTGGTGGCGCTTGCACGGAACCATCCCGGCAATGCTGCAACTGCTTTATCTGGGCAATACCCGCATGCTGCGTTTGGAGCCAACTGAGAGCGAGTTGCTCGCCACTGAGCGAAAGGTGCTGGCCGTGCGTGAGTCCATCGCACTTGCCGCCCGCACCGAGAACTTCACGGCGACACCGTCACGATTGTGTGACTGGTGTGACCACCAAGCGCTGTGTCCGGCAAAGGGAGGCACCCCGCCGCCCATTCCACCCCAAGACCTGTGGTTGGAGAGGAGTCCGATCACCAAGCGCTCGTAGGCCCCGGTGAGCAGCAATAGCGGCTGTGGGCCATGATCGGGTGGTGGGATTTCCTTCAAGCAGGCATCGGAAGGCCATCGCGGCCGTGGCCGTGGCAGTGACAGCCGCCGTGTCAGCCGTGCCGGCCCTGGCAAGTGGCTTTGACTTTACGGTGATGAACACCCCGGTCATGGCTCAACCAGGGTCCCCAGTCGTGGTGGCGATCAAGGTGAACAACGTGCACATCAAACGCCCCTGGCACCAAGTTTGCGTTCGCAACGTGAATGCCGCCAAGTTGCTCACCTGCGCCACCCCATCGCCCAGTGGACGGCTCACACTTGTGATGTCCCCTGTTGCTGGGACGTACATCTTGGCGTGGAAGGACTCTGGCGGGGCCGGGTCAACGCCATTTCAGATACGAACAAACTGATAGGCGGCGCTGGCCCAGGCATCAGGAGCCGGCGTCAGCCAGCATTGAAATATTTGGCCTCCGGGTGATGCACGATCACCGCTGAGGTCGACTGCTCTGGATGCAACTGGAACTCCTCGCTGAGATCAACACCGATGCGCTGAGGGTCCAACAGGTCCAGCAGCATCGTTTGCTGCTCGAGGTCAGGGCATGCCGGATAGCCGAAGGAATAGCGCGAACCGCGATATGCCTGCTTTTCAATGAGTGACGTCATGTCCACGCTGTCCTGGTCGCCGAGCCGCAGTTCATCTCGTACCCGTGAATGCCAGTACTCGGCCAAGGCCTCAGTGAGCTGCACGGACAGTCCGTGGAGTTCCAAGTAATCTCGATAGGCGTCAGCTTCGAACAGCTTCCCCGTGGCATCGGAGGCAGCCTGGCCCATGGTGACAATCTGGAATGCGACGACGTCGAGCTCACCTGACTCCTTGGGGCGGAAGAAGTCCGCCAAGCACAGGTGACGATCCCGACGTTGACGTGGGAAGGAAAATCGCGCCCGTTCCAAGCCAGCCTTGTCTCCTTCATGCCACAGCACAACAAGGTCGTTACCCTCCGAGTAACACGGGAAGTAGCCGTAGACCACGGCAGGCTCGATCATCGAATCCGTCTGGATCCGATCCAGCCAGGTCCGCAGCCGGGGCCGTCCCTCGCTTTCCACCAACTCGGCGTAACCTGGCCCGTCTCCTCGCGATGCCTTCAGACCCCACTGGCCCAGGAAGAGCGCCCGCTCGTCCAGGTACGGCACGTAGTCCGCCAGCGGGATGCCGCGTACGACCTTGTCGCCGAAAAATGGAGCCGACGGAAGATCGACATCGATGGCAACATCGGAACGTGCGGGCAAGTCCTCCGGCTCAGTCATGACTGGGCGGGTCACCGTGGTCACCCGACGTTCGCGCAATTTCGGCAGTTCCGCCCCCGGCTCACCGCGCTTGACCGCCATCATCGCATCCATCAAGCGCAAGCCCTCGAACGCGTCACGGGCGTAGCGCACCTGACCACCGTAGATTCCCTGCAGGTCTTCCTCGACGAATGCCCGCGTGAGCGCAGCACCACCCAAAACCACCGGGAATCGCTCAGCGATACCGCGCGCGTTCATTTCCTCAAGGTTTTCCTTCATGATGACCGTCGACTTCACCAGCAGCCCCGACATGCCGATGACGTCGGCATTGTGCTCTTCGGCTGCGTCGATGATCGCAGAAATCTGCTGTTTGATGCCGATGTTGACCACGGTGTAACCGTTGTTGCTCAAGATGATGTCGACCAAGTTCTTGCCGATGTCATGGACATCGCCCTTGACGGTAGCCAGCACCATCGTGCCCTTACCCGCCTCATCCGTCTTTTCCATATGTGGCTCGAGATATGCCACGGCAAACTTCATGACCTCGGCGCTTTGCAGCACGAATGGAAGTTGCATCTCTCCTGAGCCGAACAGCTCGCCCACGACCTTCATTCCAGACAGCAACGTGTCGTTGACGATAGCCAGTGCCGTACGAGACTGCAGCGCCTCATCGAGATCAGCTTCCATTCCCTGCCGCTCGCCATCGATGATCCGACGCTGCAGGCGCTCATCCAGCGGTAGTGCCGCAAGTTCTTCTGCGCGCGAGGCGCTGGTCGACTTTGACTCCACTCCGTCGAACAGTTCAAGGTAGGCGCTGAGTGGGTCGTAGGTCACCAGACCCTGATCGTCATAGGTCCGACGGTCGTAGACCAAGTCCAGGGCAACGGCTCGCTGCTCGTCCGGAATGCGTGTCATCGGAAGGATCTTTGATGCGTGAACAATCGCTGAGTCCAGGCCCGCAGCCATCGCCTCGTGCAAGAAGACTGAGTTGAGCACCTGGCGGGCTGCCGGATTCAATCCGAACGACACGTTCGATAAGCCCAGCGTGGTTTGCACCTGTGGATGCTGTTCCTTCAGCCGACGAATTGCCTCAATCGTCTCGATGGCATCACGTCGGGTTTCTTCCTGGCCGGTAGCGATCGGGAAGGTCAGGGTGTCCACCATGATGTCTTCAACGCGCATGCCCCAGTTTTGCGTCAGGTCGGCAATCAGCCGATTGGCGATTCGCAGCTTCCACTCGGCAGTTCGCGCCTGACCTTCTTCATCAATGGTCAAGGCGACGACTGCAGCACCGTGCTCTCGCACAAGCGGCATGATTCGGGCAAAGCGCGAATTCGGGCCATCACCGTCCTCGTAATTCACCGAGTTGATCACAGCACGACCCCCCAGACATTGAAGTCCGGCTTCCAAGACAGCGGGCTCTGTGGAGTCGATCATGATGGGCAGCGTCGACGCCGTGGCCAACTTGCTCGCCAACTCGCGCATGTCAGCAACTCCATCACGGCCCACGTAGTCCACGCACAGGTCCAGCATGTGCGCGCCATCTCGAATTTGGGCACGTGCGATCTCGATGCAATCGTCAATCCTGCCCTCGAGCATGGCATCACGGAACGCCTTAGATCCGTTGGCGTTGGTACGCTCGCCGATTGACAAGTACGTGGTGTCCTGGCGAAACGGCACCGACTGATACAGCGAGGCAACTGACGGCTCGTCGACAACCGTTCGCGGCGCCAGCGCCGCACCCCGAACCGCCTTGACGATTGCCGCCAAATGCGCTGGCGTCGTGCCGCAGCACCCGCCGACGAGACCGAGGCCAAAGTCGCGGGTGAAGGCCACGTGGGCCGCTGCCAATTCGTCAGGGCCCAGAGGGTAATGGGCGCCATCAGCCGTCAGAACCGGCAGCCCGGCATTCGGCATCGCGCTGATACCGATTCGCGCCGACTTGCTCAGCGTGCGCAGGTGCTCGCTCATCTCAGCCGGACCAGTTGCGCAGTTCAACCCGATCATGTCGATACCGAGCGGTGCCAGCGCCGTCAAGGCCGCGCCGATCTCCGAGCCCAGCAGCATGGTGCCTGTCTGCTCGACAGTGACCTGGGCAAGAATAGGAACCTCGACCCCTGCTTCGGCCATCGCGCGCTGGGCGCCAATGATCGCTGCCTTGGCTTGGAGTAAGTCCTGAGAGGTTTCGATGAGCACTGCGTCGACGCCGCCATCGAGCAATCCCAGAACCTGAGTTCGGTATGCATCGCGAAGATCGGTAAACGGCGCATGACCCAGACTCGGCAGTTTCGTACCCGGCCCCACCGAGCCCAGAACCCAACGTGGTGCCTCCACCGTGGACCACTGATCAGCCGAGTCCCGAGCGATCCGGGCTCCCGCCTGGGCAAGTTCGAAGATCCGCTCGGGGATGTCGTACTCGCCCAAAGTGGCCAAGTTCGCGCCGAACGTGTTGGTCTCCACGCAGTCCACGCCGACTGCGAAATACGCGTCATGGACCCCCGCGACAACATCAGGTCGCGTGACATTGAGGATCTCGTTGCACCCCTCGAAGCCCTGGAAGTCCTCCAGGGAGGGGTTCGCGGCCTGCAGCATGGTGCCCATCGCCCCGTCGGCGACCACAACACGGGTGGCCATGGCCTGCTTCAAACTCAAGGTCATAGTTGGACAACCCTATCCATGTCGGCGAAGTTGGCAGCGCACCACCGCTAGCGTGAGGACATGGCAGATACCGAGTTCGAGTTCACAGCAACCGATGGGCAGCGCCTGTTTGGCCGTCGGACGACCACAGGCAGGTCGGGCCTGCCGGTCCTGCTCCTGCACGGTCTCAGTCAACAAGGCCACTTTTGGGACCCAGTGATTGCCCGATCCCCGCTGCCGATGTTTACCCTGGACCAACGAGGCCATGGGCGCTCGGATTCCGACACCAGGGCCGACTACTCCATCGATCAATGCGCCAGGGACATCAGCGCTGCGCTGGACTACCTTGGCCTTGACACCGTCATCGCGGTTGGGCATTCGTGGGGAGCCTCGACCGCGCTTCGGGCGGCGGCCTGCGACCGGCGCATTGCCCGCGTCGGGTTGATCGACGGTGGCCTGCATCGACCGCATCCGGATGCGGATATCTCCGAGCTGAGGGAACGCCTTCGACCACCGGTGCTCAATATCGCCGAGGCTGAACTATGGCGTCGCATCCAGGCGGGCGACCTGGCTTCAGTGTGGAGTGCTGAAGTGCAGGCGGCGCTCGCGCCTACGTTTATTGCCAACGACGATGGCACGATGCGCACCCGCATCGGCATGGAGCGCCACATGGCCGTCCTTGATGGACTGCTGGCCTACAACCCCACTCCAGACCAGCGCTTGGTCGCCGATCGGTTATGGGCCATCGCGTGCACTACCTCAGCGGACATGCACGGCTTTCACGCGCAATTGCCAGAAGGCGTGCGGCTCCAAGTGTGGTGCCAGACCGTGCATGACGTGCCGCTTCAACTTCCCGATGAGATTGCTGGCTGGATCTCATCTATCGCGGCCAGCATTCGATCCTGAGCCATCCCTGCTTCCTCCTGGCAGTTCTCCCCTACTCCGGACAGATCCATGAGAGGGTTAAGTCGTGATCGAGTTCGACGAACTGCCCGTGCTGGTCGATCCGGTCATGGTGTGCGCCTTCGAGGGCTGGAACGACGCAGGGGATGCAGCTTCAGGGGCAGTCGGCCACCTCATCTCCGCCTGGCAAGCCACGGCATTGACCGAGTTGGATTCCGAGGACTACTACGACTATCAGGTCAATCGGCCCACCATCGCATTCGACGAAACCGGCGTCCGGTCATTGACCTGGCCCGCGACGAGAATCTTCGTTGCTCGCCTGGCTGAATCGGGTCGAGATGTCGTCCTGATTCAGGGCATTGAGCCCAACATGAAGTGGCAGCAGTTCGTTCGAGAGATATTGGGACTGGCCGCTGAACTCGATGTGCGCATGGTGATCACCCTCGGTGCCCTGCTCTCAGACTCTCCGCACACACGCCCGGTTCCCGTGACTGCCACCGCCACAGATGCCCAGCTATGCGCAGAGATGGACCTGGAAATCAGTACCTATGAAGGCCCCACTGGAATCGTGGGTGTCCTGCAGGAAGCCTGTACGCGCTTCGGCATCCCGGCAATGTCGTTGTGGGCTGCGGTTCCTCACTACGTCGCCCAACCACCATGCCCGAAGGCAACGCTGGCCCTGGTCAGTCGGATTGAGGACGTGCTGGATGCTCAGGTGCCTCTGGGTGAACTGCCCGATGAGTCTCGTGCCTGGGAAATCGGTGTGGATGAACTGGCCGAGGATGATGAGGAAATCGGCGACTACGTTCGCCAGTTAGAGGAAGCGCGGGACACCGCTGACCTGCCCGAAGCCTCCGGCGAGGCAATTGCGAGAGAGTTTGAGCGGTACCTGCGTCGCCGTACATCAGATTGACCGGTTCAGCTTGATCCGATTCAGCCAAGCCCACGTGGCTCGCTGAATGCGGCCGATGTGACATGAGCACGCTCACGAGGGAGAATGACGTGGACCTACTTGGGCTTCGAACCGTGATCTATCCAAGTGTCGACCTGGCCGCCGACACAGCGTGGTTCAGCGAATTCCTCGGCTCTCAGCCCTACTTTCGCGAGCCGTTCTACGTCGGATTCAATGTCGCCGGGTACGAACTTGGTCTGCTCCCGGATGCCTCGGCCGCCGATGGTGCGCTGACGTACTGGGGAGTCTCCGACGTATCCCAAGCGGTGGCGACGGCGCTGACCTCCGGTGCAACGGTGCACAGCCCCACCACCGAAGTTGGTGGGGGCATCGTCACGGCCACTGTGCGGCTGCCAAGCGGGGCCATTCTCGGTTTCATCGACAATCCGCACTTTCACCTACCGAGCTGAACGTCCGGCCGCTCTTGGGCACGTGAATGCATCCACCGGATGCCTGATTGATTGCAAG
Source organism: uncultured Actinomycetes bacterium (assembly GCA_903832025.1). GTDB lineage: Bacteria > Actinomycetota > Actinomycetes > S36-B12 > S36-B12 > CAIKZY01. The sequence goes on from CAIKZY010000017.1 coordinate 8,691, forward strand.
CGTTTACCTGTCGCCGATAGCCTAAGCGCGGAAATGGCGTCGCAGACAGGACGGTTCAGGACATGAGCACCATCACCTTGGGAATGGTCGGGGCAGGACGCATGGGGGCGAATCTTGTTCGCCGGGCAATGCGCGCAGGCCTCCAAGCCGCGGCCTATGACCCCGACCCTGCTGCTGTTGCACCACTGGTTGCCGAAGGTGCCACCGGAGCTGCCAGCCTCGCTGAACTCGTTGCAGCGCTGCCAACTCCACGCACCGTGTGGGTCATGGTTCCGGCGGGCAACATCACCGACTCCGTGGTGACCTCGTTATTGGATCTGTTGGAGCCCGGTGACACGATCATTGACGGTGGGAACTCGTATTACCGTGACGATATCCGCCACGCGACTGCCGCAGCTGAACGAGGAGTTCACTACATCGACTGCGGAACCTCCGGTGGAGTGTGGGGCCTGGATCGTGGCTACTGCTTAATGATCGGGGGCGACAGCCAAACGGTGAATCGCCATGCACCCTTGTGGGATGCCATCGCGCCGGGCTTTGAGAGCGCAGAACGCACCCCCGGCCGATCCGGCGACCCCATTCCCGCCGAGCGAGGCTGGCTGCACTGCGGACCATCGGGGGCCGGTCACTTTGTCAAGATGGTGCATAACGGCATTGAGTACGGGCTGATGGCTGCCTATGCCGAGGGACTGAACGTGTTGAAGCACGCCAATGCCGGCACCGTGCAGCGTGCCTCCGATGCAGAGACCGCGCCAATGGCCACTCCGGAGTTCTACCAGTACGACATCGATATCCCGGCAGTCGCCGAGGTGTGGCGCCGTGGCTCAGTCGTGGGTTCGTGGTTACTGGACCTGACGGCCCTGGCGTTGGTCCGCTCCCCGGATCTGGAGGAGTTCGGCGGGCGTGTGTCGGACTCCGGCGAGGGACGCTGGACGGCGATCGCCGCGATTGATGAAGGCGTGCCCACGCCAGTGCTCACGGCAGCCTTATTCGAGCGTTTTGAGTCGCAAGGCAACGCCCTGTTTGCCAACAAGGTGCTCAGTGCCATGCGCAAGGAATTCGGCGGACATCATGAGAAGCCCAACGCCTGACTGCTCATCGATCGGCGAAGTCAGAGCCTTACACCCAAGAGGGTGTCACAGAGTTGCGCAACGAGGGCGGGCGCATCAGCATCGGTGTCATGGCCACCGATAGCCGACATCGCCCACGCATCGATGACATCCAGGGCATCAGCCGTTGCCAGGTCGTTCGCTAGGTGCGCGCGTACCTTGCGCAATACCTGCAGCCCGTCGGGGCCGCCTGAGCAACCAGCGGCCTGTCGCCACAGTGCCAGCCGAGACTGTGCTCCTTCCAAACCTTGCTCTGTCCAGGCCCAGTCACGTCGGTAGTGATGGGCCAGTAAGGCCAATCGAATAGCCATGGGATCAGTCCCCTGGCGCCGCAGCGTGGATACGAACACCAAGTTTCCGCGAGACTTGCTCATCTTGTGTCCTTGCCAGGACACCATGCCCGCATGAACGTAGTGCTGGGCGTATGGATGCATGCCGCGCAGCACGTGCGCTTCAGCAGCACCCATCTCGTGATGCGGGAAGATCAGGTCACTGCCACCACCTTGCACGTCAAAGCCCATTCCAATCCGATTCAGCGCGATGGCAGTGCATTCGATGTGCCATCCAGGCCGACCGTGCCCAAGCTCGGTGTCCCATGCAGGCTCACCCGGTCTGGCCGACAACCACAGCAGGCAGTCCAGTGGGTCACGCTTGCCCGGTCGCTGCGGATCTCCCCCACGTTCTGCGAAGACGCGCAGCATCTGATCCTGCCCGTAATGCGAAATCGAGCCAAACGTTGGATCGGCGCGGACGGAGAAGTACAGGTCCTCATCCACCGAGTACACCGCGCCCAGCGCTTGCAACTCCTGGATGTAGCGGACCACTTCGGGAATGGTCTCAACCGCGC
>CAIKZY010000018.1 GCA_903832025.1 uncultured Actinomycetes bacterium
CCGCTGACGACCTGACTGATCCCGCGCCGGCGACCACGTTCGCTCACCTGGATGCCACCACCGTGCTCTCGCGACCGATCTCCGAGCTGGGCATCTACCCAGCTGTGGATCCGTTGGACTCAACATCGCGAATCCTGGACCCGCGTTACATCGGCGATGAGCACTACGCCGTTGCCGCTCGCGTGAAGGAAATCCTTCAGCGATACAAGGATCTTCAGGACATCATTGCCATCCTCGGCATCGATGAGCTCAGCGAAGAGGACAAGATCATCGTGGGACGCGCACGTCGCATCCAACGATTCCTGTCGCAGAACATGTTCGTGGCCGAGGCGTTTACCGGTCAGCCCGGCTCATTTGTCCCGGTTGAGGAGACCATCGCATCCTTCCGTGCATTGGCCGAGGGAACCTATGACCATCTGCCCGAGCAGGCCTTCTTCATGTGTGGCGGTATCGAAGACGTGGAGAAGAATGCGGCTGACTTGGCGAAGGGCAATTAGTTTCCATGGCTGATCTCAATGTCGCGGTCGTGTCGGCCGAGCTTTCCCTGTGGCAGGGAACTGCTCGGTCAGTCGTGGCCAAGACTCCTGAGGGAGAAATTGGCATCCTCGCCGGGCACGAGCCGGTCCTTGCGCTCTTGGTCGAAGGCCCGCTTCGCGTTGAGACCACCGATGGGACCAAGGTTGTCGTGGCAGTGCACGGCGGGTTCTTTTCCGTGGCCAAGGATGAGGTCAAGGTCATCGCCGAAGTTGCGGAGCTGGCCGAAGACATTGACGTCGAACGGGCCAAGGCTGCCCTGGCAGCAGCCAAATCGGCATCCGAGGAGGACACTTCGGCGATCCATCGTGCCGAAACTCGCCTGACCGTGGCGGCAGCGGCCAAGCCGCTTACTCGCTAGATCCTCATCGCCTGGGCTCAACGAACAGGTCCGCTGGCGGCAGTGCGTCTGCCGGCAGGTGGTCAGTGCGAGGTCACCAGGACATGCAACTGCTCGATGAGCCGAGCGCGCCGCCGTCGAATCGCTGACCGCCAGGACTCCACGGTGAACAACTGGACGGGGAACCACAGCATCACCCAACTGGTGACACTGACTCCCTCTGCTATGGCCTGCACGGGATAGTTGTTCCAGTCATCGCCGTAATAACGGATATAGATCGATGCGATCTGCAGGATGAGAAAGGCTAAGAGGCCGAAGACAAACAGGCGCCGGCCCACCGCGCCGCCTGCGCTGGCAGAGTCATCGTCGATCGCATTTTGCACGGTGACCCAGCGGCGGACCGCGGTCGTCAGTTCTTCGTCGATGCCGTCGTAAATCTGGTCTGCTGGCAATTCCACGACTAACTCGATGCGTGAAGCCTTCCCGGCCCGTCGAATGATGAGGTCACGGACGGTGTCCATCGCCGGCTGTGCGGTGAATTCGGTGTACGCCTGGCTTGTGGGCAGCACCGGGTCTGCTTGGAACAGCTGTTCCGGCCGTGAAAGTCGTATGACCTGGCGGATCGTGGAGTCCTGGGTCATGGACTTAGCGACTTGCTCCAGGCTTCCAGAGGATATCGCCACCGGAAGCGGCATTGGCGGTGCGCGCGAGAATGAACAACAGGTCTGACAGCCGGTTCAAATAGGTGGCGGTCAACGGATTCATCCCACCGTGATACGTGTCGAGGGCGGCCCAGGTGCTGCGCTCAGCACGGCGCACGACAGTGCGGGCCACGTGCAAATGTGCCGCGGCCAGCGTGCCCCCGGGCAGGATGAACGAGCGCAGCGGTTCAAGGCGCTCGTTGTATTCATCGCAGGCTGACTCCATGAAGTCCACATAGTCTGCGGTGACGCGAAGTGGCTCATGAGGCGGGTTGTCCACAACCGGAGTGCAGAGGTCAGCGCCCACGTCAAACAGATCATTTTGGATGCGCCTGAGCAGGTGCTGGACGTCCTCGCTGAGCCCGTCGGTTGCCAGCACCACACCAATGGAGCAGTTGGCCTCATCGACATCGGCGTATGCCTTCAACCGCGGGTCATTCTTTCCGGTGCGGCTCATGTCTCCCAGTGACGTAGTGCCGTCGTCGCCCGTGCGGGTGTAGATGCGCGTGAGGTTCACCATGACATCAGCCTAGGAGAACCAGCGTCCACGTGCTAGTCGTGCATGGGAAACCGGTGGTCAAGACCCCTACGATGGAGCGCGTGGATGCCCTTGCAGTGACCGGTGGCTCACACTTGCATGGCTCCGTTCGCGTGACCGGCGCGAAGAATTCGGTATTGAAACTGATGTCAGCATCGCTCTTGGCCCAAGGCACAACTGTCTTGAGCGAGGTGCCGGCCATCCTTGACGTGGAGATCATGGCCGAGTTGCTGCGCCGCCTGGGATGCCAGGTGAATCACGACCTATCGGCCGGCACGGTGACCATTGAGGTGCCCGAAGTGCTCGAGCATCGCGCCGACTATGACCTGGTGCGAAAAATGCGTGCATCGATCTGCGTACTGGGACCGCTCCTTGCTCGCTGCGGCCAGGTCGACGTCGCCCTTCCCGGTGGTGACAACATCGGGTCGCGCGGCCTCGATATGCACATCGAAGGGCTTCAGCGATTGGGAGCTCAGGTGCGCAGTGAGCACGGCTACCTGATTGCCACCGGAGCCGAACTTCACGGTGCCCAAGTCTGGTTGGACTTTCCGAGCGTCGGTGCAACCGAGACCGTGCTCATGACTGCGGTGACCGCATCGGGGACAACGGTGATCGACAACGCTGCCCGAGAGCCAGAGATCGTGGATATCTGCACCATGCTCACGGCCATGGGTGCTCACATTGAGGGTATTGGAACGGCAACGGTGACCGTTCACGGTGTTCCAGAACTCAAGCCCGTGAGGCACCGAACGGTGTCAGATCGCATCGTGGTCGGCACCTGGGCCGTTGCCGCGGCTATCACAGGTGGCGACGTGGTCATAGAAAATGCGCACGCCGCGCACTTGGAGATCGCGTTGGACAAGTTGGTCACGGCTGGCGCCGACATCGATGCCGGTTCGGACTGCATACGGGTGCGAATGGACAAGCGCCCAAAGGCAGTGGACATTGTCACCTTGCCGTATCCGGGATTTCCTACGGACCTGCAGCCCCAGTTCATCGCGCTCAATGCGATCGCAGAGGGGGCTGCCCTGGTGACGGAGAACCTGTTCGAGGCGCGGTTTCGGTTTGTCCAAGAGCTCGCACGGCTGGGTGCGGATGTGCGAACTGATGGTCACCATGCATTGGTCCGAGGCAGAGCGCGATTGTCGTCGGCTCCGGTGGAGGCCACGGACATTCGAGCCGGAGCCGGCTTGGTCCTGGCCGGCCTGGTGGCTGAGGGCACCACGACGGTCTACGGAGCGGCACACATTGATCGCGGATACGCGGGATTCGTGGAGCAGTTGCAGGCGCTGGGAGCGCTGGTCGAGCGAGTCTAGGTGGCCAGGACGGTCTTGGCTTTGTCGACATCGGCTGGCCACACCATGACTCGCGGACCATCAAGGGTCGATGCCAGGGTGGAATTGATCCCGGCGTCCTCGAGCCTGCGCCGAGCAATCTCGCCCTCGACGTAGGTGCTGGGGCTGAGTACGGGCACCAGCAACCCGTACTGGTCGGCCCGTCCGGATCGAGGCGGTCCGGCGACGACCGAGGATTTTGTGCCGAATCCCCACCGAAGGATCAGGACGAGCAAGCAGATTCCAACCGCGGCCACCACTGGGCCGAAGGCGTAGGAGTAGGCGTGCCATGCGGGCATGTGAGCAGTTTCTCGCCCCTTGCAGTATCGCGCGACTTGGCCCCTTGGCTACAGTGCCAGCATGCCCGCAGTCAAAGACCGTCCATGGCTGATTCGCACGTACGCAGGACACTCCTCGGCGATCGAATCCAACGCCCTGTACCGCAAGAACCTTGCGAAGGGACAAACAGGACTCTCCGTCGCCTTCGACCTGCCCACCCAGACGGGGTATGACCCGGACTCGCTGATGGCTCGGGGCGAGGTGGGCAAGGTCGGGGTACCGGTGGCGCATCTGGGGGACATGCGCCAGCTGTTCGCCGATATTCCGCTGGGGGAGATGAACACCTCCATGACGATCAATGCAACTGCCATGTGGCTGCTGGCGTTGTACATCACCACGGCCCAGGAGCAGGGAGTTGAACCGTCAGCCTTGGCCGGCACCACGCAGAACGACATCATCAAGGAGTACCTGTCGCGCGGAACCTACGTGTTCCCCCCGGGGCCCTCGATGCGTTTGACCACCGACATGATCGCCTACACCGTGGCTCACGTTCCCAAGTGGAATCCGATCAACATCTGCAGCTATCACCTGCAGGAAGCCGGTGCCACCCCAGTGCAGGAGCTTGCCTATGCATTGGCAACGGCGATCGCGGTCTTGGACTCGGTTCGCGACAGCGGGCAGGTGTCAGCGGACCGTTTTGGCGAAGTGGTTGAGCGCATGTCCTTCTTCGTCAATGCCGGGGTCCGCTTCGTTGAAGAGATGTGCAAAATGCGGGCGTTCGTCCAGTTGTGGGATGCCATCACGGCGGAACGGTACGGGGTGACCAACGCCAAGCAGCGACGATTTCGCTATGGCGTTCAGGTGAACTCATTGGGGCTGACCGAAGCTCAGCCGGAGAACAACGTCCAGCGGATCGTGCTGGAAATGCTGGCCGTGACCTTGTCCAAGGATGCACGAGCGCGTGCAGTGCAACTTCCTGCATGGAATGAGGCGCTAGGGCTTCCGCGACCGTGGGATCAGCAGTGGTCGATGCGCATTCAGCAGGTGCTGGCATATGAGACCGACCTGTTGGAGTACGCAGACCTGTTTGAGGGATCTGTGGTCGTGGAGGCAAAGGTCGCTGAACTTGTCGAGCAAGCCCAGGCGGAGTTGCAGCGCGTCCTGGATATGGGCGGGGCTGTCGCGGCCGTGGATTCGGGATACATGAAATCTCAGCTGGTGCAGTCACATGCCACCAGACGCGGCCGGATCGAATCCGGTGACGACA
>CAIKZY010000019.1 GCA_903832025.1 uncultured Actinomycetes bacterium
GAGAGTTTGCGCAGGGCGTCCTCGGCACTTGGTGCGTCAAAGACCACCAAGCTGGCAGGGCCGTGCTCCCTGACTCCTCCGGAGTCCACTCCCAATGCCTTTGCCGGATTCGTGGTGATCATCTCCAGCAAGTACGGTAATTCAGTCGCGCCGCTCATGTGCCCGTAGTGGGCGAGCATGAAGGCGGCTTGCAATGGATCGCCATAGCCCAGTGGGTACCAAGGATCCATTACTGAGTCGTGGCCGATAGCGACATTGACACCGGCAGCGATCAACTCCTTGACTCGGGTGTGACCGCGGCGGATGGGGCCTGTGTCGAATCTGCCTTGCAGCACGGAGTTGTCCAGCGGATTGGTCACCATGTGCAGTCCAGCGCGAGCGATGTTGTTGATCAGTCGATACGCGTACGCAGCGTTGTAGGAACCCATTGCCGTGGTGTGGCTGGCAGTGACTCGCCCGGACATTCCACGCTTGATGGTTTCGGCTGCCATCACTTCCACGAACCGAGCATGGTCATCGTCGGTCTCATCGCAATGGATGTCGATCTGCAGGCCGGCTTCCTGGGCAAGGTCGAAGACGAATTGCACCGAGGCGACACCGTCTTCGCGCGTCAATTCGAAGTGGGGAATACCGCCAACCACATCCGCTCCGAGTTCCACGGACTTGCGCATCAGCTCAGGGCCATCAGCAAAACCGAATATCGACTGCTGCGGGAAGGCCACGATCTGCATATCGATTGCTCCGCGCATCGCGTCCCTGGCGGCGATCAAGCCTCGCACCGCCCGCAACTCGGGATCGCAGACATCTGCATGGCTGCGCACCTGCTGGACGCCGCAGGCCAGTTGCCAGGTCATGACTTCGGTGGCACGGGCGGTGACATCCTCAACGCTCAGCGTCTTGACTCGCTCGCCCCACACGGCGATGCCCTCGAACAGCGAACCGCTCACGTTGGCCCGCGGCTGCCCCACGGTCAGCACGGCATCGAGGTGAATATGCGGCTCGACCAACGGGGCAGTGACCAAACGGCCTTCGAGATCAATGACGTCAGCACCGCCATGGTTGGCCGTGCCGGCCGGCACGATGGCCGTGATTCGTGCGCCATCGATGACGATGTCGGTCGGAGTCGAAGTGCCAATGATGTGTGCATTGGTCAATACCTGGGTCACGGTCATGTCTCCTGCTGGGAGTTGAGGTGGCCAGACACTACCTGCCAGGCAGGTACTCCCGCTACAGCCGCAGTAGCAACCGCAGCTTCGGCGCTACCCGCTGATTCCCGCACACCGCATTCGGGGTCGTAATGGCAAATCCCTGGTCAGAAGAGCACTCGTGAGCCGGCGGGTCTGGCCGGTGAGCCGGTCTGGGACTGCGTCTGCTTTGTGGGCGGTCCAACCGTCACAGCCACAGTGCGTGGGCCTAATGCGCCGTGCAGTGATTCGAATTAACCGGCTGAATTAGTCGCCGACGGTGTTGCTCCCGAGGCATTGGTCTTGGTCGGGGCATACGCGGCGAAGAAGTCGCGGTTAGCCGGAACGAGGTACCTGTCTGCTGGGCGCTGAAAGTTCACGAGCTTCTTGGGGAGCAACCGACCCCCGCTCTTGGTGTAGGTCATGTACGAAACCCACGCCTTGTTGATGTCCAGTTGCATGGCCTGCACAGCACCTGCGCGCTTGAGGACATCGGCCAGGGCGCTCACCGTCATGGCATCACCTGCGGCGTACACCAAATCCCCGGCGTTGGTGACCCCGATGCCTGAACGCCAAACCGCCAGGTCGCCGCCGACGGTTGCTCCCCAGTTGGATTGAACCTTGGAGTCAATGTTGGCGGCGATTTGCCCGTCTTGGATCAGCGGTTTGAGATTTTGCCGTACCCAGGCAACTTGAGGGGTCA
>CAIKZY010000020.1 GCA_903832025.1 uncultured Actinomycetes bacterium
GGCACTGACCTGGTCTGGGGTGAATGGACCGAAGAGCCAAATCGGGTTGATGGTGACCAAACCGCCGATCAAGGTGATGAACCCGAAGACGATGAAGAAGAATCCACCGGCCTTGGCCATGTACACCGGCATGAGCGGGTAGCCGACCACGTTCTTGTTCGTCCGCCCTGGGCCGGGGAACTGCGTGTGCTTTTGGGTCCAGACCAGCATCAGGTGGATCGTGACCATCGCCAGGATCAACCCGGGTATGAGCAGAATGTGCACCGCGTACAGGCGTGAGATGAACGACGTGCCTGGGAACTCACCATTGAACAGCAAGAACGCCATCCAGGTTCCAACGACTGGAATCGACTGCATGATGCCGCGGGCAATCTGCAGACCGGTGCCTGACAGCAAGTCATCGGGAAGGGAGTACCCGGAGAAGCCCGCGCCCAAGCCCAGCGTCACCAGCACGACGCCGATGATCCAGTTGAACTCGCGCGGCTTGCGGAACGCGCCAGTGAAGAACACGCGCATCATGTGCACGCTCATTGCCGCGATGAATATCAGCGCTGCCCAGTGGTGCATCTGCCGAAGCAGCAGGCCACCTCGGACGTCGAATGAGATGTCCAGCGCGGAGGAATAGGCCTGGGACATCTTGATGCCGTCCAGCGGCACGTAGGAGCCGTGATAAACGACCTCAGCCATGGATGGCTTAAAGAACAGCGTCAGGTACACACCGGTCAGCAGGACGACGATGAAGCTGTACAGGGCGATTTCGCCCAGCATGAAGGACCAGTGGTCGGGGAACACCTTGGACAGGTTGCGCGCAAGGAACTTGTTGCTTCCTACGCGCTGATCGACGTAGGTGGCGACCTTACCACCGGTCTTTTCCACCGGGCTTATCGTGCTCATCCGCGCTCCCAGAAACTCGGTCCGATCGGTACGGCAAAATCAGCTTGCGCTACGAGATAGCCTTCCGCATCCACGCCAATCGGCAACTGGGGCATCGGCCTGGCCGCCGGCCCGAACACCACCGCACCGCCATCGGCAAGGTCGAAGGTGGACTGGTGGCATGGGCACAGCAAGTGGTGGGTGCGCTGCTCGTACAAGCTGATCGGGCAACCCGCATGCGTGCAGATCTTGGAAAAGGCCAAGATCCCCTGATAGTCCCAGTTCGTGCCCTGCTGCGACACGATCTCATTGGGCGCCATGCGAACGACCACGATGGCGGCCTTGCCACGAGCATCGAGATTGCCGGTGGCGTCCTCAACCGCAGGCAGGTCTGCAGGAACTGCCGAGATCATTCCACCCACGGGCAGATCCGATGCCTTCAGCGGCTGGTATGTGCCATCGACCACGATGCGAGACCCCTTGCGCCACAGTGTGTGCGACAAGATCGTTGCCGGGCCGGGGCTGCCGGGCGGGGTGACCCACAGGTCACGCAGGATGACAACGAGGGGGATCGGGAACAGCGCCATCGCGCCAATGAGCGTGCGTCGGATCATCTTGTACTGGGCAAATCCGGACTCGGTCTTGCCACGGGTGTAGGCATCAAGTGCCTCGTGATCGGCGGACTCTGGGGATGCCATCTCATGGCGCTCCTGCACGACCTCAACGTCCGGCATGAGCTTCTTGGCCCACTGAATCGCTGCAGCACCGATCAAAAACGCACCAAGCCCCAGCGTCAAGCCCAGCAACATGGTCGATGCGCCAACTTCACCGAAAACGGGGATGTACACCACGGTGTTCTTGTCCACTGCGATGTAGGCCACGATGAAGGCGATGAACAGCAGGATTGCCAGGATGAACATAAACGTGACCTGGCGCTCGGCCCGCCGCGCTGCCTGCGGGTCCGTATCGGTCAGTCGCGCCTTATGCGGCACGTCGGCCACCGGAAGGGCCCCAGGCCCGTCGTAATGATGCTCTGCAGCAGGGGTGATCTCGTTCATCGTGCCTTAATTCCGATCCAGATGGCCACCAAGATCAAGGCGGCGAACACTGCTGTCCACAAGAACAGGCCCTCGGCGACCGGGCCGAGGCGTCCCAGTGACAGTCCGCCAGGGTTGGAGGACTGCTGCATGGCGGTGATGTACTTGATGATGGCTTGCTTGTCCTTGGTGTTCAAGGTTCCATTGCTGAAGACCGGCATTGACTGTGGGCCAGTGAGCATCGCCTCGTAGATCTGTCTGGCGTTGGCCTGCATCAGGCTCGGGGCGTACTTGCCGTAGGTCAAGGCGCCACCTTGGCCTGCAGCCTGATGGCATTGTGAGCAGTTCGTGCGGAACAGGACTCCGCCCTCGGCGGTATCCGCACCCTGGTAACTCAGGTCCTGCGCCGTAGGGATTTGGGGCCCAGGCGCCAGTGATGCGATGTACGCGGCCATCTGGTCGATTTGATCCTGGGTGTACTGCGGTGTGCGGCGCATCGCCTGTGCTCCTGGAGCAGCCAGTGGCATGCGCCCTGTTCCCACCTGGAAGTCAACAGCCGCCGCTCCAACGCCGATCAAGGACGGCCCCTGCGAGGTTCCCTGTGCCTGCAACCCGTGACAGGACGAGCAGCCGGCCAGGTACAACTCCTTGCCCTGCTGTACCTGATTCTGCAAACCATTGACTGCTGCTGCCTCAGCCGGACGGGCACTGACCACGGCTGCATAGCCGGCGCCAATCCCAATCAGGGCCAGCAGCAGCAGGGCGACACCCACGATGGGGCTGCGTCGGCGTACTGCCAGGAACTTCACCGTGGTCGGACCTTTCCCGTGTTTCCTATGTGGCTGTTGTGCAGGGGTACTCGCAAAACTACTTGATGATGTAAATCATGAAGAACAAGGCGATCCAGACAACGTCAACGAAGTGCCAGTAGTACGAAACCACGATGGCTCGCGTTGCCTGGTCATGGGTGAATCGCTTGGAGACATAGGTGGTTGCCAGGACGAACAAGAAGGCGATGAGCCCGCCGGTCACATGCATTCCATGGAAGCCGGTCGTCAAGTAGAACGCTGATCCGTACGCGCTGGACGACAAGGTGATGCCATCGCGAACCAGGCCGGTGTACTCGGTGATCTGGCCGCCGATGAAGAACGCGCCCATCAAGAATGTGATGATGAACCAGCGGCGCAGGCCCTTGACATCCCCCCGCTCTGCGGCAAAGACCCCGAGCTGACAGGTGACCGATGACAGCACCAGCACGGTGGTGTTCACCGAGGCGAACGGAACATTGAGGTGAGCGGTCTCCGATGCCCAAACGCCCGGGTTGACCGCGCGCAGGGTGAAATACATCGCGAACAAGGCTGCGAAGAACATCAATTCGCTGGAAAGCCACACGATCGTGCCGACCGAAACCATGTTTGGACGGTTCGCCGGAGCGTGGGCATATGCCGCTGGGGTCGGAGTCGCTGTCGCCACGAGGGGAGTCTGGCAGATCCAAGGCTTCGGCGCCTCCTCGCCCCCCTTGAGAATGACAGCAAAAATTGTCGTGTTTGTCACCTAGTCCGTGTCCCTTCCCGGGCAGGCACGGTGCCAGGTTCAGCCCGGGGCAACTACAGTTTGCTTCGTGACCAGCTCGGACCATGCCCCCAGTCAGCCCGACCGTCCCGTTCAGGTGCTGGTGTACTCCAGCAATCGCGTGGTGCGGCAGCAGATCTTGACCGCTTTGGGGGTCCGCCCTGATCCGGACGGACCCACGGTGGCGTACACCGAAGTTGCCACGCAGCCGGCTCTGCTGGCGAATGTCGATGGGAAAAAGTTCGACTTGGTGATCCTCGATGGCGAGGCAAGCCCTGCCGGCGGGCTGGGGATGAGTCGTCAACTCAAGGACGAGATCTACCAATGTCCGCCTATCCTGGTCGTGGTCGGTCGAGCGCAGGATGCATGGCTGGCCACTTGGTCCAGAGCAGATGCTGTGGTCTCTCACCCGATCAACGCTATGGCTCTGGCGAGCCAGGTCAATGCCTTGCTCGCCACTCGGCGCGCGCTGAGCGCCTAAGTACGTGGTGGACCAGCACTCCTGGCCGATCGTGCTGCGTACCTTGAGTGCGTCGCAGGATCTGCCGAGTCCTGTGGCGGCCTGGGCGATGGAGCAAATCCTGACCGGCCAGGCCAGCCCTGCGCAGATCGCTGCATTCGCGATGGGGCTGCGCGTCAAGGGTGAATCCGCCGGGGAGATCGCGGGCATCGTGCCCGTCATGCTCCAGCACGCACACATGGTGCCGCTGCCCGATGACTTGCTGCGCCTTGACGTGGTCGGCACCGGAGGGGATATGTCGCACTCCGTCAACATCTCCACCATGGCTGCCTTGGTATGCGCCGCGGCGGGGGTACCGGTGGCAAAGCATGGCAACCGCGCCGCATCGTCCTCCACCGGCACCGCTGACGTGCTCGAGGA
>CAIKZY010000021.1 GCA_903832025.1 uncultured Actinomycetes bacterium
ACCGGGCGATCGTGCCGAAGAAAATCGCGAGCACCCACGTCACCGTGTGCTCGGTCGGCAACGGCAAGCCAGTGAGCACGCCCGAATTTCACCGGATGACCGCGTTCGCCGTCGAACGTGGCCGCAACGACGTCTCCGTCTGCGCAACGTATTGCACTCATCGCGTCCGCAGTCATGCCCGGCAGATCCACCAAATTCACCAGGACTGCTTCTGCCTGGCAGTGCTCAGCCAGCCAGCGCAACCCGACGGCAAGCGAGGTACCCATTCCCAGTTCCCAGTCGCTATTGACCACGACCTGGGCATCGGGAACGTCTGCAATCCACGCCCCGAGCACCACCACTACCGGAGTGCATCCGGCAGCGTGGGAAAGTCGCACTGCTCGGTCCACCAGCCGCTCGCCGTCAAGGATGACTGACGCCTTGGGTTGCCCGTAGCGAACGCCGGCACCGGCGGCCAGAATCAGGCTGGCGCAACTCACCGAGGGGCACCGGGATGGATCGGTCCTTGTGTCTCGCGCAGACGGCCGCCGGTGCCGCCCCACCGTTGCTGAATGATCTCAGCGGCGATGGAAATCGCGGTCTCCTCCGGCGTTCGTGCACCAAGATCCAGACCAATGGGTGAATGAATGCGCGCCAGGTCTGCCTCGCTCACCCCGGCTTCGCGCAACCGCATAAGTCTGTCAGCGTGTGTGCGCCGTGACCCCATTGCCCCGATGTACCCCGCGTCGGTGTTCAACGCCTCGACCAATGCAGGCACGTCGAACTTCGGGTCGTGGGTCAACACCGCGATAACGGTGCGTTGATCCACCGATTGGGTAGCCAGCCAGCGATGAGGCCAGTCGACCACCACGGCATCGGCATCGGGGAAACGCTTGGTCGTGGCAAACACCGGACGTGCATCGCACACGGTGACCTTGTAGCCCAGCAACTTTCCTACACGCACCAGTGAAGCGGAAAAATCAATCGCGCCGAAGATAAACATGTCTGCGGTGGCGGCGTAGCTCTGCACGAAGATTTCCAGTCCTTCGCCGAGTCGTTCTCCATCCGGTCCGTACTGCAGGAAGCCGGTTGTGCCGGCGGCAAGCATGCCGCGCACGTCATCGCGAACAGCCTCATCAAGACGGGCACTTCCCAGCGTGCCCTCCATGGCGGCGGGCCGAATGACCAGATGCCGACCGATGCCATGCGGGCCATTGACGATCGTGGCCACGGCGACCGGCTCGTTGGCGGCGATTGACTCAAGCACCCCGGCCATCTCCGGCCAGGACTGCTGATCCACGCGCTCGATGAAGATGTCCAGGATGCCGCCGCAGGTGAGGCCGACGGCGAAGGCATCATCATCGGAGACCCCATATGTCTGGAGTCGGCAATTGCCATCGCTGAGGACCTGGGTTCCCAGTTCGAAGAGCGCCCCTTCGACGCAGCCACCGGAAACGCTGCCGACCGCTTCGCCGGTTTCGGTCACCAGCATCGCTGCACCGGGAGGGCGCGGCGCACTCCGCCAGGTGCGCACCACCGTCGCCATGGCCACCGGTGAACCGGCGTTCACCGCCTGCAACAGCTCTGTCGACACCTCACGCATGGGCACTCCTTGGCTCGTGACGGACGTCCTCAGCGTGCCCGAACGGCCACGCACCCTAATAATGGGCCCATGTCCGCAATCCGTCATGTCGATGTCACCGTGGACCGCCTTGATGCCCAGGCGCTTGAGCGGCTCGCGGATGACCACCGTGCCGGAGCGCTGGTGACCTTCAGCGGCAATGTCCGTGACCACGACCATGGCAAGCATGTCCTGGGCCTGGAGTACGAGGGCCATCCCAATGCTGCGGACATACTCCGTCTGGTCGCTGAGGAGATCGTCGCGGAATTCCCCGTGTACGGACTGACCGTGGCGCACCGCATCGGGTCACTGGAGATCGGTGAGGCCGCGCTGGTGGCCTGCGTATCAACGGCCCATCGCGGTGAGGCATTTGCTGCCCTGGAAGCCTTGGTCAATCGCACCAAGGATCGGTTGCCAGTCTGGAAGCATCAGCGCTTTGCCGACGGCACGGACGAGTGGGTGAACTGCGCATGACCCTGGTCGACTCGCACGCTCGCACTCACACGGATCTTCGTGTGTCAGTGACCGATCGGTGCAACCTGCGCTGCACGTACTGCATGCCCCATGACTTTGCTGACTGGCTTGCCCGCGACTACCTGCTCACCGCCGCTGAACTCGTGACCGTGATCGACGTTGCCACCGAACTGGGAGTCACTCAGGTCCG
>CAIKZY010000022.1 GCA_903832025.1 uncultured Actinomycetes bacterium
CACAGATGATGCCCTTGAAGCGCACGCGCTTGTACTTGCCGCAGTAGCACTCCCAGTCACGCGTCGGCCCGAAGATCTTCTCGCAGAACAGGCCATCCTTCTCCGGCTTCAATGTCCGGTAATTGATGGTCTCGGGCTTCTTCACCTCCCCGAACGACCACGTACGAATGTCGTCGGCAGTGGCAAGGCCAATGCGCAGCTCATCAAAGAAGTTCACGTCCAGCACGATGGTTTCCTTCGCTTGTTCTGGTCAGTTCAGTTGGCGGTGAGCTCGTGCTAGAGCTCGTCGACGCTGCTGGGCTCGCGGCGGGACAGGTCAATGCCCAGCTCTTCGGCTGCCCGGAAGACGTCATCATCGGTATCGCGCATCTGGATGGTCTGGCCATCGCTGGACAAGACCTCCACGTTCAGGCACAAGGACTGCATTTCCTTGACCAACACCTTGAACGATTCCGGAATGCCGGGCTCGGGGATGTTCTCGCCCTTGACGATGGCCTCGTACACCTTCACCCGACCCAGCACGTCATCGGACTTGATGGTCAGCAGTTCCTGTAGCGCGTATGCGGCGCCGTAGGCCTCCAGCGCCCACACCTCCATCTCGCCAAAGCGCTGTCCACCAAACTGCGCCTTACCGCCCAGCGGCTGCTGGGTGATCATCGAGTACGGACCGGTGCTGCGCGCGTGGATCTTGTCGTCCACCAAGTGCAGCAACTTCAGGATGTAGATGTAGCCCACGGTGATGCGTCCGGGGAATGGCTCTCCGGAGCGACCGTCGAACAACTGCGCCTTGCCATCGCCGCCGACAAGGGTGAACCCATCATCGGTTGGCAGCGTTGAATCAAGCACCAGTTGCAGCTCAGCCTCGCGTGCACCATCGAACACCGGAGTGGCCACCTTGGACTTGCGCGGTGCGGACTTCACCGCATCGGGCAAAGTCAGTGCGCGCGGATCAGCCTCGTCCACCGACCAGCCCGCAGATGCTGCCCAACCCAGGTGCGTCTCCAGAATCTGGCCGACGTTCATACGCCCTGGCACGCCCAACGGGTTCAACACGATGTCGACCGGCGTTCCGTCCTCAAGGAACGGCATGTCCTCCGGTGGCAGGATCTTGGAGATGACGCCCTTGTTGCCGTGACGGCCCGCGAGCTTGTCGCCTTCCTTGATCTTGCGCTTTTGCGCGATGTAGACCCGAACCAGGCGGTTCACACCTGGTGGCAGCTCATCACCCTCTTCGCGATCGAACACGCGAACACCGATGACCTTGCCCCACTCACCGTGCGGGACCTTCAGCGAGGTGTCGCGCACTTCGCGGGCCTTCTCCCCGAAGATGGCGCGCAGCAGGCGCTCCTCGGGAGTCAGCTCGGTCTCGCCCTTTGGCGTGACCTTGCCGACCAGGATGTCCCCGGGCACCACGTCGGCGCCGATACGGATGATTCCGCGATCATCAAGATCGGCCAGCACTTCCTCGGACACATTCGGGATGTCGCGGGTGATTTCCTCTGGGCCAAGCTTGGTGTCGCGTGCATCGACCTCATGCTCTGCGATGTGAATCGAGGACAGCACATCGTCTTGAACCAGACGCTGATTGAGGATGATGGCGTCTTCGTAGTTGTGACCTTCCCAGGTCATGAAGGCCACCAGCAGGTTCTTGCCCAGAGCCATCTCGCCCAGGTCGGTCGACGGACCGTCGGCCAGTACCTGACCCACCTCCACGCGAGCGCCATGGCTGACGATCGGACGCTGGTTGAAGCAGGTTCCCTGGTTGGAGCGACGGAACTTCTCCAAGCGGTACGTGGTGTACTCACCGTCGTCCTGCGCGATGGTCACCGCATCAGCGGAAACCTCCGAAACGACTCCGGCAGCCGCAGCGGTCACGATCGCTGCGGCGTCGTACGCGGCGCGGAACTCCATGCCGGTACCCACCAGCGGCGACTCCGCACGCAACAGCGGCACGGCCTGACGCTGCATGTTGGAGCCCATCAGTGCGCGGTTGGCGTCGTCGTGCTCCAAGAAAGGGATCATCGCGGTGGCCACAGACCACAACTGCCGCGGCGAGACGTCCATGTAGTCCACATCCTTGGGAAGGATGTAGTCCACTTCGCCGCCCTTGCGGCGAACCAGCACGCGATCGTCGAGCATGTTGCCGGCAGCGTCGATCACGGTATTGGCTTGGGCCACCACGTGCGTGTCTTCTTCATCAGCGGTCAGGTAATCGATCTGGTCGGTGACCTTGCCGTTGACGACCTTGCGGTACGGGGTCTCCACGAAACCGAAGGCATTGATCCGCGCGTACGTCGCCAGTGAGCCCATCAGGCCGATGTTCGGGCCTTCTGGCGTCTCGATCGGGCACATGCGGCCGTAATGGGACGGGTGAACGTCGCGGACTTCGAAGCCTGCACGCTCACGCGACAGACCACCGGGACCCAAGGCGGACAGACGACGCTTGTGCGTGAGTCCGGCCAGCGGATTGGTTTCGTCCATAAACTGGCTCAACTGGCTCGTGCCAAAGAATTCCTTGATCGAGGCAACCACCGGGCGAATGTTGATCAGGGTCTGCGGCGTGATCGCCTCGACGTCCTGGGTCGTCATGCGCTCGCGAACCACGCGCTCCATGCGGGACAGGCCCGTGCGGATCTGATTCTGGATCAGTTCTCCCACGGTCCGCAGGCGGCGATTGCCGAAGTGGTCGATGTCGTCGGACTCAACGCGAATCTCGCCTCGCTGTGAGTCCATCGTGGCCAGACCTGCATGCAGGCACACGATGTACTCGATTGCCGCGGCGATGTCATCCACGGTCAGCACCGATTGCGTGAGCGGGGCATCCAGTCCCAGCTTCTTGTTGATCTTGTAACGACCGACCTTTGCCAGGTCGTAGCGCTTGGGATTGAAATAGAAGTTCTCCAGCAG
>CAIKZY010000023.1 GCA_903832025.1 uncultured Actinomycetes bacterium
CAAATCCCACCGCCACCGCCGCAACGAGTCCCGGGACATCGACATCAGATGTCCCGGGACTCGTGGGTTCGGCAGTGAGGCCGGTTCAGTGATGACTGACCACCAGGGATGTCGGGGCAACTGACCAATACCATCTGCCCATGAAGCCTTGGGTCCGAATCGCCACTGCCCTCATCGCCGCCTTAGCCCTGATTGGCATCGCCATCCCCGCGCATGCAGGCCAGCCAAGCGGCATCACCACCATCACCGTCTACCACCAGCCCGTGGTCACCACGAGTGTGACCGGCACCGGCCTGGGCACGGTGCGGACGTTCTTCGCTCCCACTGCGGTGAACGGGGTGGCCGCGGACGGGCAGTACCTGACCGGCACGTTGACCACCATCGCGCAGGGCTTTCCGGGCAATCAGGAAGTCCGCGCGTCCAATCTGATTTTCGTGTTCGGCAACATCCAGGACCAATTGGTCGTCGGCGGTGCATCCCTGTATCCGGCCGCAGGCGCCACTCTGGCTGTTGGTGCCAAGGTGATCCGACCGGTCATCGGCGGCTCGGGCAAGTACGCCGGCGCTACCGGTGAGGCCATATCGACCAACCTCGGCGATGCGGGCTGGACCCACGTGTTCAAGATTCGCCTTCCCTGACCGCACCTGCAGGCACCAGGGCCAGTCAGGCACCGCAGGACTGGCGCAGGACTGACGCTGGACTGGCGCAGGACTGACGCTGGACTGGCGCCGGGCTAGGACTCCTGCGGGGATTCCCAGCCGGCCGCGCCAGCGGTCGACGGTGGCGCGGCTTCTGAGTACACGTCCGCGCGTTGGGCAATCGCCTCGCGCAAGAACGGCGGAACGCTCAGCTTGCCGACAAGTAACTCCGGAGTGAGCCAACGATGCCGGCCGATCAACTCGGCATCCATGGCGGCGATGTCTTCTGCGCTCAGGCGCGAGCGTTGATCTGCTCGGGAGGCGATGACGAATCCGAGGTCGCGTCCGTAGCAGGGGGCATCAACTGAGTAGGGAATGACATCGGGAAACACTGACTGCAAGGTCCGGATCACCTTGGCGTGCAACGCGATTTCCACCGGTGATGACGGCCCTGCCTGTACTGCCACCACGCCGTGGGGACGCAGGACGCGCTTGATCTGCTCGAAGAATTCCACCGTGAAGCAGAACGTCGACGGTCCGGCTTCCACGGGATCGGTCATGTCCGAGATCACCACGTCCAAGCTGGCGTCCGGGAGTTCGCGCAAGTACTGGACCGCGTCACGATGCAGGAGGTGCACTCGCGGATCATCGAACGCTCCTTGATGGTGGTTGGGCAGATGCTCACGGCAGGCATCGACCACCTCCCCATCGATGTCGATCATGGTCACGCGTTGCACGGTTGGCCACCGAAGCACTTCGCGCAGGCACGCCCCTTCGCCTCCGCCCAGGACCAGGACATCGCGCACCGGTGCCACCGCAGCGGCCGCGTAGCACGCCGGATGCACGATGCCCTCGTGGTAGATGAACTCATCGGCCTCGGTGCTCTGCACCACCCCGTCGAGGATGAGCATGCGACCCCACACGGTGCTTCGGCCGATCACGAAGTCCTGAAACTTGCTGCGCCCTTGGACATAGATCTCGGCGACGTCATGCTCATAGCGATCTGCCGGGGTGATGAATTCCGAGAACCGAAAGCCGGGGTCATCAGGTCCGCCCGGCACGGTTCGGGGCACCGTAGCTCGGCGAACCGAGGTGGGCTGCAATCCGTCGATGACGGTGTCGATCAGGCGCTCGGGATCAGCATCGCCGCAGGTGTAGGCGTCCAGCGTCGCCCCACCCCATTCGGGCCAGGTGTGGATGGACACATGCGATTCGGCAAGCACGACCACCGCTGATGCGCCCTGCGGGGCAAAGGCGTGATGGTGGCTGGTCAGGACTGTGGCCCCTGCTGCCACCGAAGCCGCGCACAGCAGCTCCTCAAGTCCGGCCGCGTCATTGAGCAACGGCGATGCAGAACCGCTGATATCGGCCAGAACGTGCAATCCAACTGATCGTGTGCCCATGAGTGCAGGACCGTAGCAGTCGTGGATGAACAGCGATGCCACCAATGCGCGAACGCGTCAGGAGGCAGCCAGAACCAGCGGGCCCGCCTGCATGTCAGCGGGCTCGGGGCAAGCGCACAGTGAAGGTCGTGCCGGTCTGCACGTGGCTGTCCACGCTGATCGTGCCATGGAACGAATCCACGATTCCCTGGACGATGGCAAGTCCCAGGCCCGAGCTTCCGGCTCGTCCGGTGCGGGCCGGATCGGCCTGGAAGAAGCGATCAAACACGTGCGCTGCGACTTCAGGTGCCATGCCGGGCGCGCCATTGGCGACCTGCATGCACACCTGATCGCCTTCGGTGATCAGTCGCACGACAATCGGGGCTTGCGAATGGGTGATGGCGTTGGACAGCAGGTTGTCGACCACCTGGCGAAGCCGCACCTCCTGCGCGAGCACCATCGCCAGCCCCGATTCCAGATCCACGGAGAAATCGACCTGACGATCGGGGACTTGCACGCGGGCAGCATCCACCTGCTGTGACAGCACCGAAAGCAGGTCGATCGGTGCGAGGTCCACCTGATGGCCTTCATCCAGATTGGCCAGGAGGAGCAGGTTGCTCACCAGTCCGGCCATCTGCTGCGCCTGCGCATCGATGCGCTGGATCGTCCGCTCGACATCGGCACCTCCCCCGGTCCGATGCCATTCGGCCGAGGCGATGATCGCGGTCAATGGCGTGCGCAATTCATGCCCGGCATCGGCGACAAAGGTCTTCAGGCGAGCCTGGGCATCGGTGGCCTGCCGGACCGCAGCGCGCTCGTGGTTGATTGACTCCTCCACCGTGGCAGCCATCTCATTGAATGCACCACCGAGGTGCATGAGCTCTCTGCTGCCATAGGGGCCCTGCACGCGTTGGCTGAAATCACCTTCGGCAATTCCTCGAGAGGCACGCTCGACAGACCGCAATCGTCGAAGGCTGAACCCGACAAGCACATAGGTGCCGGCAATGCCGAGTGCGACCACGATCAGGCCGATCAGCAATTCCACTGCGAGCATGTGGTTGAGCGTGATGTCGATGTCACCGAGTTGTCCGGCCACCACGATGTAATCGCCCCCCGTGGCCGCGACCGCGACCGCCCGACATCCACCGTTGGCTCCGGCGCAGCTGGTCGCCTGGATGACCGATCCGTCGGCCGCGGAGGCCTTGAGGTCCTGTGCCGAGAAAGTCGGGCTGATCGTGGCACCACCGGGTTGGGCGACCAGGCCGATGAGCTGCCCGGATGCGGAGAACACGCCGATGTAAAACCGTGAGGCCGGCAGTGATTCCTGCGGCCCCAGGTCCGGCGGCAAGGCCGGCAGCGCTCCGCCACGGTCGATCCGTGCTGCGGTGCTCTGCAGTCGCTGATCAAACTTGCCCTGGAAATACGAGGTCATGACCGCTGAGGACACCGCGCCCATGATGAGCATGCATGCCAGCAAGATCACGCCGCTGAGCACGGTCAGGCGAAGCCGCAGCGAGGTGCGGTCAAACAAGCCGCTCACGGTCGCCGGTCGCGCATCGACGTCATGGCCGTATACGCAGGACGTATCCAACGCCGCGCACGGTGTGCAGCAGCTTGACCCCCTGGTTATCGATCTTCTTGCGCAGATAGGACACGTAACTCTCCACGACATTGGCATCTCCGCCAAAGTCGTAGTGCCAGACATTGTCCAGCAGCTCGGCCTTGCTGACCACCCGCTCGGCGTTCGCCATCAAGTACCGAAGCACGCGGAACTCTGTCGGCGACAATTCGATGATCCTGCCAGCCCGACGGACCTCGTGGGCGTCTTCGTCCATCACGATGTCGGCATAGGTCAGCACGGATGCTTCCGGCTCTGGCATGGAGTGCGTGCGACGCAGCACGTTGCGCAACCGGGCGACGACCTCGGCAAGACTGAACGGCTTGGTGACATAGTCATCCCCGCCGATCGTCAGCCCCGTCACCCGGTCCTCAACAGCATCACGGGCCGTCAGGAAGAGCACCGGGATGCGCGATCCATCGGCTCGCAGGGACTTCACCAGGTCAAATCCGCTCAGCCCCGGCAGCATGACGTCCACGATCATTGCATCCGGTCGATCGCGCAGCGCTACCCGGCGGGCATCCTGCCCGTCCGTGCACATGGTCACCGAGAAGCCGTGGAAGGTCAGGCTCTCAGACAGCAGCTCAGCAATGCTGGCGTCATCCTCGACGACCAGCAGACGTGCGGCTGTGGCGAAATCGCTCGTCATGCCCGTACCCTCCCACGGCCAACGGCCCGTGATCTACTTCGTCGGACTCGGACGCGGTCCGAAACTTGGCATCAGTGGCGAGCAGGTCTTCATCGCCGCCTGAACCGTCGGGTCATTGCGCTTGAAATTCCCCGGCTTGCCATTGGCCGGCAGGCTCACGCCGTGATCTTGCAGGCACGAGCGAAATGCGGCAAACGCCGAGCTGTTGGACACCGCTCCGCCGGGGCCTGCGCCAAAGTGCCCGAACCCCAGACCAGGACCTCCGCATGCTTGCATGGCCGCGCGGAACTGCTGCTGGGTCACACCGGAGGGCAGGAAATGGCCACCTGGCCTACCGCCACCGGAGGCCGATGGGTTGGGCTGGCCAGGGGTACCGGCCGGGCGCTGCGGCAGTTTGATGCCGTGTGCGGCAAGGCAGGTGCGCAATTGCGCGAAGCCGCCGTGTGAGGGGGCAGGTGAGGGCGAGGTCGCTGCCATCGCCGGAGACGCAAGTGCGCCACCGGTCATCAATACTGCAGTGACTGCCAGGGAAGTGATCGTGCGCTTCATTGCTGTGCTCCATTCGTCGTTGATGTCGTGCCACTGTTGGATGCTGCGTTGCTGGAGTTGGCTCCCGTTGGACCACCCGGAGCCCGTGCGCCAAAGCCGCCGCCGGGCAGGGATCCTTGCGTGATGCTCGTGGCTACCAGGGTGCCGCTTGCGTCGGCCTGGCCGCGGATGAGCAGTGTCTGGCCGGCCTTGAGATCGCTGACCTTGACCGACTGCTGCTGGCTGACGGTGGTCGCGGCGGTGGTGTTGATCTTCACCATCTGCCCGGAGGAGTCTGCGATGTAGATATGCGATCCGTCGACGAGCTTGACAGTGCCGATGGTGATGCCACCGCCGAACCCGCCGCCACCGAGGCCCCCCGAACCGCGACCGGATCGGAAGGCTGATGCGATCGACGCAAATGACCCCGCGCCTGCCGAGGACTGGGATGGACCCCAGTGCTGGTCGACGAATACCCCGGCGAAGAAGACCAGGACCAGCGCCACCAATGCGCCAAGACCCGTCGTCCACTTCGATCGCGGTGCACGAGTTTGTGACTTCAGCATCTGAGCGAGATCCTCATCGGACTCTGCTTGCAGCGGCGGCAGAATCCCCAGCGGAGCCGTTGAGTCTGCTGCGGTGTTGTCTTGCCCGTTATTCATGTTCTCACTCATGTCTCAACGCCTCGATCGGGCGCAGTGATGCTGCGCGGTTTGCCGGGTAACTGCCAAAGAACAATCCGATTGCCACCGACACCAGGAACGCGCCGGCAACCGAGACCGGCAAGATCACCGGCTGCACGCCCGCAATCTGGAATCTGGAGACCAACAGTCCGATCACCACGCCCGCAACACCACCGACCACCGACAGCAAGGTGGCCTCGACCAGAAATTGCGACAAGATCGTGCGCCTGTTGGCGCCGATGGCCTTGCGAATTCCGATCTCGCGCGTCCGCTCGGTCACCGAGACCAGCATGATGTTGGTGATGCCGATTCCGCCAACCAGCAAGCTGATCGCGGCAACAGCGCCAAGAAGCACGGTGAAGACCTGGTTCGTGCTCTGGGACGTGGACAAGATGCTGGACTGATTGATGACGCTGTAGTCGCGACTTGCGGCACTGGTCGCATGTCTGCCGTCCAAGATGGTGTAGATCTCGTTCTGGGCGGCGGTGGCGGAGTCTGCCGAGGTGGCCTCGACGGCGATCGATCCCAAGCTGCCATACCCGGTGAGGTTGTGCTGCACCGTGGTCAAGGGAGCGATCGCAACATCGTCGAGGTCGGTGAATCCCGAGCTTCCCTTGGCGCCCAGCACGCCGACCACCTGGAACGGCGTGCCGCCACAGTTCAGCGTCGTTCCGATCGGATTGTGCGTGCCGTACACCTGTGTGACCACTGTCTGGCCGATCACGATGGAACGTGCGCCGGAAACCACGTCGGCATTGGTGAAGTAGGTGCCCTGGGAGACGGGGTAGTTCGAGATCTGGAAGTACGAGGGCCAGGTTCCGGTCAGGTTGGTGCTGTAGGAGTTCCCGTTCCATGTGCATGAAACCCCCTGATCCTGCTTCACCGGGGCCACGGCCTGAACATCCGGGGCGTTGGTGGAGCTCAGGATCGCCTGCGCATCATCGATGGTGAGGTCTCGCTGGACCGACGAGGCATTCCCGCCGCCAAATCCACCGAAGCGAAAGGAACCGTGCTGGACCAGGATGGCATTGGTTCCGAGCTTTTGAATGCTGGCAGCCACGGCCTGCGATGAGCCGTTGCCGACGGCGATCAGGACAATCACCGCGGCGACGCCGATCAAGATGCCCAGCACCGTCAACGCAGATCGAAGCTTGTTCGCCAGGACCCCGGACAGTCCATGACTGAAGGTTTCGCCAATCATCATCAGCGATTCCGCTCGTCGGAGTAGATCTGCCCGTCACGCAACTTGATGACTCTGCTGGCGCGCTGGGCAACCTCGTCCTCATGGGTGATCAGCACGATCGTGCTGCCGCCGCGATGGGTGGCATCCAACAGGTTCAGCACATCGTTGGTTGCGACCGTGTCCAGATTGCCTGTCGGCTCGTCGGCAAGCAGGATGGCCGGATTGGTCACCAGCGCTCGCGCGACGGCAACACGCTGCTGCTGGCCACCAGAAAGTTCATTGGGCTCGTGCGAGGACCGATCGTCCAGTCCCACCGCCGCGAGCGCCTGCTCGGCACGCTGCCGCCGCTCCTTGCGGCGAACACCGCGGTAGGCCAACGGCAGTTCAACATTGGCCAACGCGGTGGTTCGGGGGATGAGGTTGAACGACTGGAAGATGAATCCGATCTTGCGATTGCGCACGAGCGACAGCGCATCATCATTCAGGCTTCCCACGTCGATGCCGTCTAGCTCGTACGTTCCCGAGGTGGCCACATCCAGTGCACCGATGATGTTCATCATGGTGGACTTGCCCGACCCTGAGGCACCCATGATGGCCAGGTATTCCCCGTGGTCGACCGTCAGATCCACCCCGCGCAATGCGTGCACGGTGGTGTTGCCCATGCCGTAGGACTTGGTGACCTGACTCAGGGTGAAGACCGGTCGCTGCGTGGAGTCGTTCATGACCCCTGGCCTCGGCCACCGCCACCGAATCCGCCACCACCACCGAATCCGCCACCACCACTGAGGCTGCGTGCCAGCCCACCGGCGCCGCCCGGAATACCGCCGGCAGGGAAGAGGCTGGAGCTGCCCGTGGTCGATACCGTGGGAAGCACCACCTGTTGGCCGGCGGTCAGTCCGGAGATGATCTGGGTATCCGCGTCGCCCTTGATGCCGATGGTGACGCTCACGGTTGAGGTCTTGTCACCGCTCTTGACCTGCACGGTGCTGACCGAGCCAATGGTGGACACCGCGCTGTTGGGGACCATCAGCACCCCTTGCGCCGAGGCAATGACCACCGAGATGTTCGCGCTCATGCCCACCTGAATGCCCGCTGGCACGGCTGACAGGGAAATCGTGACCGGGTAGGTCACCAGGCCGCTAGAGCTGGTGGCTTCGGGGTTGAGCTGTGAGACCGTGCCGGTTTGTGATGCACCCGGCACGTCAGGGAAGGTCACCGTTGCGGACTGTCCGACCTTGACCTTTGACGCATCTGCCTCATTGAACGACGCCGTGACCGCATACGTTCCCGTCGGGATGATGGTGACTACCCCGGAACTGCCCGAACCACCGGATGCCGAGCCGCCCGATGCGCTGCTCGAAGTTCCCTTGACCGCATTGACGGTGCCAATCACACCGGCAACAGGCGCGGTGAGCGTGGTGTTAGCCAGGGTTTGCTCGGCAACGGCGTAGGCCGCTTGCGCCTGGGCCAGGCTAGCCGCGGCGATACCCGCGCCGCCTGTGCCATTTTGAGCGACCGCTTGCTGATATGCCAGGGATGCCTGCTGCACCGATTGCAGGTCACTGGCGGCAGTCTTGGCCGCATTGGCCTGAGCGGTGGCAAGGTTTTGCGCCGCAGTCACCGCTGCCTTGGTGTACGCATCCTGCTGGGCGGTGACCGCAAGCTGCGCTTGCACCGATTGCGTATTCGCTGAGTCGACCGCTGACTGCAGGGACAGCGTGTCATTGGTGAGCTTGTTCTGGGCAGTCTGCGCAGCCGAGGTGGTCTGGGCCTGGGAGATCGCCTGATTGTCCTGCGCCAGGGTGTTGGTCTGCGTCTGCTGTGCTGCGGCAAGGGAGCGCTGCGCCTGCGCAAGCGCGGTGTACAGCTTCTGCATCGTTGACCACGCGCCAAGGTCAGCGCAGGTGGTACTCGATGGGGTCAGGCAGGCCGAGGACGCAGCTGCCTGAGCCGCTGCCAGGGTCTGCTGGTCCTGGGCAATGGTGTTCTTGGAGGACTGAGCATTGGCCGCCTGGGCCGCTCGTGCTGAATCCAAGCCGAGTTTGGCCTGGGCAACGCTCAACGAGGTCGTCCTGGCTGCCGCCTGCTGGGTGGCCAAGGACACCTGGGCTGCCGCCAGTGCCTGCCGGGCACTGGACGGATCGATCGATGCCAACTTCTGACCCGCCGTGACCCGCTGGCCCGGATGGACATACACCCCGGTCACCGTTCCGCTGGAGGCAAAGCTCAGCACCACGTTTCCGCTGGAGGCCACGGTGCCTGAGGCAGTGACCGTGGAAGACACATCGCCGGTGGACACCGTCGCAGTTCGGGCGACCGGCGCAGAGTCCTTCGGGGCGAAGAGCCAGAAGTAGCCGCCCACGGCCACCGCGATGACGACAACGATCAAGATCAGGTTTGTCCACAGAGTTCGACGCTTCACAGCAGCATTGTGGTGAGCGATCCTGTGAAATCCCTGGGAGACGCCTGGGTGGGAACTGCCAATTGCCCGAAGAGTAGGCCGACTACCATCGCGCCATCAGCTCGGCCACCGTCGAGCATCGGCAGGTCCACGGCACAGGGGTATCTCATGGCATACGAGGGCATCGAGTTTGACGCGGCCGCACCGGTGGCCACCATTCGCCTGAATCGCCCGGAGGCGATGAATGCCCTGACTGTGCCCATGCTGGAATCGATGGCCCAAGCAGTGGCGCAGGTGGCCGCCAATCCGGCAATCCGAGTCCTGGTCATCACCGGCAACGGCAAGGCCTTCAGTGCCGGGGTAGACCTCAAAGCTCTCGGGCAGCGGTCCCTCGCCGGTGGCGCGGTCGGGGACTATCTGGATATCCCGGCCCGTGGGCTGATCACCGCGATCAACGCATTGGATGCCATCGTGATCGCAGCCGTGAATGGGTTCTGCTTCACCGGGGCCTTGGAACTGGCCCTTGCGTGCGACCTGCTGGTCACCACGCACACGGCCAAGTTCGGCGACACCCATGCCAAGTGGGGGCTGCGGCCGTCCTGGGGAATGAGTCAGCGCCTGGCGCGACTGGCCGGAGCGCAGCGTGCACGAATGCTGTCCTACTCGGCCATGACCTTCACCGGCGAACAGGCAGCGCAGTGGGGAATCGCGGCGGCCGCGGTGCCGAGCGAGGAATTCAACGAGTACGTCCATCGCCTGGCCACTGACATCGCCGGCAACAGCATGGGCGCATTGCTGGCCTACAAGGACCTGTATCGCTATGCCGACTCCCATGCGTGGGATGCCGGCCTGGCGTACGAGGCGACAACGGGGTACGTCATTGACGACACCGAGTCACGGATCGCGGAATTTCGCAGCTGATGCAGGCCGCGCTGCTGGACGGCTACGGGCAGTCACTGCGCGTGGCCGAGGTCCCCGACCCCATCCCCGACGATCATGAGGTCGTCATCCGTGTGATGGCCGTCGGCCTGTGCCACACCGACCTGCATCTGATCGACGGACAGCCAGCCATCCTGCCCGGGTTCCCCGCGATCTTGGGTCATGAAAGCGCCGGCGTCATCGAGTCCTGCGGGGCAGCGGTCACCGACTGGCAGATCGGCGCGCACGTGGCGGTCTTCGGCGCCCAAGGATGCGGTGCGTGTAGCCGCTGCACCCAAGACCTGGAGAATTTGTGCCAGGAGCAGACCCTGTCCATGAACGGCATCGGCCGGGCGGGAGGGTTCGCGCAATTGATGACGGTAGACGCCCGTCACCTGGTGGACTGCGGCGGCCTGGATTCCACAGAGGCCGCTGTGCTCACCGATGCCGGTCTGACGTCATACCGAGCCGTGATGCGCGCCATCGGCCTGCGACCTGACCCGCGCACCATCGCCATCGTCGGAGCCGGTGGACTGGGCCAGTACGCGATCCAGTACGCGCGGACACTGACATCGGCTCACGTCATCGCCATCGAGCCCAACGCAGGCCGGGCCCAGCACGCACTGTCACTGGGTGCCGATGCGACGTTCACGCCCGAGCGTTGCCAAGCGGTGCTGGGCAGTTGCGACATCGTCCTGGACTTCGTCGCCTCACACGACACCCTCGCGCTCAGCAGCACCCTGCTGTGCCCAGGCGCCGTATTGAACATTGTCGGACTCGGCGAGGGAACACTTCCTGTCGGCTTTTTCGCGCTGCCACCGGAGGCATCAATCACCACCACCAGTTGGGGGAGTCGCGGTGACCTGGGCAACGTGTTCGACCTGGCACGCGGTGGCACCGTGCAGTCGACCATCCAGCGATATCCGCTCGGTGACATCAATGCTGCCCTGGCGGACTTGCGCGGCGGGCGGATCACTGGCCGGGCAGTCATCACACCGAATTGCTGAGGACGCCCCATTCACGATCACACGGCCTGCACCGCGCTACCGAATACGTGATCACCGCGAAGTCGTCATCACCGTGAGCGCGTGCGCTTCACCGACTCATGTGCCGGTGCTCCTGTACCGGTACTCCTGCACCAGTACTCCTGTACCGGTACTGCGGAACCAGTGCGCGATTACTGCACCAGTGCGCGCTTGCCCAACAGGTACATCTCGCATCCGAGGCAGAAGTCGAATGCGGCATTCAAGAACGCCGCTGCCAACGCCAAGCCGATAGCCACACTGGCGACCGCGGTCGCGCCCAGAGCGATCGAGAGCAATGCCACGGTCATGAAGACCAGGCCTACCGCCTGCGCAAAGCGCGGGGGTGCGGCGTCTTCCAGCGCCACCGGCGGCGCCAGGCGCGGGCCGATGATGCGGCGATACACGATGCCGTACGGCTGCGCATACAGGCCCACGATCGCTCCCAAGCCAAAGACCACCGCCTGCCATGCGACCAGCACCGTGCTCAACGTCGAGCCGGCGGTGATCAATGCCACGGCAAGCACGATGGTGGTGATCGTTCCGCCAAAACGCGGACCGCGTGGGTCAATCTCCGTGCGCGTGCACAACTGGGTGCTCATCTGCCACCTTCCAACCTGGTGCCATGAATGTAGATCTGTACCAGCACCTGCACCGCAAATGCCTCACGCAATTGCCAAGATGTTGCAGCAACGCCACTGCAGGACCGGCATCGATTGCGGGAGTCATCATCAGTGGGGTGCGCCTGGATCCGGGTGAGCCAGTCGGGTGCGGCTCAGGGCTCGTTCAGGGCGTCCAGCGCATGCAACGCATCTGCCTTGCGAGTCGCTCCCGAGGCCCGCTGGCGAATGACACCGCGTGCATCAAGCACCAGGACGGTGGGGGTCCGCCGAATGTGCAAGGCACGCACGAGGTCCAGGTGCGATTCGGCATCGATGTCCACGTGCACCACCCCGGGATTGGTTGCCGCGACATCGGCCAGCACCACGCGCGTTGCCCGACACGGTGCGCAAAAGGCGCTGGAGAACTGCACGAATGTGGCACGTGAGCCCAGGACAGACGTTCCCAACGCCGCCGCGGTCAACACATCGCCCCCATGCTCACCACGATCTGCGATGTGGAGCTGACCGGGTGGGGCGTCATCGGCATCGGGAACCGGGCGCACGTCGTGCATCCGGCCATCGGTGGCCCGGCGCCAGAGTCCGAATGCCGTCGCCGCGACGAGTGCAACGCACAAGATGACGATGCCCGTCATGGCTGCACCTGCGCGTTCATGGAGTCATCCTGCAGGGTGTCGTCCCCCAGGCCGTGGTCCTCCAGGCCGTCGCTCATACCCACCGCTTGGATAATCCATGCGGTAATCGCATCGAGCAGCCAGGTATCGATTCCTGATTCTGCGTGCGCGAATCCCTCGACGATCCAGGCATCACTGCGTGCCGAACGGGTGGCAAATGCTGCGCGCAGTCGGTCGGCATGCTCGGTGGGGAAGTACTGATCCACCGTCCCGTGCACGACCAGTGCCGGAATCATGATCGTTGACGCTGCCTGCTCCGGGGTGTCGGGCATGGGTATCGGCCAGGGGGTGGAATCCACCCGAGCCCCCATGCCTCGCAGGATGGCTCGGCCGTACTTGCGTTCCACCATGCGGTGCAGCGCGCGAGTGATCCTGGTGCCCTTGTAGTACCAGAACGCCGGAGCGCTCACGCTTACCAATGCGTCAACAGCATCATCATCACCTTCAGGATGCGCTGCCTGTCGGACCACCACCGCACCGCCGAGCGAGAAGCCCAGCGTCACCACCGTGCGATAGCCCAGCGCTCGTGCCCAGCGCACTGCGGCCGAGACATCAGCGATCTCCCGATAGCCCAAGCTCGTGGCACCTTCGGACTTGCCGTGCCCTCGCATCTCGACATTGATCACCGATGCATGCCTGTGCAGGCGGGCGACGATGGTGAGCATCTTGTCGGTATCGGCACGATTGGTGAACCCATGCACGACCACGATGGCCAGTGATCGCTCGCGGCCGATGGGCGCCGGGCGGTGCAGTGCGTGAATTCGGACGTGATCGCTGGTCATCAGCATCGTGGCCTGAGCGGGTGGCATCGGTTCCACGTCCATCACCTCACTTCCCGATCCCCGGTCGCACGCTTGTTCGTCGGGCACCTGACTGCCCGAACCCCATATTCTTCCCATCCCGTAGACTGCAGGCCAATTCCCAGGAGGTGACCCATGCGCCTATTGCTCCTCACGCGCGCCATGGAACCTTCGATCGAGGTGCTTCCCTCCTTGAGCCTGCTGGCCCATCACGTGCGAACCATGCCCGCAGATCCGACGGCATTGCTGGACGCCCCGAACTGCGATGCCCTGCTCATCGACGGACGCCGTGACCTGCCTGCGGTGCGGGGACTGACGCGGTTGATCCGTCAGACCGGGGTGGATGTGCCGGTCATCTTGATCACCACCGAGGGTGGGCTGACCGGTGTGCAATGGGACTGGGGCATGGACGAGGTGATCGTGGACACCACCAGCCCGGCCGAGCTGGAGGCCCGATTGCGGCTGTCGGTGTCTCGAGTTGCCGAGAGCACCGGTGCTCCCACGTCCGAGCCGGAGGAGATCCGGTCCGGGGAGCTGATGGTCGACGAGGCCAGCTACACCGCCAAGCTGCGTGGACGCACCCTGGACCTGACGTTCAAGGAATTCGAGCTGCTGAAGTTCCTCGCCCAGCATCCGGGACGCGTGTTCACGCGCGCACTGCTGCTTCAGGAAGTCTGGGGCTACGACTACTTCGGCGGCACCCGCACCGTTGACGTGCACGTGCGTCGATTGCGCGCCAAATTGGGCGTAGAGCATGAGGCGCTGATCGGTACGGTGCGCAATGTCGGCTACCGATTCGTCCCGAGCGGCACTGCGCTGGCCGATCACGAGTTCAGCCCAGTTTCCGTTTCATGATCGTTACCGTGCGCGCCGCATCGGTGTTGAGCACCGCCGAGGCCCAGCAGGTACTGAACCTGGTCACCCAGGCGACCGCAGCTGACGGTCGGTCGCCGCTGTCCGAGCACGTCCTGTTGCACCTTCGCCACGGCGGCGACGAGGGCAGCTCGCATGTGCTGGTGACCGCTGACACCGGCGAGCTGCTTGGGTACGCCCATCTCGATGCCACCGACCTCATCCAGGGCCCGATCGCCGAACTCGTGGTGCACCCCGGGCACCGGCGGGAGGGTGTTGGCCGTGCGCTGATCACCGAGCTGGTCGCTCGCGACAGCGGGAGCCGACTGCGGCTCTGGGCGCATGGTGAGCAGCAAGGGGCATCGTTCCTGGCAACCTCCATGGGCTTCGGCAAGCAGCGAGTCCTGCTGCAGATGCGCCGCAGCCTGCATGCACCGCTGGACCCCGTGCACTGGCCGGCAGGCATCACCGCCCGGGCATTTACGCCCGGTGCCGATGACGCCAAGTGGCTGCAGATCAATGCCGAGGCCTTTGCCGACCACCCCGAGCAGGGCAGCTGGACCGCACGCGACCTGGCCCAGCGCATGTCCGAACCATGGTTTGATCCCCGCGGATTCATCGTCGCAGAGCGCGACGGCACCATGGTCGGGTTCCACTGGACCAAGGTCCACGGCATCGGATCATCCGCGCATCACCATGCCCCGATCGGGGAGGTCTACGTGGTCGGTGTCGCCCCCGGCGAGCAGGGCACCGGCTTGGGCCGGGCGCTGACGCTGGCCGGCTTGCACCACTTGCGCAATCTGGGCCTGGGCCAGGCGATGCTCTTCGTCGACGCGACGAACACTGCGGCCATCGGGTTGTATACGAGCTTGGGATTCACCAATTGGGATACCGATGTGCTGTATCGCCATCGCGGGGTTGCCTTGCGTTAACCGGGGTGTGCCACCATTGCTAGGTGAGCGAGACCATTCCTTCCCCCATGGAGTTGCAAGTCACTCCCCTGCCCGTGACCGATTCGTCCTTGCCCAAGGATCGATTCCTGGACCGGGAGGAGTCCTGGCTTGCCTTCAACCAGCGGGTGCTGGAGCTGGCTGAGGATGGTGAGCTTCCGGTCCTGGATCGGGCAAAGTTCCTGGCCATCTTCGCCAGCAACCTCGATGAGTTCTTCATGGTTCGGGTGGCCGGTCTGAAGCGGCGCATCGCAACCGGGATCGCCGTCCGATCGCCCAGCGGACTGACTCCGCGTGAGGTGCTGGAATCGATCTGGGGGCAGGCCCATGCGCTGCAGCGGCGTCACGCCAGCCTGTTCCACGAGGAAGTCCTGCCCGAATTGGGGCGCAATGGCATCGAGTTGGTGCGGTGGAACGATCTCACCGATGCCGAGCGAAGCGGAACCGAGCCATTCTTCGACGCGCAGGTGTTCCCTGTCCTGACACCGCTGGCAGTGGACCCCTCTCACCCATTCCCCTACATCTCCGGACTGAGCCTGAACCTGGCGGTCGTGGTGCGCAATCCGGTCTCCGGAACGCAGTTGTTCGCGCGCGTGAAGGTGCCGCCGTCACTGCCGCGCTTTGTCAAGGTCGGACCGCAGCGGTTCGTTCCCCTTGAGGATGTCATCAGCGGACATCTCAACGACCTGTTTCCCGGCATGCAGATTCTCGAGCACCACACCTTCCGCGTCACCCGCAACGAGGACGTTGAGGTCGAGGAGGATGACGCCGAGAACCTGCTGGCGGCCCTGGAGCGAGAGCTCATGCGGCGCCGATTCGGGCCACCGGTGCGCCTGGAGGTGGAGGAATCCATCTCGGCCAACGTCCTGGACTTGCTGATCAGTGAGCTCGATGTGACCGAGCAGGAGGTCTTCCGCATTCCCGGTCCGCTGGACCTGACCGGGCTATGGACGCTGGTCGGCCTGGACCGCGACGACTTGAAGCAGGACAAGTTCGTGTCGTCGACCTCGCGCCAGCTCAATCAGATGGAGTCCGCGACCGCACCGGACGTCCTGGGCACCGTGCGTGAGCACGATGTGCTGCTGCACCACCCGTACGACTCGTTCAGTACCAGTGTGCAGTTGTTCCTGGAGCAGGCGGCCACCGATCCCAATGTCCTGGCCATCAAGCAGACCCTGTACCGCACCTCCGGGGACTCACCGATCGTCGATGCCCTCATCGATGCCGCGCAAGCCGGTAAGCAGGTCCTGGCACTGGTGGAAATCAAGGCACGCTTTGACGAGCAGAACAACATCGACTGGGGTCGCAAGCTCGAAGAGGCCGGCGTTCACGTGGTCTACGGGCTGGTCGGGCTCAAGACGCACTGCAAGCTGTCGATGGTCGTGCGCAACGATGGCGACAAGCTGCGGCGATACTGCCACCTGGGCACCGGCAACTATCACCCCAAGACCGCTCGACTGTACGAAGACCTTGGCCTGCTGACCTGCGATGACCAGGTCGGCGAGGACGTGAACAGCTTGTTCAACGTGCTGTCGGGCTATTCCATGACCACCGACTATCACCGACTCCTGGTCGCACCGCACTCGGTGCGCGCCGGTCTGGTCGAGCGCATCGATCGCGAGATCGCCCATGCCCAAGCCGGCCGCCAAGCGCGGATTCGGTTCAAGAGCAACGCCCTGGTCGATGAAGGAGTGATCGATGCGCTGTACCGGGCATCGGATGCCGGCGTGCCCGTCGAAGTCTTCGTCCGTGGTATCTGCGCACTGCGCCCTGGCGTTCCCGGCCTGAGCCAGAACATCAAGGTCGTCTCGATCCTGGGACGCTTCCTGGAGCATTCACGGGCATACGCCTTCGCCAACGGCGGCGATCAGGAAGTGTGGATCGGCTCTGCGGACATGATGCACCGCAATCTCGATCGACGGGTGGAGACCTTGGTGCGGCTGGTGCACCCCGATCAGATCAGCGACATCAATGCCCTGTTCGAACTCGCCTTTGATCCGGGCACCTCGCGTTGGGACCTGGGCGCCGATGGCACCTGGCAACGACGCATCCGATCTGCTGATGGCACGCGGCTGCGCGACTACCAGGACACGCTCATCGCCCAGCGCGCGCGTCGAGCAGGGGATCGATGAACGTCCATCGTGAAGTGGAGCGCAAGCTCCGCGTCGCCGATGACTTCCAGCTCGAGCAGGCACTTGCCGGGCTCGGTCCGCTGAATGCGGTGCGCGAGCCAGATCGTGACCTGGATGCCGACTACTTCGACACCGATGAGCTGACGCTGATTCGCTGGAAGATCACCTTGCGTCGACGCACCGGCGGCCCGGACGAGGGCTGGCACCTGAAGCTGCCGGTCAACGGACGGTCCGGTGACCGTGAAGAGCTGCACCTGCCACTGAGCGACCATGTCCCGGCAGAACTGGCCGACATCGTCTCCCCGCTGATCGGCGAAAAGCCCCTGCGGATGCAAGCAAAGGTACTGACGACGCGCACCCCATTTGCCATCTTCAACGCCGCCGGCACGCAGTTGGCCGAAGTGGTCGATGACCATGTCCGAATCGCCGGACCCAGCACCCGGGACCTGGCCTACCGTCAGATCGAGGTCGAGGCCAGCGACGCGTCAGACCTGTACAGCCTGGACGCCATGGAACTGGTCACCGGCAACCTGCTGGCAGCCGGTGCGGCGATGACCACCTTGGGCAAGGCTGCCTCAGCATTGGGAAACCGCGCCTCGGCTCCGGCCGATGTGCCCGAGCCGCAGCTGCCGACGGGCATGGTGCTGGCCATTGACGTGCTGCGGTTCATCCTGCTCGGTCAGGTGCGTGCACTGCTGATGGCTGACATGAATGTTCGCCGATTGGAAGATGACGGCGTGCATCAGATGCGCGTGGCCTGTCGCAGGCTCCGCAGCACCCTGCGCGTGTTCGCCCCGCTCTTCGAAGCCGATTGGCAGCAGCACCTGCGCGCAGAGCTGGGCTGGCTGGCAAGTGAGATGGGCCAGGTACGCGATGCAGAAGTGGTTCATGCGCGCCTGACCGAAAATGCGGCCGTGCTTGGCGATCAAGCTCAGGCGTTGCAGCCAACACTGGACAGTGAGCTGGCCAGGCGAACGACCGGTGGACTTGCCGGTGCCCTGGCGGCTCTGCGCAGCGATCGGCATCAGTACCTGATCGAAGACCTCATCGACGCTGCCAATCACCCCACTGCGGTCACCACTGCCTACCTGCCGTATCAGCAGGTGATGGCGCCCCTAGTGGCTCAGGCATGGGAGTCCTTGCGGTCGGCCTGCAATGCCCTGGAACTGGAGACCCCCAGCACCGACTGGCACCAGGCACGCATCATTGCCAAGCGCGCTCGCTATGCACTGGAAGCAGTGCTTCCGGTCTGCGACGCCAATGCCCGCAAGTTCGCCAAGCAGCTGGCCATGGTCACCGAACTGCTCGGAACGCATCAGGACGCGTACGTCGCCCAGGAGTCCGTGCGTGAGATGGCTGCCGCTGCTGAGCCATCCATCGCCTTCTTGCTCGGGCGACTGTATGAACATGAGAGCGATCTGGAGATTTACGATCGGTTCGCGTTCTTGGAGCTGTGGCCGAAGGTGAAGAAGTCGTCCAAAAACGTGGCCTGGGCATGAGTCAGGACAGGGCTATCACCGTTCGTGCCGCCGGCGTGGTGGTGATGCGTCACTCCGAGCATGGAGCCCAGTTCCTTGCCGTGCATCGGCCCAGCCGCAAGGACTGGTCCTTGCCCAAGGGAAAGATGGATCAAGGCGAGCACATCGTGGCTACCGCGATTCGCGAATGCGAGGAGGAGACCGGACTGCGGGTGGCACTGGCCTGTCCCCTGCCAAGCCAGACCTACCTGGCGATGGGTCGACCCAAGATCGTCAATTACTGGAATGCGCGCATGGTCAGCGACGCCGGATTCGTGCCCGACGACGAGGTCGACGAGATCACCTGGGTCTCGGTGCATGAGGCCGGCAGCGTGCTGACCTACGAGCATGATGTGGCACTGGTGGTCTCGGCCAGCGTCATCCCGGTGACATCACCCCTGATCCTGCTGCGCCATGCCAAGGCGATGAAGCGCGCGGACTACAGCGGAAGCATCGATGCGCTGCGCCCACTGTCGGGCAAGGGACGCAGCCAGGCCAAGGCCCTAATTCCCATCCTTGACGCCTTCGGCATTGCCAACGTGCATTCCTCCCCGTCCACGTGCTGCGTGGACACCGTGCGACGCTTTGCTCGGGCCAACGACCTGCCCCTGCATGAGGAGCCGGCATTGTCCGAGGAAGGGCACGCCGCCAATCCCGACCGAGCCGCCGAGCGGATGCGCGCCTTGGTAAGCAAGCCCGGTCCAGTGGTCGTGTGCTCGCACCGGCCGGTGATGCCGACGCTGATCGCAGCTCTGGCCGCAGAGACCGGCCTGTCGGTGTCCCTTCCTGAACTCGACGCTCGCCTATCACCGGCGGAGATGATCGTGGTGCATCGATCCTTCGATGCCAGGGGCGTGCGAACTGTTGCCATCGAACGCCACGGCTTAGGCAGCGACGCCGACTAGGCACTGGCCACGCGGCTGATCGGTGCCCGGTCAGCCAGGTGTCCGACCGGGCACTGAACCAGACACAATGGAGCGGTGACCAGTCAGATGTCCGGGCCGTTCGATGCCGAGACTTCACCGGAGTTCGTGC
The DNA here is from genome assembly GCA_903832025.1 of uncultured Actinomycetes bacterium. Taxonomy (GTDB): domain Bacteria; phylum Actinomycetota; class Actinomycetes; order S36-B12; family S36-B12; genus CAIKZY01. Next base: position 19,603 of record CAIKZY010000023.1, read on the forward strand.
TCCAGCACGTGGGCGTGATGTACGGCCAGTCTCCGGCGGTGGCTGATGTGGATCTGCAGATCCCGGCGACCCAGGTCACGGCGTTCATCGGCCCAAGCGGCTGCGGCAAGACAACGCTGCTGCGCACGCTGAACCGGATGAATGACCTGGTGCCGCAGGCACGCATCACTGGCACGGTGCTGCATCGTGGCAGGGACCTGTACGCACCCGATGTCGACCCCATCGCCGTTCGGCGCACGATCGGCATGGTGTTCCAGAAGCCGAACGTGTTTCCCAAGTCCATCTTCGACAATGTCGCCTACGGGCCCAAGATCACCAAGCGCACCGGGGATCTGGCTGCGCTGGTCGAGCACTGCCTGCGCCGTGCCGCACTGTGGGATGAGGTCAAGGATGTGCTGCATAAGCCCGCCAATGAGCTCTCCGGCGGACAGCAGCAGCGACTGGTCATCGCCCGATGCCTGGCCGTTGGTCCGGAGGTGATCTTGATGGATGAGCCGTGTGCATCACTGGATCCGACTGCCACCAGTCGGATCGAGGAATTGATCGTAGACCTTGCCCGCGAGTACACGATCGTCATCGTCACCCACAACATGCAGCAGGCAACGCGTATCTCTGATTGGACGGCCTTCTTCTCCGCTGAGGTGAACCAGGCCGGTCAACGCACCGGACACTTGGTGGAATTCGGTGCAACCCGGCAGATCTTCGATGCGCCGGTTCATGCCCGAACGCAGGACTACATTGCCGGTCGTATCGGCTAAGAGGCGCCGACCATCACACTGACTGCACCCACACGGTGCGATGGCCGACCTGCACGATGCAGGTCCCCGGTGCGTGCAGGGCAAGTCGGGTTCCGGCAATGGTGCACACCCCAGGGGTGGAGGTTGTCAGGCCGTGGGTGCCGATACCCGCCAATCGCGCAAGTGCGGCCAGCCAGAGCTTGGAGCCGGTATGCGCGGTGGCGGTAACAGCGGTGACCTTGGCACTGCTTGCCGACACCGGGCTGGTACCCAGTGCGTTGCTTGCCGTCACCGAGGCGGTGAGCACTGATCCCGGACTGATACCGACGACAACGCAGTGCAGCGCACTGGTGGTGCACTGCTGTCCGCCAGGAGTGACCGTGGCGGTGTAGGTCGTGTCGCCGATCGGCGCGGTCGACGCCCACGTCACCAGGATGCGGCCGGCGGACAGGGCGGCGGCTGTCACCGACATGGGTGCCGACGGCGGGCCCTGCGGCAGGGGCAGGTACTCGCGAAGCCAGTCCAGGTAATTCGCCACCCGCGTGTACAGCCCGGGGAAGCCAGGATCGGCGCAACCATCACCGCTGCTGACCACCCCGGCCAGGGTTGCCACGCCATTGACCAGGACGGTCAGTGGCCCACCGCTGTCGCCCTGACAGGAGTCCACCCCGCCGGTTGGCTGGCCGGCGCACAGATGCGTGGCCGCGTGGTAGCTCGCCCCGTAATGACCACAGGTTGCCTCCGATGGGCCGGTGAGTACCTGCACGATCGCCGATCGCAGTTGTGCGACCGATTGCCCGCCGTCGCTCGTGGATCCCCAGCCGCTGATCGTGGCAGGGGTTCCGGCGGCCGGCCAGGTCGATGCATCCACCATCACCGGCAATGCCACCGGGCTGTGGGTGGCATCGACGGCAACGGGAGCACTCAACTGCACCAGTGCCAGGTCACCGGCATAGGTGGCCGCAGTCCAGCCTGGCGCAACGATGACTTGTGCGACGGCACTTTCGGACTGCGGCGACCGCGTCGTTTGGTCGGTGAGCCCGGTGTAGAGCGCGATTTGCGCGGGCGGTACCCCCGCGACGCAATGCGCGGCAGTCAGCACCCACTGGGCCGCGACCAATGCACCGCCGCATTCCGTCTGTCCGTTGATGACCAGTAGCACCTGCCAGGGCACGGCACCGATCGTGGTCGGAGTGCCGCCGACGACGGCCGGCTGCAGCCTCGGTGTCGATGCGTCTGCCGATGCACCGGTCGAGGCACCTGCACCGGCCGCAATCGCCAGGATGCACAACCCCGTGCAGACCAGTGCGCGCGTCCACTTCCCCACGTGCTGGTCCCTCCACCGGACCCACGGCCCGCTTCACCCTAGAACGAGACTTCGATGCCCTTGCCGACCACGACGATGCCGCCGTCACTGACGGTGTATCGAGTGGCATCACGTTCCAGATCCACGCCGAGTTGCGCGCCGTCGGGCACCACGACGCCCTTGTCCAAGATGGCTCGGCGCACCACGGCATTACGGCCGATTCGGGCGCCGGACATCACCACGCTGCCTTCCACATAGGCTCCGGCATCAATTTGCACCGACGAGGAAATCACCGAGCTGCGAACATGCGCACCGGAGATGATCGTTCCGGCAGCCACCATCGACTCATGGGCATTGCCACCCTCGACGAACTTTGCCGGTGGCAGGGACGGCATATTCGCCAGGATCGGCCATCTGCGGTTGTACATATTGAAGACCGGCAGCACCGAAACCAGATCCATATGCGCGTCGTGATAGCTGTCCAGGTTTCCCACATCGCGCCAGTAGCCGCGGTCGCGTTCGGTGGCACCGGGGACGATGTTGTCGTTGAAGTCGTACACCTGTGCCCGACCGGCGGCAGTCAGCATCGGGATGATGTTGGTGCCCATGTCGTGAATCGATGTCTCGTCAGCCGCATCGACGTGCAATGCCTCGACCAGATCCTTGGTAGTGAAGATGTAGTTGCCCATCGAGGCGAAGCAGTGCTGATCATCACCGGGAATGGTCGGTGGGTTGATCGGCTTTTCCAGGAACCTGGCGATGGCATTTCTGCCCGGCTGCGCCTGGATGATGCCGAACTGGCTGGCGATGTCAGCCGGAACGCGGATCCCGGCCACGGTCACTGCCGCGCCGGAGTCGATGTGCGCACTGAGCATCTGCATCGGATCCATGCGATACACGTGATCGGCCCCGAACACCGCCACGTATTCAGGGCCCTCATCGCGGATCAGGTTCATGCTCTGGAAGATGGCATCAGCTGAGCCGGTGTACCAGCGAGGTCCCAGGCGTTGCTGTGCCGGCACCGGAGTGACGTAGTCCCCGAGCAGTGTCGGCATGCGCCAGGTCGTGGTGATGTGGCGGTCCAGGGAGTGCGACTTGTACTGGGTCAGCACGCACACCCGGCGCACACCGGAATTAATGAAATTCGACAGGACGAAGTCAATGAGCCGATACGTACCGCCGAAGGGGACCGCTGGCTTGGCGCGGTCCTCGGTCAACGGCATCAGCCGCTTGCCCTCACCGCCGGCCAGGACGATGGCCAGCACGGATGGGGTTATGGACACACGTGCAGCGTACTTTCTTCTGGTGACCTTCGGCTAGATGCGGCACCGACCACGGCGGGGCGTGACTAGGCTGGCTGCATGCGCGTGGGAATCGTGACTCGCGAATGGCCACCAGATACCTACGGCGGTGCCGGAGTCCATGTGGAGCACCTGGTGGAGCAGCTGCGCACCATGGCCCAGGTGGATGTTCAATGCTTCGGCCAGGCACGCACCGATGCCACCGCACATCAGGTCCCCACTGACCTGGCAGCGGCCAATGGCGCGTTGCAGACCCTCGGTGTTGACCTGGCGATGACTGCCGCCATGTCCGACGTGGACATCGTCCATTCACACACGTGGTACGCCAACCTGGCCGGACACCTGATTCACTTGATGCAGGATGTGCCGCACGTCATCACGGCGCATTCCCTGGAGCCGCTTCGTCCGTGGAAGCAGGAGCAGCTGGGCGGCGGATACCGGGTGTCGTCCTGGATTGAGCAGGAAGCGTACGCACAGGCTGATGCCATCATCGCGGTGAGCCACGGCATGGCAGCCGATGTTCTGCAGGCGTATCCGTTTATCGATCCCGAGCACGTTCATGTGGTGCACAACGGCATCAACACCCAGTCCTTCACCCCTGATCCGGACATCGATGTCCTGGAGGCGTTGGATATCGACCCGCATCGGCCTTACGTGCTGTTCGTCGGGCGCATCACGCGCCAAAAGGGCGTGAATCTCCTGCTCGCCGCAGCAGAGCACTTCGCTCCGCAGCTGCAATTGGTGCTGTGCGCATCGAGCCCGGACACCCCGCAGATGGGGGAGGAAGTTCGTGCCGGGGTTGCACGGCTTCGGCAGTTGCGTGGTGAGGACTCGGTGGTCTGGATCCAAGAGCAGGTCGGTAGGCGCGAGCTCGTGCAGTTGTACTCGCGCGCACTTGCCTTCGCCTGCCCGTCCATCTATGAACCATTGGGCATCGTGAACCTGGAGGCAATGGCGTGCGCCACAGCCGTCGTCGCAAGCGCTGTCGGCGGGATTCCCGAGGTCGTGGTGGACGGGGTCACCGGACTGCTGGTGCCATATGACGCGCAGGACACTGGCGCCTTCGCCGCCTCGTTCGCCGAGTCCGTCAATGTCCTGGCCGCAGATCCCCAGCGGGCGGCGACCATGGGCGCAACCGGCCGACAGCGCGCCATCGACCACTTCGACTGGCACGCAATCGCCGAGCAGACCATGGCCGTGTACGCCGCTGCGATCGCCACGGCCAGCGCCGGGCGCTCCTAGCTCGGCTACGACCAGAACATGCACGACTTCAGGTCATTGATGACCAACTCCTCGCGTCGTGGCATCACCTTGGCCGTGGTCGCCTCGACGCTATTCGCGCTGAACGGCACGGTCTCCAAGTCGATCCTGGAATCCGGACTGGACTCCGCACACCTGGCCGAACTTCGGGTGACAGTCGCCTTCGGAATCCTTGCAGTGGTCATCGCGGTCAAGAATCCGCGAGCATTTTCCGTTCGCGCAGCCGAATGGCCCGGGCTCTTGGCCTTCGGCCTGCTGGGCATCACGTTTACGCAACTGTGCTATTTCATCGCCATCTCGCACATGGACATCTCCATCGCGTTGCTGCTGGAGTACACCGCGCCGATCCTGGTCACGCTGTACTGGCGCTATGGCCTGCGTCGAGCGGTGGCCTCATCGGTGTGGCTCGGCTTGGCGCTGGCACTACTGGGACTGTCGCTGGTCGCGCAACTGTGGGGCGGATTTCATCTGAACGTGGTCGGAGTGATGGGCGGGCTCGGTGCGGCATGCGCGCTGTCGGTGTACTTCGTCGTCGGTGACCGTCAGGTGCGAGCACCGTTCAATCGCGACCCGCTGTCGCTGACCATGTGGGGATTCGGCTTGTCCGCCGCGTTCTTCGCCGTGGTGCGCCCGTGGTGGAACTTTCCGTGGTCCACGCTGTGGCATCCCAGGACCCCGGCAGGGCTGGCAACGCACGGCATCCCGGTGTGGGTGCTGTGCGTCTACATGATCGTGTTCGGCACAGTCCTGTCGTTTTGGATCGAGATGGCCGCGGTGCAGCAGATCAGCGCTGCGCAGGTCTCGGTGATCGCGCTCCTGGAACCGGCGCTGGCATCGATCTTCGCCTGGATTATCCTGGGCGAAGTGCTGTCCGGCTGGCAGCTGCTGGGCGGTGTGCTGGTGCTGAGCGGGGTATACGTCGCTGAGCGATCTCGCTAACTGCCCTCGGCCACATCGGGTGCGTCATCGAAGAATCCGAGCCGTGTCAGGACATCGATCGCGTGCTGACCGCTTGCTGAGATGTGGTGACGCATCGCCTCTTGGGCTGCCATGGCATCGCCGGACGCAAACGCGGCCAGGATTTCTTCATGCTGCGCACCGGCATCGGTGAGCCACTCATCGGGAAAATCCACGTACGGCATTGGCAACGAATCTGCCAGGAGCCGAAGCATGGCATTGATGCGCTTGCTGCCGGCGGCGTGATTGACCGTTCGATGAAACTCGAAATTCAAGTGCTGCCGCTCGGCCTTGTCGGCCGTACTGCTCATCTGCTCGTGTAGCTGCGCAAGGCGCGCTACGCCGGCTGCATCGATGCGGGCCACGGCGCGCGCGGCTGCCATGCCGGCCACCTGACCGAACAGTTCGTAATGATCGGCGATATCGGCTGGCTGGAGTCGTTGGACGTAGGCACCTCGTCGAGCGATGGTCTGCACGAGCCCCTCTTGATCCAAGGAGATCAAGGCCTCTCGG
>CAIKZY010000024.1 GCA_903832025.1 uncultured Actinomycetes bacterium
GCGGTCATCTGCTTGTTCATGGTCAAGGAATTTGTCAAGATGACTTCGAGGGCGTTGATAGGCCCGATCAGGTTTGGCAGGAGATAGCAGCCTCCCCAACCGGGAACTAGCCCCAGGAAGACCTCAGGAAGGCTCATGGCCGCTATTGCCGAGGACACGGTTCGGTAGTCGCAATGCAGCGCCAATTCCAAGCCACCACCCATGGCGGCGCCGTTGACGAAGGCGAATGTGGGAATCCCCATTTCGCCGAGTCTTCTGAATGTGTCATGCCCGCGACGACCGATCTCCAGGGCCTGCGCATGACTGGTGATCGTGTCAATGGCCGACAGGTCAGCACCTACCGCGAAGATGAAGGGCTTACCGGTGATCGCAATGGCCGCAACGTCGTCCATAGCCTGTATCTGGACAAGTGCGGCATTGATCTGGTCGAGCCCCTGCGATCCGAAGGTGGATGGACGCGTGTGGTCGAGGTCGTTATCCAAGGTGATCAAGGCCATGCGACCTGCATGTGCGGGCATGTCAAAGGTCTGCACGCGAGCAAAGGTCACGACTTCCTCATGCGTACCGGGCTGCGTGACACTCATGCTTGCCTCCGGTCATCGTTCAGGTTCTCCCAGATGATGGTGCCGCCCATCCCCAAGCCGATGCACATCGTGGTGATCCCGTACTTGGCCGACGGTGTTCGCTGGAAGTCGGCGGCAAGATTTGTCATCAGTCGTATCCCGCTGGAGGCAAGCGGATGGCCCACGGCGATCGCTCCGCCCATGGGATTTACTCGCGGATCGTCGTCAGCGATGCCGAAGTGATCAAGAAAGCTCAAGACTTGAACAGCGAAGGCTTCATTGATCTCGAATAGGTCAATGTCGGTGATCGTGAGCCCGGCCCGCTGCAGTGCCTTGAGCGTCGAGGGAACTGGGCCGTATCCCATGACCTGAGGATCGACACCGGCAAATGCATACGCCACCATGCGCATCTTCTTTCGCAATCCGCGGGAGTCGGCAGCCGACTCAGATGCCAACAGGGCTGCCGTCGCGCCATCGTTGAGTCCGGAAGAGTTCCCTGCCGTGACCCTGCCGTGTGGCCGGAATGGGGTCTTCAGGACCGATAGTGCTTGCATCGTGGTGCCCGGACGTACGGCTTCATCCATCGTGACCAGTGTTGTTCCGTTGGGACCTATGGCGGCCACGGGAACCAGATCGGCTTGAATCCATCCGTTGGCGTACGCAGCGACCGTCTTTTCCTGAGATGACAGCGCAAAGGCATCTGCGCGAGCCTTGGTGAGGGCAGGAAAGCGATCATGCAGGTTCTCGGCAGTCTGCCCCATCACCAAGGCTTCAGGGTCAACGATTTTCTCGGCGACGAACCGCGGATTGGGATCCATGCCAGCGCCCATCGGGTGATGCGTCATGTGCTCGACCCCGCCGGCCAAGGCAATGTCGATATTGCCGCTGGCGATGCCGGCCGACAACGTCGTGACAGCGGTGAGTGCGCCAGCGCACATGCGGTCTATCGCGTAGCCGGGGACGCTGCTTGGTAACCCGGACAACAAGGCGGTGGTCCGACCAATGGTGAGGCCTTGGTCACCGGTTTGGGTCGTTGCTGCCACGGCAACGTCATCAATGTCCGCTGGCGACAACTGGGGATTGCGTCGCAGCAGATGGCGAAAGGTCTTGACGACCAGGTCGTCGGCGCGAGTGGACGCGTAGGCACCACCGGCCTTGGCAAAAGGCGTGCGCACGCCATCCACGAACACCACTGGCTGAATCTCGCGAGGCATGGCCGCTCCTATCGGGTCAGCCCCCATATTACTGGTCGGTAACCTCGGTCGTTGCGTTCCAGGCGCGGGCTATCGGCTCGCTGAGCACGTCCGCCTGCCATGTGCGGGCACCGGCCAGCAACAGCTGCTCGTGGATGTATTCGGCCAGCTCAGCGGGCTCACCGGTCGTTGGCGCATCCCAGCAGAGCTTGCGCATGACATCGGGACTGACCAGGTTCTCAACGGGCAGGTTGTGGAGCTGAGATAACGCCGCGCTCACCGTCCGCCCTGCCTCCCAGCGGGCAAACGCCTGTGGGTGCTTGTCGGCCCAGGCCTTGGGCGGTGGAGGACCGGTGGCGGGGACCGTGCGTGCGGGCAGTTCCTGCTCGGCAAGGGCGTATGCGGACTCGATTGCCGACCACCACGTGTGCTTACGACGCTGCTGGCCGCGACCGGCGAAGGCAGGAAGTGCTGACAGCTCATCCTCGTTCTTCGGACTCGCGGCAGCGGCAGCGACGATCGCCGAATCGGGAAGGACCCGCCCCGGAGCGATATCCGATCGTCTGGCAGTGGCATCACGTGCGAACCACAAGGATCTGGCGACCGCGAGCTGACGCGGCTTCTTCAGCGCATGAATTCCAGAGGTCCGACGCCAGGCATCCTCGCCACGGTCACGGGGACGAAAGGACAGCAAGGCGGTGAATTCCTGCAACGCCCACTCCCATTTGCCCGCATCGTGCAGCTGCTGCGTGAGGGACTGGCGAAGCTCGATCAGGAATTCCACATCCAACACCGCATACCGAAGCTGGAGTTGGGTCAACGGACGCAGTGACCAATCCGCTGCTCCGTGCCCCTTCTCCAGCACATGGCCAAGTTCTGAGGCAACCAACGCGCCGAGATTGACCTTGTCCTTGCCGAGCAGTCGACCGGCAAGCTCAGTGTCGAAAAGGCGATCTGGCACCAGGCCCACCTCCGCCAGGCACGCCAGGTCCTGTGTGGCTGCGTGCAGGATCCACTCGGTGCCCTGCATTGCCTGGGCCAACTCGGACAAGTCTGTGCAGGCGATGGGATCGATCAGGGCACTGCCTGCACCGTTTCGACGAATCTGGATGAGGTACGCCCGCTGGCTATACCTGTATCCGGAGGCCCGTTCGGCATCAATGGCTACCGGCCCGAAGCCAGCGCTGAGCGCTTGGGCATACGCCGACAGCTGTGCGACGCTGGTGATGACCGGCGGGACGCCATCACGTGGCTCTGCCGGGGGCGTGTCGATACGAGGCTGAAGTTCTATCGTGTGGACGGGCAGGTCCTGGCCAGATGTCTGCATGCCCGGCGGTTCGGACAGGGCGGCTGGATGTTCGCTCATGAACGAGAACGGCGTGACGGCAAGGTCGCCACATCTGACGGCAACGGCTGCATGCCGGCAGCGTGCGCGAGCACATCCAGCCACACCTGAAGGTGCTGATCCATGGATTGTGCGGCGTCCTGATCATCTCCCAGGGGCGTCCAGGATGCTCGAATCTCCACCGTGGATGCCGCAGGCCGATCGGACATGGTGCCAAATGACTGACCGGAGGTCACTGTGACGGTGCCACCCAAGTGTGTCACCGGAACGTCGGTGAGGGCATCGGTCAGCCACGTCCAGGCCACGGCCTGCAGCATCGGGTCTTCCGCAAGGTCTGACTCCAGTTCGGCTCGGATAAAGACCACGGTGCGAAAATTTCCATCCCATTCATCAACGCCGTCTGGGTCGTGCAGCAGCACGAACCTCCCGGACGCGCGATCGTCATCTAGATCAGACAATTCAGCGGTGATCGCCAAGGCATGGGGCGCAAGCCGTTGCGGGGCTGGACCCTCCTCGAGAACGAATTCCGGACGCACCTGAATGTCCCGGACCCGCGCCAGGGCGCGGGTAAACGGGTCAATTGACGCATCAACGGTTCTCACCTCTGCAGGCTATGGTGCGGTTGGCCTGGCCGGGTTGAGGCTCGCCGTACCCCAGAGCACGGTCCACCTGGCCGGGCCCGATCGGGAGTAGGGTCACCCGGTGAGCGCCGCCCTTGCCCTGCTGGCCTCGTTGCTGTGGGGCGCATCGGACTTCATGGGCGGACTGAAGTCGCGGAGTTTGCCACCAGTCGTGGTCTACCTGGGTTCGCAGATCTTCGGGTTCGTCTTCTTGGCCGCGCTGGTGACACTCGGTCACCTGTGGATAGCCCCGGCGCCGTTTTGGGGATGGGGTATTGCGACGTCCGTTGTCGGGATCGCCTCGATGATCACCTTCTACCAGGCATTGAGTTCGGCACCAATGGGGCTGATCTCGCCGATCGTGGCGTTGGCTGTGGTGGTTCCTGTAGGGGTCGGGCTGCTTCAGGGTGAGTCACCAAGGTCGATTCAAGTCATCGGCATCTTGGTGGCAGTCACCGGCGTCCTGCTTGCAAGTGGTCCTGAGCTGGGCGGCACGCAGTCGTCGCGACCACTTGTGCTGGCGGGGATGAGCGCGGTGGGATTCGGCCTGATGTACGTCCTGATGGCTGAAGGCTCCAAGACCAGCGCAGCCATGACGATGTTCTCGTTTCGGGCAAGTTCAATGGTCTTGCTGCTGATGGCCCTTGCGATCTTTCGCAATGTCGGCGGAGCAACAGCCAAAGACCTGCCAATCATGGCCGGAATCGGCATCGTCGACGCGACCGCCAATTTGAGTTACGGAGTAGCCAGCACGCTGGGCTTGATGTCCGTGACCTCCGTACTGGGATCGCTGTATCCGGTGGTGACCGCTGTGCTGGCTGCCGTCGTGCTTCGTGAACGCCTTCGCGCGGTGCAGTATGTCGGAGTCAGCGTGGCCATGGTCGGCGTGTTGCTGATCAGTGCTGGATTTGCGTAGCCTGACCGCAGCCGTGCCTCATAACGAACGCGTGCTACTCAGCGACCGGATGCAGTGTCACCGAAATCGAGTTGATGCAGTACCGCTGATCGGTCGGGGTGCCGTAGCCTTCGCCCTCGAACACGTGACCGAGATGACCGCCGCAGGCTGCGCACCGCACCTCCACGCGCGTGCGCCCCAGTGAGTCGTCCTGAAGGTAAATCACGGAGTCTTGCGCTAATGGAGCGAAGAAACTCGGCCAGCCGCAGTGCGAATCGAACTTGGTTTGGCTGCGAAACAACTCCGCACCGCACGCCCTGCACGCATAGACGCCTTCGATCTTGGTATCGGTGTACTCGCCAACGAATGGCGCCTCGGTCCCGGCTTCGCGAAGCACGTGATACTCCTGCGGGGTGAGTTGCTCACGCCATTGCTCTTCGGACTTGATGACCGCGTACGGCTGTCCATCAGGACGCATTGACCCGCTGGTTGACGGAGGCACGTGGCTCATGCCATAACCCTAGGACGAACCCGGAAGTCACGCACGTTTGCCAGCGGCACGGGCCGCCAATGCTGGCGCGCCAGCGCCCGGTGACCACTGCTACCTGCCAGGATGCCTGTTAGGCAACCACAAAGGAGCACCTCGGTGAGCGACATGCTGGACACGCGCAACAGCTGGTTGAGCGGTGATGAGCTGGCTGCAGCTCGCGAACGACTGCCAATGGTCTACATCGACGCAGTTCCGGTACGCGTGGATCAGCACGGCCAGATCACTGCGGTTGGCTTGCTTCTGCGCGCGCTCCCAGACGGCAGCATCTCTCGCGCGGTTGTGTCTGGGCGAGTGCAGTACGGCGAACGTATTCGCGATGCCCTAGTGCGACATCTCGAGAAGGACCTTGGCTCAGTCGCGCTACCGCGCATCCCCGCTTCTCCTCAGCCCTTCACGGTCGTGGAGTATTTCCCCGACCCGGAAGTCACCGGGTTCCACGACCCCCGACAGCACGCTGTTGCGATGGCTTTCATCGTCCCGTGTGCGGGAGATTGTTCACCCTCGCAGGATGCATTGGACCTCGTCTGGCTCTCGCCGCAGGAGATCACCAGCATCGATTTCGAACTTGAGATGAGTGGGGGCCAGGGCAAACTGGTGCGCATGGCGCTCGCGCACTGTGGGTTGCTGCCTTAAATCGGCCGCGAAGGGAAATGAGGAAGCCGCTTGTCAGCCTTGGCGGCTAGCGCCTCAGCGATATCCGGTTGATCGAAGGATTCACGCATCAACGCCAAGGACGCGTCCACGGCCTGCTCTGGAGTGTGATCGTCACTGAGCAAGAGCTGTGACTTGATCGTGGCCACCGAATACGGAGAGACATTCGTGGCGATGTCGCGTGCCACGGCCATCGCCGCTTCGACTGGATCGTCATGAACGGCATTGACCAGGCCAATCCGCAGGGCTTCGCTTGCGTCGATCATCGAGCCGGTGAGCAGCAATGGCGCAGCGGCGCCGTGGCCGATCAAGCGTGGCAGGTACCAGGCAATGCCGTATTCGGCCACCAGGCCTAGCCGAGCGAATGTTGTCCCCAACTTTGCCCCGGTTGCCATCAGTCGGATATCGGCGCTGACTGCAAGCACGAAGCCGATGCCGGCACAGGCACCGTTGATCGCGGTGATGACGGGCTTGGAGATCGACAGGGTCACCATCGGCAGGGTCTGAATCGATTGCTTGTCGACGTACTGATTGAGTCCTTGCATTCCCTCTGAAAGCACGGACAGGTCTGCTCCGGCACAAAAGCCCTTGCCAGCGCCGGTCACCACGATCACTCGAACAGCAGGATCGCTGTCGGCGGTGCGCAAGAGCTGGACATACAACTCGCCCATGCCTGGCAAGAACGCGTTGAGTTTGTCCGGGCGGTTCAGCGTGATGACGGCGATTGCGTCAGTGACGGAATAGGTGATGGTGTCTGCAAGTTCCATGCCGCCACTGTGCCAGAAGTCGGCCCCGGGACGCCCAGCAGACTGGCTCTTGGTGCACGTGGGATCGACCACACCATGTTCGTTTCCGTGGAATCGCCATGCGATGTCGGCGGCTCATGCGAGGCAGGTCCTCCTTCTACAGGTAGGGGTAAATGCCCATCAGGGTCGCATCTTCGGCGGTCATCGACGACGTGGATATGCCTTCTGCACTGTCCTGAAGATCTCGGTGGCCCGGGCTGTCGAAGTCCTGCTCGCCAAGCCAGGCATGGTCCATTGCCATCTCTGATTCGGTTA
>CAIKZY010000025.1 GCA_903832025.1 uncultured Actinomycetes bacterium
GCGGTGTTTCAGGCGTATTCAAGTACTTCGGGCCGTCCTCATCGTCGTACAGCTTGCGGGCACCGAATCCGATGACGTCACCGCCAAGATCCTTGATCGGCCAGACCAGGCGACCGCGGAATCGGTCGTAAATCCCCCGATTGCCCTGCGACACCAGACCGCCGGCGAGCAGTTCCGCGTCGGTGAATCCTTGCGATCGCAGGTGCTTGGTGAGCGCATCCCAGCCCTTGGGGGCGTATCCCACGCCGAAGTGTGCGGTGATCGAAGCATCAAAGCCGCGATCGGTGAGGAACGCGCGACCTGTTTGCGCTTCTGCTGTTGCCAGCTGCTGGGCGTAGAAGGCCGCCGCGATCTTGTGGGCATCAATGAGCCGGGTGCGTTGGCCGGCCTGCCGGTTGACGGCGGCACCGCCGTCGACGTACCGCAATTCGATACCGGTCTTGTCAGCAAGTTTTTCCACTGCCTCCGCGAAGGACAGGTGGTCGATCTTTTGCAGAAAAGACAGCACGTCACCGCCTTCCCCGCACCCGAAGCAATACCACATGCCGCGACTTGGGGTGACGTGGAAACTCGGGCTCCGCTCATCGTGGAAGGGACACAGCCCCTTCAGCGAGCCTCCGCCGGCTCCCTTGAGGGTGACGTACTCGCGAACCACGTCATCAATGTGGGCGCGCTCTCGGACGGTTGCCACGTCCTCGTCCTTGATCCGCCCGGCCATTCCTCGATTCTAGGTTCTGGCAGACGCTGGGGATACTGCTAGCGCCGGACCAGTCGCTGATGCCAGGCAACGATGCTGACGTCGGTCAATGAGGCGATCTGGTCCACGATCACCCGATTGCGCTCGGCATCGGTGGTGGCCAAGTCGTAATCGGGTTTCAGCCAGGCCTCCAGCGACCGACCGCCATCAAGGACCAAGGCGTGATACAGCTCGGTGATCTCCACTTGTTGACGCTGATACTGAGCTTCTGCGCCTTCGCGATTCATGACATAGGCAACGGCAATGGCCTTCATGACTGCGACTTCAGCGCGGATTTCGTCCGGCACGATCAGGTTCGCGTCGTAGCGAACCAACGGTGCGGTGCCGTACTGGGCCTGCGTCGCTTGCTGGGCGGCTGTGCACAACCGGCCAATCAGGCTGCTGGTGAACCGCTTGAGGTGAGCCAGGGACTGCATGGAGCCGTCAAAGCCGACCGGCCAGTAGTCCAGGCGGCGAAGGCGCTCGACGGCATCGGTCAAGGCACCGGGATCGATGCCGTAGCGCTCGGCTGCGGTATCCACGACCCAGGTGCGTTCCTGCCCGGAGCTGAGCTGACCGAGGTCCACATGGCCGCCGTGAATGGCGTCCTCCACGTCGTGCACGGAATAGGCGACGTCGTCCGCCCAGTCCATGACCTGCTCCTCCAGGCAGGTGCGTTCATCGGGTGCACCTTCACGCAACCAGCTGAACATTGGAAGATCATCGGCATACACCCCGAACTTCCGCTGGCCATCACGTCGGGGCCACGGGTACTTGCAGGCCGCGTCCAGGCTGGCTCGGGTCAGGTTCAGCCCGGCGCTTGCACCGGTCACCGGATCCAGGGACTTCGCCTCCAGCCGGGTCAGGATGCGCAGCGACTGCGCATTGCCTTCGAACCCGCCGAAGGAATCCGCCAGCAGATCCAGTGCATCCTCGCCGTTGTGACCATACGGGGGGTGGCCGAGGTCATGGGCCAGCCCGGCGATATCGACGATGTCGGCATCGCAGCCCAAGGCGTGACCCAGCTCCCGAGCGATTTGCGCCACTTCCAGGGTATGCGTGAGTCGGGTCCGCGGGAAGTCTGCCGAACCAGCGACCATCACCTGGGTCTTGGCTGCCAGCCGGCGCAAGGCAGCTGAGTGCAGCACTCGTGCACGGTCGCGCGCAAAGTCGCCACGGATACTGGTTCCAGCCTCGGGCTGGTACCGCTGCCGGTCGTGCTCGTCGTAGTTGCCCGTCACTCCACGCACACTAGTGCGCGGTCCCGAGACACCGTGCCGTCAGCGGCAATGGCCAGCCAGGAGTATCCCGCGTGGCCGCTCACCCACGGCCCCCCGGCACGGCCCATGGCAAAGCCGGTGGTGGCATAGGCATCTGCGAAGGCAATGTCGGACCCGACCACGGTGAACGACAGCAGGGACTGGGCCGCTGGCCCCCACACGTGCGCTCCCCGTTGCGCGGTGCCCGAGGTCGCGATCGCTTGATCGCGTAGCTCGACCACTTCCACGACGCCGAATCCGCTGACCGGGTTCGCGATCGCCAGGCGCCAGCCACGATCATCATGCGGGCTTCCCGATGCCTGGGCATCCCCGCCAACGTTGATGAGGAAGTCCTGCACACCGGCGGACCGCATGGCACGCGAGGCCTTGGCAATGGCATAGCCCTTGACATAGCCGGCAGTGTCCAGCCGACCTGAGGAAGGGTTGATCACGGTGAAGGCTCCATTGGAATCAGCCCGCAGATCGGCGCATACTCGAAGTACCTGATCGATCTCTGCGACCGCATCCGGACTGACTGTCAAGCCAGCAGACCAGCGGCTGATGTCGCTATCGATGCGGTAGTGACTGAAGCGGCTGTCATCGTTGTGCAGGCTCAGGTGTGCTGCTGACATCGCCCGATGGGCGGTGTCGAGATCAACATGTTCGGCACACCGAATCGAGGCGATAGTGCCCATGACCTCAAAGATGACTGATCGCTGGCTCACAGCGAATCCACGATGGCTTGCAGGGACTGGCGGTAGCCGTCCGTGGTGTACGTGGCACCGGATACCCCGTCAAAGTTCACGCCCTGCTGGCTTGCCTGGGCATCCAGCTGCGGTATCGCATACGAGTTGATCATCGACGACCTGCCGTCGCTTAGCGGCCATTGCACGGCTTTCACTGCGCACAATTGCCGGCCATTGACGGTGGCCTGCACCTGCACCGGCCCGTACTGGGTGTCAACAACCGGTCCGGTGACCGTCTTGGCCGTGGCGCATGATCCCGTCGATCGCGCTGCTGCTGCAGTACCTGAACCGACGGCTACCTGTCCACCGTTGGCCAGTGCCCGCGAAGGATGCAATGCCGGATCGAGTAATCCAACGACGATGACTGCCAGGGAGCCCAGCACTGCTGCTGGTGCCAGGCGACGAAGCAATGGACTCATCAGACCGAGAACTCCTCTCGATGAATGCGATCGGTGGCCACGCCGGCCTTGCGCACCCCGGCGATCACCGCCGACTCCATCGCATGGGGTCCGCAGATGAAGACGTCGCGCTGGGCAATGTCGGGAATCACCGCACGCAGACGCGCTGGCTGGAAGGGGTCGTTCGCGGAGAAGAATGCACGCGATCCGGCCAGCACGTGCAAGGTGCCATTGCGCGATTCAACCAACTGCTCAAGCTCTGCGCGATGGGCCAAGTCCGCCTCGGCAGACACGCGCACGATCACGACCGGCTGCTGACCGGCATTGCAGTCCTCCAGCAGCGCCCGAATCGGTGCAATGCCCACTCCACCGGCCACGAGCACCACGCGCCGCCCGCGAGCGCGATCGGTGGTGAACGTGCCGTAGGGGCCTTCCAGCAGCACCCGAGTTCCCGGGCGCAAGCGCAGGAGTGCCTGCGAGTCCTCACCGCTGGCCTTGATGGTGAATCGAATTCCCCGGGTGGTGGGTGCAGCCGAGACCGAGAATGGATGGGCCTGCCACCACAGTCCGCGGGCAAGGGGACGGATCATGAAGTACTGCCCACCGCTGACGCGCATGCGCTGTAGCCCCGGTCCGGCCACGTGAATGGACCCAATCCCCCGCGACTCGGCAACCACCGCACTGATCGACAGCGGACGTGTCAGTGACTTCACGATCACCCCGATGCGAGACCAGACGACCAATGCAAGGGTCGTGAGCGCCAGGGCGATCCACCACCATCGGGCAACTGTGCCGCCGGCGAAGTTCGAGCCAAGTGTCAGCTGGTGGCCAAAGGCCAAGATCACGGCCAGATAGCCCAGCAGGTGAATGAAGTACCACGTCTCATACGACAGCGCCTGACGTAATCGGCGATAGGACGTCGAGCCGATGATGACGAACAGGGCGGTGCCAACGGCTGCGCCCATCATCCATGCCTGCTGCGTGGACAGGGCCGCAAATGCGGAGAACCAATTGGTGTGCGAGCTCTCAGCCCAGGCCCAGGTGTCGAACACCGTGTGAGCAAGGACAGTGAACACCGCGGTAATACCGAACCAGCGATGAGCAGCCAGCATGCGGTCAAGGCCATAACGGCGTTCAAGTCCTGCTGGCCGCGCGGTGACCAGTAATCCACCCATTGCCGCCAGAGCTGCGGCCAGCCCGGTCAATTGCCCCAGCGCCTGCACAATCCCGGTACTGCCCTGACCGAAGAGCCCCAGTCCCCCGGCCGCAACCCAGAACAGCACGGTAATGGCGACAACAGACAGTGCGATTGCGGTGACCGCCTGCCTGGGAAGTCCGGTGATCCGAGATCGCGGCAGTCGTCGGACCGCGGGAGTAGTCATGTTGGGCACCGATGCGTGGTCGAGGGCTTCTGTGGACACCGAACGAGCATCTCGCACACCACGCGCGAATCCTGCCCGAAATCAACGTGCTGACCGTATCCGAACACAACCCAAACCTTGGAGCCCAGCGACGTTCACCGATCGGGGTTCATGGCCGCGCCGGCGGAGCAACGTTCAATTCGATGCAATCACATTCGGCAGGGTCCAGCGCGTGAGGAGGTAGTAGCGGACCAGGGCCGCGGTCTCCCCAGAGACCGCCTCGCTGGTCAGTGCCGTGCCCGGACCGGTTTTGACGCTGGATGAATGAGCGTCAATGCCAAAGGAGGAGGCCGTGGCCGAAGCTCGTGCGGCATCTGCCGGATCGGTCACCAGCGTTGCGGTCGACCAATGCAGGTCGGCCATGGCCGAGGCGATCACCTCCAGCGAGCCGGTGGTGTCCGAGTTGGCCGAGAAGCCCACGATGTCGGCCTTGGGAACCCCGCCGCGGACCAGGTGGTCAGTGGCCTGGCGCACTGCAGCCGGCGGGCCAGCCAGGACGATGACCGGGGCGACATGGTCCTGGTACAGGTCCCGAGCATGGTCCAGGCGGGCATTCATCACCGCCGTGGGATCTCCCCATACGCCGGCCGGATCCAGGACGATGATCGCCTGGGTCGGTGTCCGATCATCGAGTTGCGATGTCAGCACGATCTGGATGATCGCGCCGATCGGAATGAGCAGGACGACCACAGCTGCCAGGGTCAACAGTGCTGTCAGCAGGGCTCGGGATGTGCGGGGAACCCGTGCGGCCACCTGCGCTCGAACCGGCGGCCGCGCTTGCGTGGATCCTGGCGCTGACACCGCTGTATGGTCACACGTTCTTGCAGCAAGGTCCCGCCTGCCACACCGCCCACGCCTGAGTTATCCCCCACTGACCGACAGTTCAGCCTGGGATACCTGCCGAGCTTGCACAGGATCCAGGCTTCGAGATTCCAGCCAGCGGTCCGGGAGGGACGGGGCACGCCCCCCTGAGGTACGTCCACGGGGCGTGGCACCGACTTCGGCATTGAAAGGCTGATCGGGGTCGATTTGCGCCAGCAGGTCGTCCAGCTCTGCCAGGGAACTCACCGTTCCCAGCGCCAGGCGAATGTGCTGGCGCACGCTGAAGCCCTTGAGATACCAGGCAATGTGCTTGCGAATATCGCGACAACCGCGCTCCTGGCCGTAGTCACCGCTGAGTACTTCAGCATGACGTCGAAGCACGGCAAGCACCTGGCCCAGTTCCGGATCGGCCGGGATGGGTCGACCCTGCATGGCAGCAGCCAGTTGCGCGAACAACCAGGGCCGTCCCAGGCATCCCCTTCCCACCACGACGCCATCGGCTCCGGTCTGGTCCATCATCGCCAGCGCATCAGCGGCAGTCCACACATCGCCATTGCCCAGCACCGGAACACCGCTGGTGGCCAAATGCTCCTTGAGCATGCCGATCGCCGACCAGTCGGCAACACCTGAATACATCTGCTCTGCGGTGCGCCCGTGCAGGGCGACCCAGGCCACGCCGCTGTTTGCCGCGATCATGCCCGCATCCAAGAACGTTAGATGGTCGTCATCAATGCCCTTTCGCATCTTGATGGACACCGGAAGTGCTCCTGCAGCCCGAACA
>CAIKZY010000026.1 GCA_903832025.1 uncultured Actinomycetes bacterium
CAAGCTGCCAATCCCAGCTCCGGCGTGATCATCACATCGGTGAACGACCCCTGGTACCGCGGTCATTTTTCTGGAGTGGGGCGAGTCCTGGGCTAGCTGGCCGGTAACACTGTCCTGGAGCGTGCCGACCTGAAGACAATGATCAGGGCCCAAACGGTACACACCAGCAGCAATGCGATTCGGAGCACTTGCATGCTCGATGCCAATGGGTACAGGTGCAGCAGCGAGCCGTAGAGCCAGGGAAATATCAGCGATGTCAGGGCACACAGCGCAACAACGGTCCACACCACTGGGATCATGCGAGTTCGGCGGTCAACCAGGCACGTAGCCGCCATGCCCATGACCCACACGTCGTACTGTGGCGAGTACACCCGGCTTGTCGCCACTGCGATCAGAATCAGCGTCAGTCCGATATCTCCGGGAGTGAGCTGTTCCAGGCGGCCGGATAACCGCAAGATCCCGATCGCGCAGAACAGTGCCAGTCCGATCACGGTGATGAGCAAGCCGATCCGCTCGGCCTGGGGCTCCTGGAATTCGAAGGCTCCGTATCTCAGGACGATATCGACCGGCTTGCCGAGCATTCCTGAGATCACGTAGCCGATCGAACCGACGGACTCGATTTGCA
Source organism: uncultured Actinomycetes bacterium (assembly GCA_903832025.1). Taxonomy (GTDB): domain Bacteria; phylum Actinomycetota; class Actinomycetes; order S36-B12; family S36-B12; genus CAIKZY01. The sequence continues at coordinate 626 of CAIKZY010000026.1, forward strand.
ACCCTCGACCTCCCTGCTGTCCCAGGAAGGAGAACCCGCCGGTGGCCCAGACATTGATCGCGGCCAAGCCGACACCAATCGTGACAATCGCCGACAGGGCTGCCTTTGGCAATTGCCGGCGTGAGACGGTTGCCAGCATCAAGATGGGCCAGACTTTCAGCAGGGCACCGATCCCTGCCCAGACTCCTGAGCGCCACGGTCGTGCAGCGGCAAGCACTGCGGCTGCCGCGAAGACCGTGGGAAAGATGTCGAATCGGGCCATCATGATCGGTCCGACTGCCAGCCCGCCGATGACCCACAACCACGCGGCATTGGTGCTTCCGACATCGTGACGTCGGTGTCCGACTACCAGCAGCATGACCAGCAGACCAAGGTCAGCGGCGATTGCCAGCGCCACGAAGCCGTTGACTGGATCTGGGCCGAGGAAGTGGGTGAGGTAGAACAGCACCCCGGCCCCCGGCGGGTACTGCCAGTAGGCGTCGCCCACCGGAAATTGACGGTCAGCCAGCAGGATCGTCCAGGTGGCATAGAGCCGTACGTCCGGCAGGAAATCCTGCGGGTTTCCGTTCAGTTGCCACAACATGACCGCTCGGGACAGCACCCATGCCACCACCACGGCTACGGCGCTATGGCGAATCCAGCCGAAGGCACGCGCGAGCACGGCCCAAGCGTAGTGATCGAACCTGAGGCCCCGCCTAGGAGTAAAGGGCATCGATATCGTGCTGATGGGCAGCCGCGATGACCGAGCGCTTGAGCTTCATCGATGGGGTGATGTGTCCCTGGTCCTCAGTCCACTCTGTGGGCAGGATCGAGAATCGCTTGATCGCTTCGGCATGGGACACCGACTTGTTCGCATCATCGATTGCCGCCTGCACGTCTGCCAGAAGCCTGGGGTCGTCGACCATGCCTGCCACTGGGGTATCAGGAGCAAGGTCGTGCTGCTTGCACCAAGCGGGAAACATCTCAGGGTCGATGGTCACGAGGGCGGCAATATATGGCCGGGCATCGCCCACGACCATGCAGTGGGAAATCAGCCAATGTGCCTGGATCTTGTCCTCCAGGGCTGCCGGCGCAACATTCTTGCCGCCGGCAGTGACCAGGATCTCCTTCTTGCGACCGGTGATGCGCACAAAGCCGTCATCGTCGATTTCGCCGATGTCTCCGGTATGAAACCACCCATCGTCCTGAAGCACTTCGGACGACGACTGCGGATTACCCCAGTATCCGATGAACACCTGGCCACCGCGCACGAGCAGTTCCCCGTCAGCAGCCACCTTGACCGCCGTACCGGGCACTGGCTTTCCCACCGACCCCACTTTGATCTCCTTGGGCCGGTTTCCCGTGGCTGCGGCTGTTGTCTCTGTGAGGCCATAGCCTTCCAGGATCGTGACGCCTACTCCTCGGAAGAAGTGGCCCAGTCGTGCGCCAAGCGGCGCACCGCCGGAGATTGCCCAGTCCACATTGCCGCCCAGGGCTGCGCGGAGCTTTCGATACACCAGAAGGTCAAAGACTGAGTGCTTGATGCGCAGTCCAATCGGCAGTTCGCCGGTGTCCTGGCCGGTGGAGTAGTCGATCGCGGTCTGCGCCGCGCTGGCGAAGATGGTGCCTTTCCCGTCGGCAATCGCCTTTTGCTGCGCGGAGTTGTACACCTTCTCGAAAACTCGCGGCACGGCGAGCAGGAACGCTGGCTTGAAGCCTTGCAGCATGGGGAGCAAATTGGTGATGTCTGGCGCATGCCCCATGCGTGCTCTGGAGCGGATGCAGGCGACCTCGATTGCGCGCCCGAACACATGCGCAATGGGCAGGAAGAGCAACGTCGCGGCGCCTGAGCTGAGGAAGACCTCGGGATACGCAGCGATCACATTGTCCACTTCGGCGATGAAGTTTGCGTGGGTGAGCATGCAGCCCTTCGGGCGGCCGGTCGTACCAGAGGTATAGATGATGGTGGCAAGGTCGCTGGAGGTGGCCGCAGCCAAGCGGGCGTCAAGTTGCCCGTCGTCGACCGCGCGCCCGGATTCAACAACCTTCGAAAGGTCATCACTTTCGATCAGCCAGCACGATCGAACGGTCGGCGTTGCGGCGGCAACCTCCTCGAACAAGCGCCGGTGCTTTATCGTCTCGCAGATCAAGGCAACTGCGCCCGAGTCGGACAAAATCCATTGGAGCTGCTCGGCCGAAGACGTCTCGTAGACCGGCACTCCCACTGCCCCGATGGTCCAGATTGCGAAATCGGCGAGCGTCCACTCAAAGCGCGTCCGGCTCATGATGGCCACGCGATCTCCGGAGGCAATGCCGCTGGCGATCAAGCCCTTGGCCAATTGGCGGACCTGGTCGTTGAACTGCGAGCAGGTCACGTCCTGCCATTGACCGTCTTTCAGGACGCTCAGCAGGACTGATTGGCCAGACTGCGATGCGTTGATGGAGACGAAATCCGCACAGGTCCCCGAAAACGGCGTCGGCGCCTCCGCTGGCACGAAGTACTCGGTGAGCACGGAATTCCCCTCGCAGTGTCCAACAACCTGGTGCTTCACGGTACGCGATTTTGTGCCCCGAGCGTGCCAAACACCACATTCATGGCAGGCTGGAGCGGTGACAAGGCGACTGCACGTGGTGAGCGATGTCCATGGGAAGACGCAGGCACTGTCCAGCGCAGCAGACGGCTCGGACCTGTTTATCTGCCTCGGCGACTTGATTTTGTTCCTCGACTACGACGATCCGCGTCGGGGCATCCACGCTGAACTGTTTGGCGAGCAGCACACTGCGAAGTACATCGAGTTGCGCACCGCGGGTCGATACGAGGATGCGCGCGCCCTGGGCGCACAAGCCTGGGCGGGAATAGGCATCGTGGATCCCCAGGATCGCTGGACCGTGATGGAGTCACTGATCACCCGGCAGTACCAGGAAATGTTTGCCGCCATGCCGGCTCCGGCGCTACTCACCTTCGGAAACGTGGACGTTCCGAATCTGTGGCCCCAGTTCCTGCGACCCGGACATCGTGTTCTGGATGGGGAAACACTGGACGAGCAGGGTACGCGAATTGGATTTGTTGGCGGTGGACTGAAATCGCCCATGCGCACCCCGTTCGAGCGATCAGAAGAGGAGTTCGCCGAGAAGGTCGCTGCCCTGGGACCGGTGGACGTCCTGTGCACCCACATACCCCCGGCGATACCCGAACTCACCTACGACACGGTGGCTCGGCGATTCGAGGTCGGCAGCACTGCCCTGGTGGAGTACATCAAGGCCGAGCAGCCGACATATGCGTTGTTCGGGCATGTGCATCAGCCGCTGGCGGGCAGGTTCCGGATTGGCCGCACCGAATGCATCAACGTCGGCCATTTCAATGCGACCAAGAGGCCCTTCGTTGTGTCGATCTGACCAGATAGCCTGAGGGCATGACCGAGCAGACGCAGTCGTCAATCGTGATCAATGCCTCGGCTTCAGAAGTCATGGCGGTGATCGCGGATCTGCCTGCTTACCCCCAGTGGAGTGATGGCATCACCTCGGTGCAGGTGCTCAGCAAGTTCGAGGAAGATGGCCGGCCAGCCGATGCAAGGTTCCAGCTCGCCTCCGGCCCGATCAAGGACACCTATGAGTTGGAGTACGACTGGGACGGCGACCGCAAGGTCACGTGGACGCTGACCACCGCCGACATTCTCACGGCCATGGATGGCTGTTACGAGCTGACACCCAACGGTGACGGAACGACCACGGTGGCCTATCGACTCTCCGTTGATGTGAAAATTCCCATGATTGGCATGATCAAGCGCAAAGCGGAGAAGGTCATCATCGACACGGCGTTGAAGGGGCTGAAGGCTCGTGTTGAGTCCGGCGCGGCTACTGATCGTTAGCGGTAGCGGTGGAGCGGGCACCACAACTGTTGCCGCCGCAACGGCCTGGCAGGCATCGAAGGTGCTCCAATCGGTGCTGCTGATCGATGCTGACGCAGAGTCGGAAAATGCGGCCGGTCGCCGCGCCGCAGCGCAGTGGTTTGCGGGCTTAGCCCAAACGGTGCTCACGGCCATGCCTCACCCGTTACTCGCCGACGAGATCACCGTCGTGCCGGGAGTCGATGACTTCCTGATGTGGGCCTCAGTCGCCGAAGCTGTGTCCAGTGGCAGCCACGACCTGGTAGTGGTCGACGCTGGCCCAATCAGCCAGATGCTTCGTTCGATTCGCGCGGTGTTTTCCATGGCGCTGTTCGCGCAGGCGATGATCACCCCCGAGTTCGTTGTTGCCGGCGCTGCTCGAGGAGCTGGCGACACCTTGCCGAGCGTGGATGAACTGCGGGCGGAGTTGGATTCGGTGATCGCCGTTCTGCGGGATCCGGCCACGGCTGTGCGACTGGTTTCCAGAGCAGATCAGGCGGCTGTCCTGCCGGTTGCTCGAGCGATTGCGGTCGTGCAGCTTCTGGGCATCTGCGTGGACACCGTTTTTGTGGGCAAAGTACCGACCAAGTCAAGCGGTTGGCCGAAAGGATTGGCCAAGGAGTCACGCCAATTCGTCAAGGAACTTGCCCGAACTGTTGCTGACATTCCGGTGGTCCCCGTGTGCTGGATCTCCAAGTCGACTGCACACGGGCTGCGGGAAGTGGAGCTTGGCGACTTCGTGCACCTGATGCGCAGACCGCCGCAACGAGCAACGGTGGAAGTCCACGGGGTGGGATACCTGTGGCACATCCCGCTCGCGTTGGCCGATGAGCTGGAAGTGTCGGTTGGTCGAGCCGACGACCGGCTGGTGGTGGATGTGGACGGATGGCGCGTTGTGATGCCACTGCCCTCCGTGATCAAGCGGTGCATCATCGAACACGTCACTGCAGGTCCTGACGGTTTGGCGGTGCACTGCGCCGTCAACGAACACCTGTGGAGATCGCCATGAGCCAGGAGTCGGCCAGCACCCCTGACCTGGGTGCCTACTTGGAGCAACTCATGGCCCTGGGGACCTGGGTCCCCGGCGCCCAGCAGTTGGTCGATTGGGCGTCCGACAAGGTGCTTGCCCCGCATCTTGGGCACGCAAACCCCGCAGATCACCCTGATTGCCTGGTCTGCCGTGGCCTTTCCATGCTCGCGGCAACCGGGCTGTCTACTTCGGGCTCTGCGAGGCCACAACCGGCGGCCCCGCGAGATGCCGTGCAGTGGCTTTCGGTCACGCGCACGACTGGCCGTTCGGGGAAATAGAGTCACGGCATGAGCGTGACGATCGGAATCGACGTCGGTGGCACCAAGATCCTTGGCGGCTTGGTGGACCACGCCGGTCATGTCCTTTCCACCGTTCGCCAGGCCACGGCCCTTCGTGATGCAGATCGGGTGCTTGCACAGGTCGCCGAGGTTGTTGCCACCCTCGTCGCGCAATCTGCAGAACCGGTGCAGGCGGTGGGCCTTTCAGTAGCCGGCCCAGTTGATGCCACCGGCTCTACGGTGTTGTTTGCCCCTAATCTCGGCTGGCCGCAGGTACCAGTTCGCCAGATCCTGGAGCCGGCGATCGGATTGCCGGTACTTGCCGAGAACGATGCCAACTGCGCAGCCTGGGGTGAATACCGTCATGGCGCGGGTGAAGGCACTGATGACCTGACTGTGGTGACCGTGGGCACCGGAATCGGCGGCGGTGTGATCGTAGGCGGACACATGCTGCGGGGCGCCCATGGCGCCGGCGCAGAGATCGGTCACATCGTGGTGGTGAGGGACGGCTTGCAATGCGGTTGCGGACGGCGTGGATGCTGGGAGATGTACGCCAGCGGAAGCGCATTGGTCAATGCGGCGAGGTCACTGGCCGAGCAGCACCGCGATCAGGCCACCATTGTGCTGTCACTCGGAGATGGAACCCCTGAGGGGATCGAGGGCCTTCAGGTCACGGCAGCAGCCATACAGGGCGATCCGATCGCGATCGCCGCGTTCACTCAGGTGGGCACCTGGCTGGGGATTGGACTTGGAGACTTAACGTCAGTGCTGGATCCAGCGGCATTTGTGATTAGCGGCGGGGTGTGCGAGGCAGGGGATCTGTTGCTGAACCCTGCCCGAGCAGCCCTTGCTGCCAATCTCACCGGCGGTGAGCGACATCCGGTTCCAGCACTTCGCGTTGCGACATTGGGCAATGAGGCCGGCCTGATCGGTGCGGCCGAACTGGCTCGGGTGGCTCGCCATTCGCCACGCGCTGTCTAGGACTGGGCTGCACTAGACAACTGCTCCGTCATCGTCGTCATCGCGGTGGTGCGGCATGCGAGACCACAGCATCACCATGCCGGCCATAGTGGTTCCCATTCCCACGATTACCAGGGTTGAACCCCAATTCAGCAGTCCGGCAGCCAGGATGAGCGTGGGACCGCCGATCACCGCCATCCAGCCAAGGCGACCCAGGACATCGTGCGGTGCACTGAGCCTGGGGGGTTCCTCGGGAACGAATGCTTCGTCACCGAGCAGGTGGTCAACGAACATGGCATCGGCATCTGGCGACGTCGCCGGAATCTGGCCGCTGGTCAACTCCAGCATCGCTGGGTCTTGGTCGGTTGCGGAATCATCTGGCCTGTCCAGGGCCGATGGTTGTTGCAACGCCGGATCGCTGCTTAAGTCAGCGACGATTTGCTTCCAGGCGATTTCCTCCTGGCGCTTGGCGTGCCCGGGCTCTTGCTCCGGAGGACCCACGTTCGCGACCATCAGCGAGCGATCCGGCGAACGAAGGCCAACGACATTTCAGTAATCACGTCAGCGTCATAGTCCAGCGTCGCCACGTGAAACGAACGCGAAAGTTCCACCAGTTCCACGTCCGAGGAGCCCACATGCTCGGCAATCCACGTTGCATTCGAGGCTTCCACTACGTGATCTTGCGTACTGCGAAACAGCAGAACCGGGCAGCAGACTTTGGCGATATCTGACTTGACCAGTTTCCACATCTGCATCATGGAGGCGGTGGCCTTCAGGGGAAGCTTGCCGTAGGCGCCCTCGTCTACGTCAGGCTTGGCGATGTCGTTGCTGATTCCGGGGAATCCGGAGACCACGTGCTGCAGCACCGGGAGGAGGAAGCGGTCAGGTCTCTCGGAGTGCACGGCGGCATTGACGAGGACCACGCCGGCAATCGTGCGTGCATGCTCCTGAGCCAGCCGAAGGGTCAGGGCTCCGCCCATGGACAGTCCCATCACGAAAACCGTGCCATAGTCGCGGGCGAGCTCTTCCAGAGCCGCTTCGGCGCAGGCATACCAGTCATGCCACGTCGTGGCATTCATGTCCTGCCAGCGCGTCCCGTGTCCGGGCAGCAATGGCACGCGGACCCCCATCCCGGCTGCCGCCAGCGCTTGGCCCCACGGGATCATCGAGTTCGGGGAGCCGGTGAAGCCGTGCAGCAACAGCACCCCGATTGCATGATCACTGGTATCACACGACCACGGCTGGGTCCATGCGGTGACGCTCATATGTCCTCCCGGATCCAGGCCAGGGCCCGGCACACCCGATAGTCTGCCACCACATCTGGTGCCGACGTGGCGTGCTGTCGAAGGAGGGTTCGTTGTTCTACTGGATCCTCAAGCATGTCCTAGTCGGACCATGGTTGCGCATCTTGTGGCGCCCATGGGTAGAAGGGCTTGAGAACTTTCCCGAAGACGGGCCGGCGATCATGGCCAGCAACCACCTTTCCTTCTCAGATTCGTTCTTCTTCCCCTTGGTCGTCCCTCGTCACATCACCTTCTTGGCCAAGAGTGATTACTTCACCGGTCGGGGCCTGAAGGGCTGGCTGACCAAGTCCTTTTTCGCCGGTGTGGGACAGGTCCCCGTTGATCGCTCTGGCGGTCGGGCCTCCGAGGCCGCCATTCGTACTGGAGTGCGCATCCTCGGTGACGGGAAGTTGCTGGGGATCTACCCAGAAGGCACCCGTTCGCCCAATGGGACGCTGTACCGAGGCAAGACGGGTATCGCGCGCATGGCCCTTGAGGCCGGGGTGCCGGTCATCCCGCTCGCCATGATCAACACGTATGAGATTCAGCCTCCTGGCACCAAGCGGCCCCGGCTGCATCGAGTCGGCATTCGCATTGGAACTCCGCTGGACTTCAGTCGCTACGAGGGACTGGAGGATGACCGCTTCGTTCTGAGGTCGCTGACCGATGAGGTCATGTACGAGCTGATGCTGCTGTCCGGCCAAGACTATGTAGATATGTACGCAACCCGCGCCAAGGAGCTGATCTCCCAGGGAAAGGCCGCAGACGCCACGGCCATGGTGAATGCCTCGGAGTAGGCCTTCACTGGCACGGTCCGAAGGGCGTCTTGGCTCAGGTATCCCACCCCTTGCTGCGCTCCACGGCAGCACGCCACCGTCCGCGTTCAGTGGCACGCCACCGAGCGTCCGCGTTGCGGCACGGGAACTGCTGTCCGCCCGGCAGCTGGTGGACAGCTTCCCTCGGGCTTTGCCACCAACCTGCCCCCAGCCCCGCCAGCAGCGCTGCCCCCAGTGCAGTGGTCTGCGGATGCGCTGATCGGGTGACCATTGCTCCCAAGGCATCGGCCTGGAGGTGCATGAGCAGGGTGTTGCTCGTCGGGCCGCCGTCAACGTGCAACTCGTCCAGCGAGATCCCCGACGCTGCCCGCATCAGGTCCACAACGTCGCACACTTGCATGGTGATGGCGTCCAAGGTTGCCCGTGCGATGTGAGCAGCGGTCGTGGAGCGGGTGATGCCCAGGATCGTTCCACGGGCGCTCGGATCCCAATCCGGTGCCCCGAGCCCGGTCAAGGCAGGTACGAACACCACTCCCGCAGAGTCAGGCACGGATGCGGCCAGCGAGCCAATCTCGGCGGCATCATCGATGATGCCCAGTCCGTCGCGCAGCCACTGCACCGCAGCGCCAGTGACGAAGACCGAGCCTTCCAGGGCATAGTCAGTCGTGCCGTCAGGGTGCGCAAGGGCGATCGTGGTCAGGAGTCCCTGGTCATTGACCACCGGTTGCTGCCCGGTGTGCTGAAGCAGGAAGGAACCGGTGCCGTACGTGCATTTGGTACCACCGGGATTGACGGCGCCGTGGCCGAACAGTGCGCCCTGCTGGTCGCCGATGATTGCGGTGATCGGTGCGTCAATCCCGTCCAGGACGCTCGGCTCACACTGCGATAGTGCGCCGTAGCTGGCACCTACCCTCGGCAGGACACTGACGGGCACGCCGAATGTCTCGCACAGCCAAGGGCTCCAGTCGCGATGGTGAAGGTCGTACAGCATTGTTCGGCTGGCGTTGGTGGCGTCAGTGATGTGGTCCACCCCTCGGGACAGCCTGGCGACCAGATAGGTGTCGACGGTGCCGATCATGATCTGGCCGCTGGTAATCCCGGCCCACACGTGCGGCTCATTGCGGGCAATCCAGGCAAGCTTGCTGGCGGTGAAGTACGGATCCAGCCGCAGTCCGCTCGCCGCAGTGATGGACGACTGGAGACCGGCCGCTGCCAATTCTGAGCAATATTCGGCGGTGCGTCGGTCCTGCCAGACGATGGCTGGTCGGACTTGTCCGAGGGTCTCCGGATCCCAAAAGCACACGGTCTCTCGCTGATTGGTGATCCCTACAGCGCTCACAACACCGAGGGTGTGCGATCGAGCCTGGCGCACAGCACTGCAAACGGCGGACCAGATCTCCGAGAGCTCATGCTCGACCCAACCAGGGGCGGGGAAGTGCTGGCGGAATTCCTGGTAGCCGATGGCCACGACCTGGCCTCGGGTATCCATCAGCAACGCGGTCACACCGGTTGTGCCGGCATCGATTGCTAGGGCGAGATGGTTCGGGGCCATGCCCGCAGACTATGGCCCGGCCAGGCCCAGCAGCCACGGGCCGGATACCTCGCCACTGGCTCGACCAATCGGCTAGATTGCTCCATGACAACGGTTACATCCCGCAGGTGCTCACGAGGCAACCTGCCTACGTCCCCAAGGAGCGGCACATGCGCGTTGGAGTCCTGACCGGTGGCGGCGACTGCCCCGGGTTAAATGCGGTCATTCGTGGCATCGTGCGGCGAGGCGTGACCGAATACGACTACGAGTTCGTTGGCTTTCGCGATGGATGGAAGGGCCCGCTTGACGCCCTAACGATGCCATTGGATATCAGTGCCGTGCGCGGGATCCTCCCTCGCGGCGGCACCATCTTGGGCTCCTCGCGCACGAATCCCGTCAAGATCGAGGGCGGTATCGAGCGCATCGAGGCCAATCTCAACGAGCTCGGCATCGATGCCCTGATCGCCATTGGCGGCGAGGACACCCTTGGGGTCGCCACGGTGCTGACAGAGCACGGATTTCATGTTGTGGGCGTCCCCAAGACCATCGACAATGATCTGAGCGCGACTGACTTCACGTTTGGCTTCGATACCGCGGTTACCGTAGCTACTGAGGCTATTGATCGCTTGCACACCACAGCAGAGTCGCACCACCGCATCCTGATCTGCGAAGTCATGGGCCGTCATGCAGGCTGGATTGCCTTGCATTCGGGAATGGCTGGAGGTGCAAACGGCATCTTGATTCCCGAAGTTCCATTTGACCTAGACGAGGTCATCGGGTGGGTGAATTCCCGGTTCGCGGCGTCGTACGCTCCGATTCTGTGCGTGGCGGAAGGCGCCTTGCCCAAAGACGGGGATCTGATCACCAAAGACGCCTCCTTGGATGCTTTCGGTCACGTCAAGTTGTCGGGAATTGGTGAGTGGCTGGCTCAGCAGATCGAGGCCCGCACCGGTCACGAAGCGCGCACCACGGTGCTGGGCCATATCCAGCGCGGAGGCTCCCCGACGGCGTTCGATCGCGTTCTTGCCACGCGCTTTGGCCTCAACGCGATCACGGCAGTCAAAGATCAGGCATGGGGAACCATGGTCGCCTTACAGGGCACCGACATTGTGCGCGTGCCACTGAGTGCAGCGACGAACACCTTGAAGACTGTTCCGCTTCAGCGGTATGAAGAGGCGAGGTCCTTCTTCGGCTAGGCCGTCTGCGTCCGTGGTTCTGCGCCTGCCTTAGGCTTGCTGCATGTCGCCAGCGTCACCGTTCGCCCTGTCGTGGCCAGATCTGCCGGCGGCCCAGCAGCCTCCGTGGCCTGATGCGGCCGAGCTCCAGTCAGCCGTAGCGGCCTTGAGCATCCTGCCGCCACTGGTGTTTGCCGGTGAATGTGACCAACTGCTGTCACGACTTGCTGGAGCTTGTCGTGGCGAGGCGTTTGTCCTCATGGGGGGCGACTGTGCCGAGACCTTTGCCGGAAATAATGCGGAATCTATCCGTGCTCGGCTCAAGACGGTGCTGCAGATGTCGGTCGTGCTCACCTACGCCGCCAGCCTTCCCGTGATCAAAGTCGGCAGACTTGCCGGTCAGTATTTCAAGCCGCGCAGTAATGCCTTCGAAACGCGCGAGGGGCTCGAGCTCAATTCATACTTCGGTGACGCAGTCAACGGCATCGAGTTCACCGCAGAGTCTCGCCGCCCCGACCCGCAACGCCTGGTGCAGGCATACAACGCGTCGGCAGCGGCATTGAATCTGGTGCGCGCGTTCACCCAAGGCGGCTATGCCGATCTGCGCCAGGTGCACGCGTGGAACCAGGACTTCGTGCGCGATTCCCCAGCGGGAAGCCGTTACGAGGCCATGGCCGCTGATATCGACCGTGCGCTGTCGTTTATGACCGCCTGTGGCGCTGATCCCGAGGAGTTCCAGCGGGCGGATGTCTACGCCGCGCACGAGGCACTGTCCATCGATTACGAGCGTGCCCTGACTCGGATCGATTCGCGAACTGGACAGCCGTATGACGTATCAGGCCATTTCGTGTGGATTGGCGAGCGCACGCGCCAACTAGATGGCGCTCACGTGCAATTCGCCGCGACCATCAAGAATCCCATCGGCGTCAAGGTGGGGCCCACGGCAGATCCCGATGAGGTCGTGCAGTTGTGCCAGGTACTCAATCCCGAGCGCATTCCCGGTCGGCTCACGCTGATCACCAGGATGGGTGCGGGAACCGTTCGCCAAGCACTCCCGGCCATGGCCAGCAAGGTCGACGCCAGCGGTATCCCGGTGGTCTGGGTATGTGATCCGATGCACGGAAACACTCGCGAGGCAGCCAGTGGTCACAAGACGCGGCTGTTCGACGACGTGGTGGACGAGGTGATGGGCTTCTTCGAGGTGCATGCGGCGCTGGGAACCGTCCCTGGCGGACTTCACATTGAGTTGACCGGCGACGATGTCACCGAATGCGTCGGTGGAACCTTCGGCGTGGCCGAGGCTGATCTGGCGGATCGGTACGAGACGGCATGCGATCCAAGACTCAATCGTGAGCAGAGCCTGGAGTTGTCGTTCCTGGTCGCGGACATGCTCATTGGCCAAAGCCAATGAGCACTGTCGGCATTGCCAGGACACCTGCTGGGTATGTCGAGTATGTCTTTGACGCCGACGTTGCCCCACGAGGCGCTGTCGTGTCGTGCACGATCAGGACGGGAGTTCGTGCTCGGCGCGGACACCCGCTCGTGGATCAGGCTTTCGACGACTACGTCCACGGAAACTTTGCCAGCCTCAATCGCATTGTGGTGCAGCAGGATGGCGGTGGCTTCGCCATGAAGGCATGGGAGCAACTTCGGGACGTGCCTGCCGGAGAAACGGTCACCTATACCGAGCTGGCCCAGATGGCTGGCTCACCTCGGGCTGCACGAGCTGCGGGCACTGCCTGCGCCACGAATGCCGTAATGCTGCTGGTTCCCTGCCATCGCGTGGTGGCCGCCAGGGGACTTGGTGGCTATGCATTCGGCCGCGATACGAAACTGGCACTGCTGGCCCATGAAGGAATCCAATTCGGCGCTGCGTAGCCGACATCCAGTGGCTGAGCGAGCAGGTGAGCTAGACAATCCGAATGGTGACCACGCTGCCCTTGGGCAGTTGCGTCCCCGGCGCCGGGGACTGGCTGTAGACACGATTGAGCGGGGTGAACCCCGCAGAAACCACATGCGGAACGAATCCGAGTTTGCGCAGTTCTGCGATGGCCGTTGACTTGTGCAGGTCAACCACACGTGGCACGGTCACCGGCGGCGGCCCCTTGGACACCGTGAGCGAAACAGACGTGCCTGAGTTGACGACCGTGCCGGCAGCCGGAGACTGGGAAATCACCTGGCCGGAAGGGATCTTCATCGCATACTGCTCGGTAACGGCAACGGTGACCCCTGCAGTGGTCAAGGCTGCCTCTGCGGCCGTTCGTTGCTGCCCCACCACCGAGGGGAGCGGCACCGGCTTGGGGCCCTTGGACACCAGAATTGAAATCGTGGTGCCTGGCTTGACCTGCGTTCCGATAACCGGGTCGGTGCCACTGACCTGGCCGGAGGGTACGGAGTCGCTAAAAGCGGGAACCGTTGGTCCGGCGGTGAGCTTGGCAGCCGTGATGGCAGAAGCGGCATCCGCCGGTGACTTGCCCGTGACATCAGGAACCGCGTAGCGCAGGGGTCCAAGTGAGACCGTCACCGACACTGTGCCGTGTTCGCGTACCGGCGCACCGGGTACCGGATCCTCGCTGATGATCTGGTCCTTGGGCACTGTCTCGGAATATTGCCTGTCGCCCACGACCAGGCTCAGACCAGCGGTCGCCAGCGTCGTAGCGGCTTGCTGGGAGGTCTGGCCCACCACCGATGGCGCCGGCACATGAGGACCCATCGTGTTGGCCAGGTACCAGCCGGCACCGGCAGCAACCACCAAAATGACCGCGATGATCCCGGCAATCCACGGCCAGCGACGACGAGGGTTGCGATAGGCGAGCTCGCCGGTGTCGTTGATCACCGGTGCAGCAGTGCGCACTCGACCGGCGCCACCGGCGGCGATACGCGCAGCTTCCGATGCGTCCACGACCAGCGTGTCGCGAGAATCGGCGAATGGTCGAGGCTGGGGGAGCACACCTTGTACGCGATGCACGTCGGCCAAGAAATCCTCAGCCTGGCCGTATCGAGCATCGGGGTCGCGTCGGGTTGCGGTGATCACCAAGGCATCGACATCTGCGGCAATCCCCTCCCGAATTGATGATGGGGCCGGGACGTCGTTGTTGACGTGCTGATACGCCACCGACAGGGGTGAGTCACCAGCGTGAGGGACCTGGCCGGTCACCATCTCGAATAGCAGGATGCCTGCGGCATAGACGTCGGACCGGGCATCGGCGTCTCCACGTTCAACCTGTTCCGGGGACAGGTAGGAGACCGTGCCGATAATGACGCCCTGCGTGGCGCTGGAATTGGATGTAGCCAATGCTCGGGCCAGCCCGAAGTCAGCCACCTTGACCTTGCCATCGTCAGAAATCAGGACGTTCTCAGGCTTGATGTCCCGGTGCACAAAGCCCGCATCGTGAGCAGCCTGCAAGGCCTCCAGGACCGGATCCAGGAGCACGAGGGCCTGCTCAGGGCTGAGAGGACCGAATTGCTTCATCACCTCGCGCAGCGTGCGACCGGGTACGAATTCCATCGCAAGATAGATCAGGCCATCAGCCCTGCCTTGGTCATACACGCCGACCACATGAGGGTGCGTCAATCGCGCAGCGGCCTTGGCCTCACGCTCAAATCGGGTGACGAAGTCAGGATCCTCGGCCAGATGCGGGTGCATCACTTTCAGGGCGACGACTCGATCCAGGCGCAGGTCAACCGCCTCATACACGGTGGCCATTCCACCGCGGGCAAGCAGCGCAAGCACTTCATAGCGGCCGTCTATCACCTGTCCCACAAGGGATCCACGCGCAGAGGCCTCCACGTTGGGAGTCTATGTGCGCAGCCTATGGGTTTAGTGGAGCCACACACCCTTGCAGCGCAGTCCTGGCCACATGCATACGCATGGCTACGTTTCCACGCAGGTTGGCCACAGGTACCTCGGATTCAAGGTCCGGGAGTAATCGATCCGCGATCAGTGCATCCACGGCAGCACGCATTTCAGCCCCGTCGCGTTGGAGCCCGTCGGCAACCCAAGGTATGTCAGGACGGCACCACAGCAGGACGGCGAACTTTCGGCAGTCGGCAATCGCATCATCAAGCAGGCTGGAATCATCGAAATAGGCAAGGGAGTAGATCGCCGTCATCGCTGGTGCCGGATCGGCAATGACCCATTGCTGACTGTCTGCCGCAATGCTGTCGATCGCCAGGCGCTGGGCGGACATCAGGGCTGATTGCTCATGGCAGAGGGGAGTTCGGCCTGCGAGATCGACGAACTCGCGAAGCTTCTCCGGTACCACGGTGGCAGGAGTCTGCGCAGCCAGCTGGCGGGCCACGGTGGACTTGCCGGTGCACTCGGCACCCAGCAGTCCGATCACCTTCACGGTCGACTCCCTTCGTGACCGACCATACTGGTCAGGTGGCGGCGCACTGGTCTTACGCGGTGATCCTGGCCGTGGTCCTGGTGGCCTGCGGCTGGCTTGAATTCGTCGTCGGCACGCGGGTGGTGCGGCGCTGGCTGCGGCTGGCTTTGACGATCCTGCCGGTGCTCGTGGTGTTCGTTGCCTGGGACGCTTATGCCATTGCCGCCGGTCACTGGACCTTTGATCGTTCGTTGATTCTCGGCGTGATGGTGCCGGGCCACGTTCCGCTCGATGAAGTGCTGTTCTTTATCGTGATCCCATACGCATCCATCTTGACCTTCGAGGCCGTGCGTTCGGTACGAGGGTGGCCGGCAGGTGATGAGTCATGACGTACACGCAGCTGGCGATCGGAGCATGCTGTATCGCGCTGATCTTGGATCTGCTGGTGCTGCGGACCAGATTGGTGCGACGGAAGATCTTCTGGACCTCATGCGCCATTATTTTCTTCTTCCAACTGTTGACCAATGCGGCATTCACCGGCCAGGGCATTGTCCGCTATTCCGGCTCGGCGATCGTCGGCTCAAGCTCGCCGATTGCAGGCACGCCGAGGTTCATCGGGGATGGGCGGGTGTTCTTCGCGCCGGTGGAAGACCTGGGCTTCGGATTCGCGCTGGTTTTGCTCACGCTGAGCCTGTGGGTGTGGCTGGGCAAGCGTGGGGTGCAGCAGCGCCCAACTAGCGGCCCTCCGCGCTGGCGTCGGTAATGCCGTGAACATTGCCCGGTCCATAGCGACGTCGAGCAGCGCGCGCTCGTCGCCATGCCGGCAGTGCCACGGACAGTCGCCGTGCGGTACTGACGGTCGCTCGAGTCGTGAAGACCTGGTAGTCGATGGTGCGGACTTGCTCGGCGATGCCGCAGTACAAGATGCGCGCAGCATCAATGCAATCTCGGGATGACGGGTGCAGCATCCCGATACCGGCTTCAGCATTGCGCTGTAGGTCTTCCACGCGTCGAATCTGGAAGTCAAGGGCTGCCCGCATGCGATCATCGACACGGTGGCCGGCCAGCTCCGCCTCGCCGACGCCAAATGCTTCCAGCTCGCTCATCGGCAGGTATACCCGTCCACGTGCATAGTCCTCCCCGACATCGCGAATGAAGTTCGCCAGCTGGAATGCGACGCCGAGCTGACATGCCTTGTCATAGGCGGCCGGATCGGTTGGTTCTAAGATCGGCACCATCTGCAGTCCGATCACTGCAGCAGACCCATACACGTACGTGTAGAGATCCTCATATGTTTGATACCTGCTCACGGTGAGGTCCATTTCCATCGACCGGAAGAAAGCGCGAAAGTGGTCGACCGGGATATCCCACCGGCGAATCGTGTCGACCACGGCACGAATGATTCGATCATCGCTGCTGCCGACAGCCACATCGGCAAAGAATCGATCGGAAAAGGCGGCCAGTAATTCAGCCCGCTGGGCCGGGCTGGCGTCAAGTTCCATGTCATCGACAATTTCGTCGGCGTAGCGCGCCAGTCCGTACAAGGCGTGCACATACGGCCGCTTTCCGGGCGGGAGCAGCAAGGTCGCCAGGTAGTACGTCTTGCCGTACGACCGGTTCAGCTCCTTGCATGCCAGGTATGACTGACGCATCAAGGCGTCAGGGATGCCGGCGGCGTCAAGCTCACGGTTGCTCATCGATTCCCCAGGACCAGTTGTCGCTCTCGAGGACTTGCCAGCAGGACAACTGCGACTATGGCCACGGCTGTGGCAAACGTGATCAGGTCGGTGATGTCGAACATGTTATCGCTGTTGGTGCTGGCCTCGACCATTCCATGGACGGCGAATGCCGCAGTGACGATCACTGCGATGCGCGACTCATTGAAACTCATGCCGGCTGCGGCGAAGAGCGGCAAGAACCACAGCAGGTACCAGGGCTGAACTACCGGGCCCAGCACCACGACCGCCGCGAATGCCATGGCCGCTCTACGAACGGCATTTCTTCGGTCGCTGGTGATGATCAACCACAGGAGAACTCCCAGCGAAAGGAGCGTGCCGATGGCTCGGAACACCCCAACAGCGGGCATGACGTCCTGGGTCCAGCCTGCCCAGGTCGTTGCATAGCCGGCTAGTTGCCCCAGTGCGGTGGATGGGGACAACCAGGTCAAGACCCCAGAAGGGGTGACGAACGCGGCCTTGATCACCGAGTATCCGGTTTGCGCGACCAAATATGCGCAAGCAGCGGTGATCACTGCTGCCAGGGCACACCAAGCCCAACACCGGATACGCCGCCACCAGCTCGCGCCGACGCCGGCCCAGGCGAGCCCGACAAAGGGAAGTGCCAACAAGGCGATCGGCTTGATCGTTGCGGCGCCGGCAACCGCAACTGCTGCCCACAGGCATTGGTTGCGCACAGCAAGCGCAAAGCCGACCATGACCAGACCCACCATGAGGGCATCATTATGCGCGCCAGAGATGAAGTGCATGACGATCAGCGGGTTGAGCACGCCCAGCCACAGCGTCCGTGCGGGATCTGCACCAAGGTGCCGGGCAATTACCGGGGCTGCCCAGGCCATCATGGCAACGCCAGCCAGGGAAACCAGGCGAAATCCGATGATGGCGAAATAGGAGTGCGGATTGGTGAACTGGGCGATCCAG
>CAIKZY010000027.1 GCA_903832025.1 uncultured Actinomycetes bacterium
GCGGCGGCACCGAAGACGTGCCACCACACCGAGATGTTGTTGACCATGGCCAGCAACTGCGAGCTGAAGATGTTGATCAGCGCAGCAACGATCAAGATGACCGTGAAGATCAAGAACACCCGAGTGATCGGGTAGCCGCCATTTTCGTAGCCGTGCGCCGAGAAACTCGCGTCGTAGTTGAAGATCGTCTGGTCCAGGAAGTACGCGGCGCCGTACGCCACCGAGGCCACAACCGCCAGGAGGCCGATCAGGTTCAGCCAGCCGGTGTAGTAGGCCGCCTTGGCAGTGCCGAGCTTGGCTGCCCACCAGTAGATGCCACCGGAGGTGGGGTAGGCCGAGACGAGCTCGGCCATGCACAGGCCGATGAGCAGGATGAACGCCGCGATCACCGGCCAGCCGATGGAGATGCCCATCGGTCCGCCGTTGTTCCAGGCGAAGCTGAAGCTGGTGAAGCATCCGGCCAGGACCGAGATGATGGAGAAGGAAATCGCGAAGTTGGAAAAGCCAGACCAGCTGCGATTCAGTTCCTGCTTGTAGCCCAGTTCTGCAAGACGACGTTCGTCGTCGCTCATGGTGGATGTATCAGCCACCGCTGCCTCCTCAATAGCGCGGTTAAATCCGCTCGACCTCGCGAATCATGCGAGGCAACGGACACTAATAGCCGCAGTGTGCCCGTGCGGCAGGTTTTTGAAACCGCAACACGCGGGAGCGATGTGACGCAAGTCGCATATTCAGAATCAAATAAGTATTAATCGGGCATTTCAGGCAATAGCCGCGAGCCAGGCATCGAATTCCGGCGAGTCGAACTCGGCAACGGCCCGCTCGTACTTGTCCATGCCCCATCCCCAGAAATCAAACTCGATATCGGAGATGCCATCCTGGATCGACGCCCACAGCATCCAGCCGTACTTGCTCATCAGGGCCCAGAGCCTGGCCCGAGCCGTCTTGGCAACCAGTTCGGGGCTGCCCGCTGGGAGCTGCCAGTAGTGCTCGACCAGGACCGGCAGCAAGTGCGGGGCCAGGTTGGATTCGCTCCAGATGTTGCCCAGTTCAAAACTGGCTTCGTTGTTTCCTGCGTATTCGTAGTCGATGATGCGAACCCGATCGCCGGTATCGATGAAATTCGCGGCCAGGAGATCGTTGTTGCAGGGCACCAGCGGCTCCGGGTCGACCGCCATCGCCGCCGCCATCGCCTGGACCTGCTCGGCAAACGATTCATACCGCGGGGGCAGCCGGAACCCGCGCTGGATCACCAATTGCAGGTACTGGGCCTGGATGTCGAACATGTTGAACCGATTGACGAACGTGGGACCAGCATGCAATTGGCGCACTGCCGAGGCGATACGCGGCAGGTTCTGGGCCTGGCGTACGTCGGCTTCGGTGTAGGTGACTCCGTCAATCCACTCCACCACGAGCACCCCCTGCTGCGGGCAGTACTCCAGGACCGGTGCACCGACTCCCGATGCCGCCGCCGCCACGGAGTTGGCAAATTCGTGATCGCGGTTGATGGCAAGGGCGTCGCTTGCCGGATCGGATACACGGGCCACGCACAGTCGGTCCGCGAGCTGAACGCGGTAGTTGCGATTGGTGATGCCGCCGGTCAACGCTGAGGCCCGCACCGCCCCGGCCAGCACCGGCACCGCTCTCAGGCGTGCCGCATCGGGAAGCTCGGCAAAGGCGGTGACCACGAACGGCAGGGTAGGCCAGGTTGCCCCGCACGTGCAGCAGGTACGGCCAATGATCCGCCTCGCCGGTGATGCCCGAGCGACCCAGGACCTGGCAGTCACATCCTGTGTTGGCGTGAAATCTGGTGTTGACGTGCCAACGGCGACGGTCGTGGTGCAGGGTAGGTCTGTGCTCGGCGCAACGACGCGTCGGCCGACAGTGCAAAGGAACACACCATGCCCCGCCCGGAGCCCTTGGACATTGAGACCCTCAAGCAGGAAGTGGCCAGCGGACTGATCGACACCGTCGCGGTGTCCTTGACTGACATGCAAGGTCGCATGCAGGGCAAGCGTCTGCACGCGCAGTACTTCGTCGATGAGGTCATCGCGCACGGCACCGAGGCCTGCAACTACCTCCTGGCAGTGGACGTGGACATGAACACGGTCGATGGCTACGCGATGAGCAGCTGGGACACCGGCTACGGCGACATGGTCCTGCGCCCGGACTTTGGCACCTTGCATCGGGTTCCCTGGCAGCCGGGGACCGTGGGGGTGCTGTGCGATGTGCTGTGGCAGGACGGCACGGACGTTGTGGCCTCGCCGCGGCAGGTACTCAAGCGGCAGTTGGACCGGCTTCATGCCGCAGGCATGGAGGCGTTCGTCGGAACCGAACTGGAATTCATCGTGTTCTTGGACTCCTTTGAGGAGGCCTGGGATGCCGGCTACCGCAACCTGACGCCGGCCAACCAATACAACGTGGACTACTCGATGCTGGGCACCGCACGCGTGGAGCCCTTGCTTCGCCGTATACGCAACGAGATGTATGCCGCGGGAATGGTGGTGGAATCTGCCAAGGGCGAATGCAACCTGGGCCAGCATGAGATTGCCTTCAAGTACCGCGATGCCCTAGGCACCTGCGACAACCACGTCATCTACAAGACCGGTGCCAAGGAGATCGCCGCACAAGAGGATGTGTCCTTGACCTTCATGGCCAAGTTCAACGAGCGCGAAGGCAACTCCTGTCACATTCACCTTTCCTTCCGCGGCACCGACGGCTCAATGGTCATGGCCGATGACTCCGACCCTGAGGGCCTGTCGGATCTCGGCAAGGCCTTCATCGCCGGCCAGCTGGCCCACATCGAGGAGCTGACCTTGCTCCTGGCACCGAACATCAACTCGTACAAGCGGTACGTTGAGGGGTCATTCGCCCCGACCGCCTTGCGCTGGGGACGCGACAACCGCACCTGCTCCTATCGCCTGGTGGGACATGGGCCATCACTTCGTGTGGAAAACCGCGTGCCCGGTGGCGACGTCAACCCGTACCT
Organism: uncultured Actinomycetes bacterium; assembly: GCA_903832025.1. Lineage (GTDB taxonomy): Bacteria > Actinomycetota > Actinomycetes > S36-B12 > S36-B12 > CAIKZY01. The sequence goes on from CAIKZY010000027.1 coordinate 2,990, forward strand.
GGCCGTGGCCGCCATGGTCGCCGCCGGCCTGGATGGCATCGAGCGCAATCTGCCGCTGGAGCCGATCTTTAGCGGCAATGCCTATGACTCCGACTCGGCCCGTGTGCCGTCGTCCATGGACAAGGCCCTGCAACTGTGGACGGACTCGGAATGGGTGCGCCAGACCTTCGGGGCCGAAGTGCAAGCGCACTACGCAAACCTTGCCAAGGTCGAGATGGCCGCGTTCAACAAGTCCGTGACCGACTGGGAGCGATTCCGCAGTTTCGAGCGTATGTAACCTGGTCTGCAGCCGACCTCGATTGCCTACCACCGATTGCC
>CAIKZY010000028.1 GCA_903832025.1 uncultured Actinomycetes bacterium
CAGCGTGAAATCCTGCTGGTCAAGGTGAAGTCAGACCCTGAGACTCGTTCATCCATCCTTGAGACCGCGCAAATGTTCAGGGCAAAGATCGTCGATGTCGCACCAGACGCCCTGATGATCGAAGCAACGGGGAATCATGACAAGTTGTTGGCTCTCTTGCGCGTCTTGGAGCCGTATGGCGTCAAGGAACTCGTGCAATCTGGGCTGGTAGCCGTTGGTCGTGGCAGCCGGTCCATTACTGATCGCAGTCTTCGAGCAGCAGACCGCACCACCTGACCGCAAATGCTGGCCGATACCCTTTTCCCACCCAAGATCATGAAGGAGAGCCTCCGTGGCCGAACTGTTTTACGATGACGATGCCGATCTGTCCATCATTCAAAATCGCGTAGTCGCGATCATCGGCTTTGGTAGCCAGGGCCACGCCCACGCCATGAGCCTGCGCGATTCAGGCGTTGACGTGCGCGTTGGCCTACGCCCAGGATCGCCCTCTGCGGTGAAGGCCGAGGAAGCCGGACTGCGGGTAGTCGATCCTGCGACCGCAGCCGCGGAGGCGGACGTCATCATGATCTTGGCGCCAGATCACGTGCAGGCCAGTCTGTACAAGGAGTCGATCGAGACGAATCTTCAGCCCGGCGATGCGTTGTTCTTCGCCCACGGGTTCAACATTCGATTCGGCTACATCACCGCTCCGGCGAATGTGGACGTTTGCATGGTGGCCCCTAAGGGACCCGGACACCTGGTTCGTCGAGAGTACGTCGCTGGGAGAGGCGTTCCCGCGATCGTCGCTGTGGAGCAGGATGCCACCGGCAATGCCTGGCCCTTGACCCTGTCGTACGCAAAGGCCATTGGTTCCTTGCGCGCTGGCGGAATCAAGACCACCTTTACCGAGGAGTGCGAGACCGACCTGTTCGGCGAGCAAGCAGTCTTGTGTGGCGGCATGTCCCAATTGGTCATGTACGGCTTTGAGACCCTTACCGAAGCCGGATATCAACCCGAGGTGGCCTACTTCGAGTGTCTGCATGAGCTCAAGCTCATCGTTGACCTGATGTACGAAGGTGGTATTGCCAAGCAGCGCTGGAGCGTGTCGGACACTGCGGAGTACGGCGATTACGTCTCCGGGCCATTGGTGATTGATCCCAGCGTGAAGGCCAATATGAAAGCGGTGTTAGCGGATATTCAAAACGGCAAGTTTGCCAAGCGATTTGTGGATGACCAGCTGTCCGGTGCCAGTGAATTCAAGGAGTTGCGGGCCAAGGGCGAAAAGCACCCAATTGAGGCCACCGGCCGAGAATTGCGCAAGCTGATGATCTGGGTCAAGTCTGGTGATGACGACTACACCGAGGGCACTGCGGCCCGCTAGACCCTGGAAGATGCATCCTGTGGCCGGTCCCAATGTGGGGCCGGCCACAGGAGGTTCTAAGCACAACGCAGCCCTGGCATGCCGCCCGATAGACTTCCGCAGTGACCAAGCCACGCGTGCTCATTGCCGAAGAATTGTCTCCTGCCACCGTCGAGGCCCTGGGCCCTGACTTTGAGATCGTCCATTGCGACGGTGCCAACCGCGCAGATTTGCTACCAGCTATTGCCGACGTCGATGCCATCCTTGTGCGCTCGGCGACGCAGGTTGATGCTGAGGCAATTCAGGCGGCCAAGAACCTGAAGGTTATCGCGCGCGCCGGTGTGGGCCTGGACAACGTAGATGTCAAGGCCGCGACGCAGGCAGGTGTGATGGTCGTGAATGCTCCGACCTCCAACTTCGTGTCTGCTGCTGTGCTCGCTGTCG
>CAIKZY010000029.1 GCA_903832025.1 uncultured Actinomycetes bacterium
AGGCTGCCAGGCGTCAAGGGTTGTTGTTCCCGCAGGATCCAAGACCATGGGATCGATCAGCACCTGCTCTTGGTCGTCGCCGTTGCGCACGTACAGGACCGGGAATTGTTGGCCCGGATTGCGACGCATGAAAAATGTGCGCTCGCCCCGAGCGTATGGCGGTGAGATCGTGCCCGCACCCAACAGTTGCTCAACGCGCTCGGCGAAGTTCTCGCGCATCGTCCACGATGCCCGCTCTGCCTCCATCAACGTCTTCTGCTGCTCGAGCCAGCCGACGGTGTTGGCATCATGATCGTCCTCCAGCCACCGGTACGGATCGGCCACCGATGTGCCGAAGAAATCTTCGGTCATCTCGTTCCGGAGGGCATGCGGGTACACAGGTCGATTTGCCATGCCCAACAGCCTAGGCTGCACCAAGCGGTCCCACCCCCATGGAAGGTGAACTGGTGGCCAATCAGTCGATGGATGCACCTCCAGGTCTGAACGCACTCGCCCAGGCGTATGGAATCTCCACGCAGTACGTCGACCAGTCCGGCCAGGAGCACCTCGTCGACCCCAAGACGGTGCTGGCTGCCTTGGTCGCCATGGGCGTGGGTGCGCCTGACCTGGACGCCCCGGACCTAGCGCACTTGATATCCCAGGCATTGCAGGAAAGCCAGATTGCCGAATGGCGGTTGACCCTGCCGCGATCAAAGATCATCTGGTCCGGTGAGGACAACAGCACGTGGGTCCACGTGCCGCATGGGACAGCCGCGCGCGCCTGGATCATCACCGAGTCCGGATTGCGCATCGACTTGGAGCAACGAGAACACAACGTGCCGGCGAGGTCGGTGGATGGTCAGCTCATCGGTGAAGCGCTGTTTGCGATCCCCGCGGACCTCCCGCTGGGCTGGCATGAATTGCATGGCGGAAGCGGGCAGCGCATTGAGCATGTTGTCTTGGCGGTGGCACCGGCTCGGCTTCAGGACCGAATCATCGGCCGCCGACAGTGGGGATTGATGGCACAGTTGTATGCAACCCGGTCCCGGGACTCCTGGGGCCTGGGCGATTTTCTCGATCTCGGCACTGTGTCTGAGCTCGGAGCATCCTGGGGTGCCGGCTTCGTCTTGGTCAATCCATTGCATGCCGGATCCCCATGCCCTCCGATTGAGAACTCCCCGTACTTGCCGGTGTCGCGTCGCTTTGTGAACCCGATCTACTTGCGGGTGGAGGACATTGCCGAGTTCGACAGGCTTTCCGACGAAGCCCGACGAGACATCATCGCTTCGGCGACCGGGCTCAGACAGCGGAATCACTCGGCTGAGTACATGGATCGCCAGGACACGTGGGAAGTGAAGATGAACGCCCTGCGTCAGGTGTTCGATGCGGGCCGAAGCGCGGAGCGCTCTGGCGAATTTTCCGAGTACTGCCGGGAGCAGGGCCAAGGGCTCGTGGATTTCGCGACTTGGTGCGCGCTTGCCTTGGCCCTGGTCGATTCCCCGCAGGATTGGGTGCGGTATCAAGACAGGCGCAGTGCTGCCGTGGCTGACTTTCGCGACGATCACACTGACGACGTGGAGTTCTGGCAGTGGCTCCAATGGCAGTGCGACACCCAACTCGTGCGGGCGCAAACACAAGCCTTGTCAGCCGGCATGGCGATCGGGGTCATGCACGACCTTGCAGTAGGAGTCCATCCATCCGGGGCCGATGCATGGGCGTTGGCAGATGTGCTGGCACCAGGGGTCAGTGTCGGTGCTCCACCGGACATGTATAACCAGCTCGGCCAGGACTGGTCCCAGCCGCCATGGAATCCGCAGGCATTGGCCGCTGCGGGATACCTGCCATTTCGGGACATGCTGCGCTCGATCCTGCGGTACGCGGGCGGCGTGCGCATCGATCATGTCCTTGGGCTGTTTCGCCTGTGGTGGATTCCGCACGGCGAGCCGGCATGGAAGGGCACCTACGTTCGCATGGATTATCAGTCGATGCTTGCCGTGCTGTGCCTGGAGGCCCATCGTGCCGGCGCGGTAGTCATCGGTGAGGACCTAGGCACCGTTGAGCCATGGGTGCGCGATGTTCTGGCAGCGCGGGGAATTCTGGGAACCACGATCTTGTGGTTTGAGCGGGGCTGGGAGGGAATTCGTCATCCATCGACATGGCGCGAACAGTCACTAACGAGCGTCACTGTTCACGACTTGCCGCCAACGGCTGGCTACCTGCGCGATGAGCATGTGCGCATCCGCGATTGGTTGGGCCTGTTGACCGGTGATGCTGACCAGGAATATCGCCAGGCAGACGACGCCAGGCGGGATTGGGCCACAGAGCTGATCGCCTGTGGGTGGATGGATCCCGATACTGACCCCGACTCCGAAGCGGGCAAGGACGCCATGGCCATTGCCGTGCATCGAGCGATCGCCGCAAGTCCGTCGAGATTGCTCGCAGTGGGACTTCCGGACCTGGTTGGTGATCGACGTGCACAAAATCAACCGGGCACCAATCAGGAGTATCCCAACTGGCGCGTGCCCATGACCAATGCCCACGGCGCAGCGATCGTGCTGGAGGATCTGGGCACGCTGGGGGAGCCAGGTGTGTCCATCCTGGCGGCAATGAATCAGGAATCACCTGGATAGGATGACGTCGTGACGCCTTCGCAAGCCCTTGGCCTGTTCGCCGGAATCCCCATCGCGTTCGCCCTGCTGGTCATCATCGCGGTCAACGCCGGAAGTTGGATGCGCGGTGATCGTGACTCACAAATCCCCGGCGTGGGGCAAGGACACGGCGCGTTGTTTGTTGCCAGCGCAGGCTCCGCCCCGGATCCCTCCCGATTGCCTCGAGAGATCGGCATGAATGCCGGTCCGGTTGCTGCAGGAGGCGCAGATGGCACTTGGTGAACTGACGGTGCGTCAGCGTGATGCGGTGCAACGTGCGGTGGACCTCGCACGAGAGATCAGCGGTCGTTGCTTTGCCGCCTATGTCGGTCCCCTGCCCGAGGGTCGCGACTCTGCGCTCGCGCGCCACGCCATGATCCCTGATGCCGAGACGGCGGTGCTCATCGCTCTTGACCCCCAGGCGCGAACCATCCATGTGGTCACCGGTACCGAAGCAGCCATGTCGATCTATGACCGCACCTGCGAAATGGCGGTGCTGACGTTGAAGTCATCCCTGCAGGCCGACGACCTCGTTGGCGGCATTCGGGCAGCTGTCACCCTGCTCGCAGATCACTCGCGCAGTCCCGTCGTCCTCAATCTCGACGAGCCGGCCTAACTCAGGCCAGCCCCTGTGAACGGTGACGCCGAATTGGGTGCCTCAGCGTGGGAGCAGTCCAAGGGTAGGCGAATCTCACCAACGGCGAAGTGGTTCCCAGGGCGCTGCTTGGCGCTGTGGAGCACGTACTGCTGACTACTCGAAGCTTGGCGAGGCATCCCGGGTGCGCTTGAGTTCGTAAAAACCTGGCGTACCTGCCACAAGCAAGGTTCCGTCCCACAGCTTTCCAGCGGCCTCTCCTCGCGGGATGGGGGTCACCACCGGGCCGAAGAAGGCGATCTGCTGCCCATCCGCACCAGGGACCGCAATCACCGGCGTGCCGACATCCTGGCCGACCAGGGAGATCCCCGCTGCGTGGCTGGCACGCAGTGCGTCATCGACCTCGGTCGTCGTAGCGAACCGCGCCAAAGCTGCTGGGAGTCCTACCTCAGCTAAGGATTCGGCGATCACTGCCTCGTAGTCGCTGCGCAGATCGTGGTGAAGTCGGGTTCCCATGGCCGTATAGAGCGGGAGCACGACCGCTTCGCCATGGTCGGCGTGTGCTGCGATGACCACGCGCACCGGGCCCCAGGCCTTGGCCATCAGATCCCGATACTGCTCGGGGATCTCCCTGCCGTCATTGAGCACGGCCAGACTCATGACGTGCCAGCGCACCTGCACGTTGCGGATCTGCTGAACTTCCAGCATCCATCGCGATGTCATCCATGCCCATGGGCAGACGGGGTCGAACCAGAAGTCCGCGGTGACCGTCATGTGCGCTCCTTCGATGAAGAATTAGGGTGGTGCCCAGTCTAGGAAGGGTCTGCCGTGGGCGCCAACGAGAACATCACCCGTGCTGAGGCCGCGCAGCGGTCCCAGCTTCTTCGCACCACCTCATATGCAGTGGATCTGGATCTGAGCGGCACCGGGCCGACATTCAGGACCCGAACCACGGCTGTATGCCAGTGCGTTACCCCCGGTGCATCGAGCTGGATCGACCTCATCAGCCCCTCCGTGCATTCGGTGAGCCTGAACGGGGAGGAATTAGACGTCGCGTCGGTGTTTGATGGCGCCCGCATCCGATTGGATCACCTGGCGGTGGACAACACCGTGGTGATCGACGCCGAGGGGGTCTACATGAACACCGGTGAGGGTCTGCACCGGTTCATTGACCCCGTTGATAACCAGACGTATCTGTACACCCAGTTCGAGTCCGCTGATGCACGCCGCATGTATGCATGCTTTGAACAACCCGACCTGAAGGCAACCTTCCAGCTCTCGGTCACCGGTCCGTCGCACTGGAAGGTGATCAGCAATGCGGTGACTCCGCAGCCGACCGAAATAGCCCCTGATGTTTCGCGATGGGAGTTCGCTGCGAGTGAGGTGATGTCGACGTACATCACTGCATTGGTGGCCGGACCGTATTTCGAGGTGCGGGATTCGTACACCGGCTCGTTCGGCACCTATCCGCTGGGAGTGTTCTGCCGTACGTCATTGGCGCAGTACCTGGATGCCGATGACATCTTCTTGCTCACCAAGCAGGGTTTTGCCTTCTTCGAGCAGCAGTTCGGTGTGGGGTACCCGTTCGGAAAGTACGATCAATTGTTCGTGCCGGAATTCAACGCCGGTGCCATGGAGAACGCCGGCTGCGTGACATTCCTGGAGGATTTCGTCTTCCGGTCTCGCGTTACTGATGCCGCATACGAGCAGCGTGCCAACACCATCTTGCACGAGATGGCGCACATGTGGTTCGGGGATCTGGTCACCATGACGTGGTGGGATGACCTCTGGCTGAACGAGTCGTTCGCCGAGTGGGCGGCGCACTACGCCAATGTGCATGCCACCCGCTACACCGACGCGTGGACGACATTCGGCAATCTGCGCAAGGCATGGGCCTATCGTCAGGATCAACTGCCGTCCACCCACCCAATCGCCGCGGACATGGTCGACCTGGACTCGGTCCGGGTGAACTTTGACGGCATCACCTATGCCAAGGGCGCCTCTGCACTGCGCCAACTAGTGGCCTGGGTGGGCGAGGAGCAATTCCTGGCCGGTATCAACACGTATTTCACCAAGCATGCCTGGGGGAACACGCAGCTCTCGGATCTGCTCAGTGAGCTGGAAGCCACCAGCGGTCGCGATTTATCCACGTGGACACACCAGTGGCTTCGGACCAGCGGGGTGAACCTCATGCGCCCCCGAACTGAAGTGGCTGCGGATGGAACGTATGCCAGCGTCACGATCATGCAAGAGCCCCCGTCCGCGCCGGAGGGGATTGCCCCGACCTTGCGCAGCCACCGCATGGCCGTAGGCCTGTACGACTTGGTCGACGGGGCACTGACCTGCCGCGATCGCATCGAACTGGACGTCACCGGTGAGCAGACTGCGATTCCCGAACTCGTGGGCGTGGTGCAGCCGGACCTGCTGCTGCTCAACGACCAGGACCTCACCTTCACCAAGATTCGACTCGATGATCGAAGCTGGCGAACCGCGGTGTCGCACCTGGGAGACCTGGATTCGTCGATGGCACGAGCACTGATCTGGGGTGCCGCATGGGATATGACGCGCGATGCCGAAGTGTCGACCGGTGACTTCCTTGACCTGGTCCTGGGCGGAATCGATCAGGAGTCCGACATCGGCGTTGTCCAGGGCGTCCTTCGGCAACTGCGCTCGGCAATAGATCAGTTTGCCGCGTCGTCACATCGGGAGCGCTACACCACCAGGCTGGCGCAGGCTGCTCAGGATCTCGCTCGGGCCGCGCAGCCGGGCAGCGATCGTCAATTGGCGTTTTCCAAGGTATTCATCGCCAGCGCGACCTCCCAGGCCGACCTGCAGATCGTCTCAGGGCTTCTGGACGGTTCGGTGGTCTGGGACGGCCTGGCGATTGATACGGACATGCGCTGGAGCCTGCTGCTGCGCCTGGTGGTCAAGGGACTGGCATCGGACCCGGCCATCGAAGCCGAACTGGCTCGAGATGACACGGCCACCGGTGCTCGCATGGCAGCCATGGCCCGCGCTGCTCGCCCGAGTGCAGAGGCCAAGTCGCAGGCTTGGGCTGACATCATCGATCGGGACGACCTGCCCAACGCCATCCTGGAATCAACCATTGCCGGCTTTGTGCAGGTGGACCAGGTTGCACTCCTCGAGCCGTACCGGGCAAAGTACTTCGCCGCCCTGCCAGCCGTGTGGCAGGACCGTACGCAGGAAATTGCCGCATCCATCACGATGGGGCTGTATCCGTCCTTGCTCGTTGATGACCAGACGATCGCCCAGACCGATGCCTACCTTGCCCAAGAGCAGCCCAGTGCCGCGCTTCGCCTGGTCGGTGAGGGCCGAGACGGAGTGCTTCGCGCACGCCGGGCCCAGGACAAGGATGCTCAGGGATAGCTGATGCCCGAGGGCAACGTCATCCACAATCAGGCTCGGCGACTGTCGCGGGCGTTCAAGGGCAAGGACGTCTTCGTCGACTCCCCTCAAGGGCGATTCGATGCAGGAGCGCGTCAGGTCTCCGGTCACCGACTCACCAGCGTGCAGGCCTTTGGCAAGCACTTGTATATCGGTTTTGACAATCAGCTCTGGGTGCACGTTCACCTGGGGCTGTTCGGCAAGTGGCAGATTGGCAGAGGCCAGGCCCCCGAGCCCCGAGGCTTGATCAGAGTGCGGATTCAAAGCGCTGACCACTACGCCGAGCTACGCGGACCGACGGTGTGCGAGGTACTGACCGACGGTCAGATGCACCAATCGATCACGCGTATTGGCCCTGATCCGATTCGAGCGGATGCCGATCCGAGCCGAGCATGGGAACGCATTCGCAAATCCAGCAGCGCCATCGGTTCCCTGCTGATGGATCAGCGAGTCTTTGCCGGAGTTGGGAATATTTACCGAGCAGAGGTGCTCTTTCGCCACAACATCTCACCGTTCCGTCCCGGGAGCAAGATCACCCGGGCACAGTTCGATGCCATTTGGGCTGATCTTGTGGTGCTGATGACACACGGCAGCAAAACCGGCCGAATCGATACTGTTCGTGAAGAGCATGGACCAGATGCAATGGGTCGTGCAGCACGAGTGGACCGCCATGGGGGAGAGGTATACGTCTACCGCCGCGCGGACATGCCGTGCCTGTTGTGCGGCACCGTTATCCGACTCGCGGACATGCAAGGCCGGAATTTGTACTGGTGTCCCAGGTGTCAACGGCGCTGACCCGCACCGAACGCAGGATCGATTCACGGAGATGGGTGCGAACATGAATACGGGCAGAGAATTCGATCTGGCCCAGCGGTGGCAGAGTGACTTGAACCGGTGGGATATCCCGAGCGAGATCCTGGATCAGGCACCAGTGCCGCCATGGATTCACCCGGTGCAGATGTTCACGGTCACCGAAGAGATCCCCGACTCGGTCTCGCACCAGCAGGCACGCGAAGCCCTCGGTGATGGGGGCAGTGTCCTTGATGTCGGATGTGGCGGAGGGCGCGCCACCTTCGGCTTGGCCCCGTTGGTGACCAGTGCAGTCGGCGTCGACCATCAGCAGGGGATGCTCGACGAGTACTTGGCGGCAGCACGCGATCGTGACGTCCCCGTGGACGCCATACTCGGCGACTGGCCCGCCGTGGCAGAAAGCACACCCGGCTGCGATGTCGTGGTCTGCCATCACGTTGCCTACAACGTTCCGGACATCGTGCCGTTCCTGCAGACCCTGCATGACCACGCCCGCCGGCGCGTGGTGATCGAGTTGCCGCTGCATCATCCGCTGTCGACATTCAACGACTTGTGGGAGCACTTCTGGCACCTGCCCAGGCCTCAGTCGCCGACCGCGCATGATCTGGTCAACATCGCTGAGGTTATGGGTTTCGATGTGCGCAGGCAGGTGTGGACCGACCCGGAATTCGGCAACCGGGCAGCGATGTCTATAGACGAACGCGTCGCACACGCGCGAATCCGCCTGTGCCTTGATGAATCCAGGGATGATGAACTCGCGGCCGTGCTGGCGCAGCAACCGCCACGGCCCACGTCGATCGCGACAATTTGGTGGGATGTCACACCAGCGCGCTGATCGCCCCCGTGATGGCCAAGGTGATCCCGCAGCGCCGCACTGGAGGTACCTCGGACTGATCTACCGGGCCAGAGGCAAATCTCTGGACGTCTCAAGCGGCTTGGACTGGCACCGACTTCGGTAGCGTGATCGCATGACGGCATGCAGCCCAGCGACCGAAGCCCAAATCGCCGAATCCATCTCCCAGACACCTTGGCAGGTGCGGGACGGTGTCTTGTGTCGCACGGTCGTTGCGCCCTCGTTTGCCGGCGTCATTGAACTGGTCAACGCAATTGCGGCCTTGTCGCAGCGTCGAGATCACCACCCGGAAATGATCATCTCCGGGTGCAGGTTGACCATGACCTTGACGACGCACGATGCTGCAGCGATCACGCAGTTGGATCTTGCGATGGTCCCCCAGATCGATGCGATCGTGGACGAGTTTCTGCGCGTTCCACTTAGCACCTGACGGCGCGGCACGGCGTGCGTACGGGTGCTCCAAATGCCAGCGACGCGAGTGACCAGTAAGGGTCAGGTCACGTCGGGAAATCTGGATATCGATATCCGCAATACCGGCATACCCGAGCATCGGCCGCGATTGCCTCCGCACAGTCCGGACAGGCCTTGCGCGCCTTGTCGCGGCGGCCAATCCAGCGCTTTGGTGACATCCTGGCGAACAGTGAATCCTGGGGGCTGGTGGCACTGCCTGCGCAGTACGTCGCCAAATTCAGTGCCTTGCGCTGGGTGGAGCCGTCGGAACTTTCGGCCAACTGCCTGGCTAGCCTCTCCACCTGCCACAAGATCGTGGCGTCTTGCACCATGGAAGCCTGCGATGCCACTTGCCAACCCATTCGAATGGCAGTGCCGAATCGCCCAGCATCGAGGGCATCACGCATCTTGGCGCAGGACAGGTCAGACATTGACACGGAGTCTAGAGATTGACTCAACCGCTTGGTAGTTCGAGCGAGGAGCAGATGAGACCACCGCCCCATGCCACGGCAATCCCTGTGGCGCTACGCACCGCGCAGCCCAGCTGCGCGGTCGGTACTGCACACCAAGAGCGGGTGACCGGGATCGAACCGGCATGGCCAGCTTGGAAGGCTGGGGCTCTGCCATTGAGCTACACCCGCGTGAAGCCCCCATAGTCTACCCACGGTACCTGCGGGGGTTTCAGGAGACCGATTCGGTGACTAGGGGGTTACCTGCGTAGACTTCCGCAGGCCAGCGCGGGGCGTAGCGTAGTGGCTAGCGCGCCTGCTATGGGAGCAGGAGACCGGGAGTTCGAATCTCCCCGCCCCGACCATGTTCCCTCGTAACCAACACAGGAGATTGATCAGTGAAGACCGAAGTCCAGACCCTTTCCCCTACGCGGGTCAAGCTCGTCGTTGAGGTGCCATTTGAGGAACTGCAGCCCAGCATTGAGGCTGCGTACGGGCGCATTGCCAAGCAGGTCAACATTCCCGGTTTCCGAAAGGGCAAGGTGCCGGGCCGCATCATTGAGCAGCGGTTTGGTCGGGGGGCTGTTCTAGAGGAGGCAATCCAGGACGCTCTTCCGAAGGCATACGACGAGGCGATTCGTGAAAATGAGATCGTCGCCGTCGGCCGTCCGGAGATCGATGTTGAGCAGATTGAGGACGGCAAGAACCTGTCGTTCACCGCTGAAGTAGACGTTCGCCCGGAATTTGAGCTCCCGGACTTCGCATCCTTGAACGTGCAGGTCGATCATGCTGTGCCCACAGACGAGGACATTCAGACCCAAGTTGACGCCCTGCGAACGCGCTTTGCCACGCTGAAGGACGTCGAGCGCGCAGCAGTGGACGGCGACGTCCTGTTGGTTGACATTTCCGGCACTACTCCCGAAGGTGATGAAGTCGACGACCTGATCGGCAAGTCCCTCAGCTATGAGTTGGGCACCGACGGGATGCTGCCGGGCTTCGATGATGCCGTGCGCGGATCCCAGGTCGGCGATGCGCGCAGTTTTATCTTCACTCCGCAAAATGGTGACTGGACCGGCATTCCCCTGAACGTCAATGTCGCTGTTACCGGTATCCGCGAGCGAGAACTGCCCACACTCGATGACGATTTCGCCTCGATGGCCTCAGAGTTCGACACCGTCGAGGAACTGCGGGCAGACGTTCGCACCCGGTTGGAGCGGCTCAAGCGCCTGGAGCAAGGCTCGCAGGCTCGGGACAAAATCCACGATGCGCTCATGGAAGCCATTGACATTCCGCTGCCCGAAGGGGCCATCACCGCGGAGGTTGAGGCTCACTTCGAGGATGGTCATGACTCCGGACCAGATCATCGCGCCGAAGTCGAGGAAAACACTCGTGTGGCGTTGAAGAGCCAGTTCATCTTGGACAAGGTGGCCGAGACGCGCGAGCTGAGCGTGGACGAAGCTGAGCTGAGCAGTTGGTTGATTCAGCAGGCACCCCGCTACGGCATGAGCCCGGATGCATTTGCTCAGGCGCTGGTTCAAGCGGGCCAGGTAGGCATGGCAATGGCGGATATTCGCCGGGCCAAGGCTCTGGCGGCCGTACTTGAGGAAGCAACCGTTGTCGATGCATCTGGTCAGCCGGTCGACCTGACGTCGCTGGATGCCGAGCTCGCAGCGCTGCAATCGGCAGGCTTCGCCGGGTAGTTCGAGTTTGTGAATGCGTGAAGTGGGGGGGGGGGGGGGGGGGGGGGGG
>CAIKZY010000030.1 GCA_903832025.1 uncultured Actinomycetes bacterium
CAACGTGCACGCCCTTGGGCACGTAGATGAATGAACCTCCGGACCACGTAGCGGTGTTGAGGGCGGCAAATTTGTTGTCTCCCACGGGAATGACCGTCCCGAAGTACTCCTTGAACAACTCTTCGTATTCGCGAAGACCGGTGTCCGTGTCTACGAAGATGACGCCTTGTTCCTCCAAGTCCTCGCGAATCTTGTGGTAGACCACTTCGGACTCATACTGTGCGGCCACTCCAGAAACCAGGCGTTGCTTCTCCGCCTCGGGAATTCCGAGCTTGTCGTAGGTGTTCTTGATGTCCTCAGGAAGGTCGTCCCAGCTGGTGGCCTGCTTCTCAGTCGAACGGACGAAGTACTTAATGTTGTCGAAATCGATGCCCTGGAGATCAGATCCCCATGACGGCATGGGCTTGCGCTCAAACAGCCTGAGGCCCTTCAGTCGCAGTTCGAGCATCCATTCGGGCTCACTCTTCAGCGCGCTGATGTTCCGCACGACCTCTTCGCTTAACCCCCTGCGGGCACTTTGACCAGCTGCGTCCTTGTCGTGCCAGCCAAAGTCGTATCGGCCAAGCTCATCAATGGTTGCTGCTTGCTCTTGTGCTGCGGTGCTCATGCCGAGACCTTTCGGTTGGGTGGTGAAACTGAAGCTTCCGTTTGCGACGAGGGGCTCGCGTTCGTCTTCTGGGCAGGCCCGCGTGCTGTCAGCGCTGAAACGGGGATTACGGAGGTACACACTCCGTCTCCGTGGGCCAATGTGGCCAGGCGCATCACATGCGTACCAAGCGCCTTGGACAAGGCCTCGGTCTCCGCCTCGCAGAGCACGGGATACGCCACGGCCACGTCGACGACCGGGCAGTGATGCTGGCACAACTGCACAGTCAGCCCGTTGTCCTCCTCGATGCGCGCGGCGTAACCGGCATCGGTGAGTCGCTGAGCGAGCTCGTCAACCGTGCAGCTCGAATCAACATTCAGCGGCTCCACTAGGGCGGTCGCGCGCTGGAACGCAAAGTCATGAACGGCCTGCGTCCCTCCGACGGTTTCCAGATACCGCAGCGCATCAATGGCCAACGAGTCGTAATGCACAGTGAGCGCTGCGCGGCCACGACTGGTCAGGGAGTAGACCAGACTCGGACGACCGCGCCGCCTGAGCGGCGCGGGGCCAAACGGTGCTCGCTCTGTTCCGACGATGAGCCCTTGCTCGACCAGAGCGGAAATTGGCCGACGAACCCCCGCCGATGTGAGCCCCAGCCGTGTTCCCAGTTCAGCGACGGTGCCCGGTCCGTCGTCGAGCAGGCTTCGCGCGATTCGCTCAGCTGCTTCGCCGGGGAATTTCATAACACTATTGTTGCGTAATTAGTCAGATAGCGCGAGTTGGGGTTCTGGGTATGCTCAGGCCGTGAGCGAAGCAGCACTGTCCGTCGACCGTTTGGTGGTCAGCTATGGGACAAAACGGGCAGTGGATCACGCCAGCTTCACAGCCGGATACGGAGCCGTCACGGCAATTATCGGACCGAATGGAGCCGGTAAGACGTCCACGTTGGACGTGTGCACCGGCGTGCAGGAAGCCACGAGCGGAACCGTGCGGGTCCTTGGCCAGGCGCCTGGACAGCAGGCGTCACGCGTTGGCACCATGTTGCAATCGGGGGGCCTGTACCCGACGGCAAAACCGTTGGAATGGCTTCAATACCTGGCGAAGTTGTATCCCGCTCCCGCTGACCCGCGCCAGTGCCTGGAGCAGGTAGGCATTGATCCAGCCAGCAAGACCACCACGCGTCGGCTATCCGGTGGTGAGCAGCAGCGAGTCAAACTCGCGGCGGCGCTCCTGGTGAAGCCGGTCATCTTGTTTCTGGACGAACCCACCGTAGGTCTTGACCCAGTCGCCCGTCGATCACTCTTGGACACCATTGCGGCCATGCGAGCAGAAGGCGTGGCCATCGTTCTCACCACGCATTATTTGCCGGATGTGGAAGAGCTAGCCGACATGGTTCACGTGATGAGTGCCGGCGCCATCGTTGCCTCGGGAACGATCGGTGAGCTCATCGGCACGGAGCGTTCCATGCAGTTCCGTGGCCCGATGCATCTTGACTTGGCGTCGTTGATGGACGCCTTGCCGTCCGGGTATGCGGTGGCCGAGACTCAGCCTGGCCGATACGCGGTCACTGGGGAGCCAACTCCGGCAACGTTGGCGGCGATCACGGCGTGGTGCGCCCAGCATGGCGTCATGGCCACTGAGCTGCGCATCGGCACAGGAAGCCTCGAAGAGTTGCTCACGGATGAGGTCGGTCAATGAGCAAGTACAGAGCAGACAGTGAAAAAGTCTCGCCACGAGTGATGATTTGGGCGCATGCCCTGTGGGAGATGAAATTGCTGCTTCGCAATGGCGAGCAACTCCTGCTGATGATCATCATTCCTGTGGGCCTGCTCCTTGCGTTGAGCATGCATCACGTTCAATCACTGAAGCCTGGTCAGTCGTCAGTGGATGCTGCCTATCCGGTTGTTGTCTCGGTGTCGATCATCGCCACGTGTTTTACGTCATTGGCGATTGCCACTGGTTTTGAACGGCGCGCAGGTGCATTGACCTTCTTGGCAACAACACCACTTTCACGCGCGCGACTGATTGCCGGGAAGATTCTGGCGACCGCCATGATCGCTGCCCTAGCGATTTTCATCGTGTCCATCATCGCGGTGTTCCTAGGTTGGCGGGCCAGTGTGTGGACGCTGGCTGGGTTCGGTATCGCTGCATTGGCCGCGATCGCATTTGGCGCTTGGGCATTGGCATTGTCTGGGGCGATGAGGGCCGAAGGCGTTCTGGCAGTGTCCAACGCCGTGTTCCTGGTGTTGATCATGTTCGGGGGCGTCATCATCCCCGCTTCGTCCTTGCCCGGTGGGCAGGCATTGCAGTTGTTGCCATCTGCCGCATTGGCCTCAGGGCTGCGCGCGACGTTGGATTCGCACGGCACGCCCGGCTGGGCGCCCCTCATTCTTGCGGCGTGGGGCCTTACTGGCTTCTTGGTCGCACGCCGGACGTTCAAGTGGCAATGATGGACGCAGCAGTCACCGGCACGGCACCCTCACCGAAGGCAGATTCCACGCAGCGTTGGCTGCGTGCGACCGCTATCGCCAATTTGGTGGCTCAAGGCGCAATTATCGTCACCGGGGCGGTCGTGCGGCTCACAGGCTCCGGCCTGGGTTGCCCCACCTGGCCGCAATGTGTGCAGGGCTCGTATATTCCGACGGCGCGGCAAGCACAGGCGTGGCACAAG
>CAIKZY010000031.1 GCA_903832025.1 uncultured Actinomycetes bacterium
CCCAAGCAGGCACCTGCTCACTCGGGCGGAGATCGTGCGCGTTGTCGGCGTGGCCGTCGCGGGTGGCATCACTTCGGTTCGTCTCACTGGCGGGGAGCCCCTCCTCCACCCCGAAGTCGTGGAAGTGGTTCGTGACATCGCGCAATTACCCAACGCGCCCGCGATCTCGCTGACGACAAATGGCCTACTGCTCAAAAGGCTCGCCGCTCCCCTTGCCGAAGCTGGCCTTACCCGAGTCAACATCAGCTTGGACACCTTGGATCACCAGCGCTTTGCTGACATCACCAAGCGCAACCGTCTTGACGAGGTGCTTGCGGGAATTGCGGCAGCTCAAGCGGCTGGACTCAAGCCAGTCAAGATCAATGCGGTGTTGCTACGAGGGGTTAACGACACCGAGGCTGCGCCCCTGCTCCGGCATGCGATTGCCCAAGGGTGGTCGCTGCGCTTCATCGAGCAGATGCCCTTGGACGCCGGGGGTCTGTGGTCGCGCTCCACGATGGTGACTGCAGCGGAGACTCTTCAGATGCTCGCAACAGAATTTGACCTTGAACCTATCGATGGCAGGGGCAGTTCACCCGCCGAGGAGTTCCTGGTCGACGGCGGCCCAGCGACAGTTGGGATCATCGCGAGCGTCACCCAGCCGTTCTGCGGCAACTGCGATCGCTTGCGGGTGACCGCCGATGGCCAGGTGCGCAATTGCCTGTTCGCCCAGTCCGAGTCGGATCTGCGCGCGATCCTGCGCGATGATGAGCTCAATGAAGACCAGCGCACCGACGCAATCGCCCGAGTCTTGGGTTCGTCGGTCTGGAAGAAGCGAGCCGGACACGGCATTGATGATCCGCTGTTCCTGCAACCAGCTCGCCCAATGTCAGCAATAGGCGGTTGAGCTTCAACCCCCCGCAAAGGGCGGCAGCACATCGAGCACCGAGCCGTCGTCAACAACCATCGAACGGCCGTGCCCCGCAGTCTGCATCCCGTCGATCAGAAATGAGCAGGCTGGCAGAATATGGGCGAGTGACGCATGCCTGGCGATCAACTCATCATTGATACTGCCGATGGTGCCAGCTTTCACATCAACCTCGGAAATCCCGGCAGCTGCTTTAGCCGCGGCAAACAGTCGCACGCGCACCAGTTCGCCGTCTGCACTCACAGAACGCACGCTAGTCCTGCAGCCCACGCCCCAAGAGCGGGCGGAGCCAGCGGTCGACACGACTACGCTGGCCCGATGCGGACTCCGCAGGAATATCTGACCTCGCTCCTGGCAGGCATTGAGCCACTTCAGACACTCAGGCTCCCTCTGGCCGAAGTCAATGGCTGTGTCCTTGGCGAGGACGTCGAAGCCCTATGGGCCCTGCCGTCCTTCGCCAATTCGGCGATGGACGGTTACGCCGTTCTGGCACAGGACGTAAGCGCTGCAACGCCGCAACGCCCGATTCGCCTTCACGTCCTTGAAGATATCCCTGCGGGCTCCTGGCCGAGCTCCACGGTGATCCGCGGCACAGCCGCACGGATCATGACGGGCGCGCCGGTACCAGCAGGTGCAGACGGGATCGTGCGCGTCGAGCACACTGATGGTGGAATGCCAGAAGTCGTAGTGCACTCGCCCGCGGGCCATCACATTCGACGAATTGGTGAGGACATAGAACTAGGCCAAATAGTGCTCCACCAAGGGCAGGTGATGTCCGCGCGAAGCATCGCTCTCGCAGCCGCCGTGGGTCGGGCTACAGTTCGCGTACATCCTCATCCTCGAGTCGCCGTGATTTCAACAGGCAGTGAACTCGTCGAACCCGGCCGGCCGCTGGCGCCAGGTCAGATTAGCGATGTCAATGGCGTCATGCTCGATGTTTGCATTCGTGAACTTGGAGCAACTGTCCTTCGGTCCTCCATTATTGAGGATGACGCCGCACATCTGGCTCAGGCATTGGGACGCGCTGCCGACGAGGTCGACCTCATCATTACAACGGGCGGGGTGAGCGTGGGCGCCTATGACACAGTCAAGGAGGTGCTGACCTCGCTGGGTACCGTTGGCTTTGAACGCATTGCGATGCAACCGGGCATGCCACAGGGATTTGGGACCATCGGCGCACGAGCAACTCCAATCGTGACCCTCCCCGGAAATCCGGTAAGCGCTCTGGTCTCGTTCGAGGTTTTCGCCCGCCAGGTCATCCGCAAGCTGCAAGGACACCAATCACCTCAGGTCAGCAGCGGAACCCTGATCAGCGGCGAAGAATTCAACTCGCCAGCGGACAAAGTGCAATACGTACGCGCACGCCTAGAAGAGAGCAGCACCCTAACTGCATGGCCAGTAGGCGCTCAGGGCTCGCACATACTCGGCGGACTCGCTCAAGCTGATTGCCTACTGATTGTGCCTGCCGAAATTGAACTGGTTAGCGTTGGCGACACACTTGAATTCATTGATTTCCGGAGGCAATCGCGTTGAGTCAGACGAAGTCACACTGTCACCACTGAAAACCTCACGTTCTACTAGTGGTTTGCCGCTCCCGAACCAATCGCCCGTCTAATTAGGTGGATTTGTCCTTCCGCCAGTTTCAGTGCCTCCGGTTGGTCAGGGAAAGTGACCGTGTAGAAACGCTCCCCACTGACATTGAGTGCGTCTACCGTCTCACCTCGAATGGTTCCAGCCACGCCCGTGGGGTCAATCCTGTACGAGACAATATCGCCGATTTCAAACTTGTAATCCCTAACGTCGGTCATCGATTACCTCCCTGCTGCTCGCGCACCACTGCCCGCGCTGCCTCCGCCCAATTCC
>CAIKZY010000032.1 GCA_903832025.1 uncultured Actinomycetes bacterium
CTAGGACAGCTTCGACGATCACCCGTTGCTTGGACATGCCCAGAAGGCTGTCCGATGCCCGAATTGGCCGTTATAACGATGTCCCGAGACATGCCATAAATATGTCCCCGAACAGCGCATTTCCGGGCGCACTCGTTATCCCTCACACTTCTCGCCGACGTGTGAGGGATTTCGTTTTCTCCGCCCCCCGGGGTGCTTCCCAGTGCTCAAGCGGCAGTCGCGCAACGGTCGACCATTCGAGGGTGAGTTGCGCTGGCATGGTGGTGACGCGACGTGCCTGGCCGCGCGCTGACCCAAACGCAGGTATGCCTGCTGGAAACTGTGCATAGGGCGCATATGCCAAAGGGCCCCGCCCACCGAAGTGGTCGAGGCCCTTTGAACGAGTCAGTACGGCGAGTGCCGAACTTAGCTGGCCATCGGCGAAGCGGAAGCCGCTCCCGAAGCAGCCGGTGCCGAAGCAGCCGGTGCCGAAGCAGCAGCAGACGACGGTGCGGCGCTGGAGGAGCTGGAGCTGGAGGTCGAGCTGCAAGCAGCCAGGCTCAGCGCGGAAACGACAACGGCAGCGGCGATGCCGGCAACCTTGACCTTGGTGTTCATTTGACTCCTAAATCGGACGGGAATATCTGGCCTTCTGTAATCGGTTCAGGCGCAGCGCAATGAGCTGGAGCCCGTCCGATCCGCGCCTAGTGTGACACACTGAATGCTCCATCCCAAGTTCAGGGTAGGGAAGGGGAAGTGACATGGAGCACCTTTCGGTGGTCATGTACGGCGCCCAGTGGTGCGGGGATTGCCGTCGATCCAAGGCGCTCCTGGATCGGCTCCAGGCCCCGTACACCTACGTGGACCTCGAACAAGACCCAGACGGTGCCCGACAGGCAGAGCAGATCAGCGGTCGCCAGTCGATTCCGGTCATCGCCTTCGCGGACGGCCAGTTCCTGGTCGAGCCGTCCGATGCGGAGTTGACCGACGCATTGACCGTGCGAAATCTAATCAGTTCCTGACCGTTCTTCGCACAGTTCACTGGCAGACGGCACAGGGCAGGGTCCTGAAGGCGATTGCCGATGCCCGCCGTCAGCGCTGCGCGGTGCCTCGACCACAATCACCTCGTGGCCCCGAAGAACCTGATCAGCGCTGAATCGATCAGCAAAGCCTTCGGCCATCGCCCTCTGCTGGACAAGGTGTCACTGGGTGTCGCCGAGGGCGATCGCATCGGCGTCGTGGGACGCAACGGTGCTGGCAAGTCCACGCTCATCAAGATCCTGGCAGGGCTGGAGCCTGCCGATGCCGGTCGCGTGGCAACCGGAGCGGACGTTCGCATCGGCTACCTGGGCCAGCGTGACCCGTTCGGCGAGAGCGACACCGTGGAGTCGGCCGTTACCGGCGGTGCCCCACACCATCAGTGGGCAACTGACGCCAACGTCCGCACGGTCATGACCGCGCTGCTGGGCGGATTCAACGATCGGATCCTGTCTCGTTCCATCAGTGGCATGTCCGGCGGTGAGCGACGCCGCGTTGACCTCGCGAGACTGCTGGTGTCAGACCTGGACGTGCTGCTGCTGGATGAGCCGACCAACCACCTGGACGTCGACGTCATCGCCTGGCTGGCGCAGTACCTGAAATCGCGCACTCGCCTGTCCATCATCGTGGTCACCCATGATCGCTGGTTCCTCGACGAGGTGTGCGATGCGATGTGGGAGGTAGTTGACGGATCTGTTGAGGAGTACGAGGGCGGCTACAGCGCCTTCGTCCTGGCCAAGGCAGAGCGCCAGCGCCAGTCCAGGGTGGAGGAATCCCGCCGCAATAACCTGATCCGCAAGGAGCTTGCCTGGTTGCGCCGCGGTGCACCGGCTCGAACTACCAAGCCGAAGTTTCGTATCGATGCCGCCAACGAGCTCATTGCCGCGGAGCCACCACCGCGAGACAGCGCCCAGTTACTTGCCTTTGCAAACGCTCGATTAGGCAAGACGGTGTTCGAAGTGCAGGACGTGCAGATGTCTGTGGCCGGTCGGGTCCTGATCGATCACCTGACCTGGTCGGTTGCTCCCGGAGGCCGCATCGGCATCCTGGGTGTCAACGGTGCCGGCAAGACCTCACTGGTGCGGTTGCTGCTGGGCGAGCTGGCCCCGACCGGCGGCAAGCTGGTAACCGGCACCACGGTGAAGGTTGGGTACCTATCGCAGCACTTGGAGGAACTGGATCCGACGTGGCGGACGCTGGAAGCCGTGGAGCGGATTGCCAATCGAGTCGAACTCGGCTCAGGCAAGGAGCTGACTGCATCCCAGCTGTGCGAGCGCTTGGGTTTTGGCCCTGATGCGCAGTGGACACCGGTCGGTGACTTGTCCGGTGGCGAGCGACGTCGCCTGCAACTGACGCGGTTGCTGATGTCGGCCCCGAACGTGCTGGTGCTGGACGAGCCGACAAATGACTTCGATACCGAGACGTTGGCTGCCCTGGAGGACTTGCTGGATTCCTTCGGCGGCACGTTGCTGGTCATCTCCCATGACCGGTTCTTCCTCGAACGCGTCTGCGACAACTTCCACGCCCTGCTGGGTGATGCCGCCTTGCGAGAGCTCACCGGTGGCATTGATCAGTATTTGGAACTGCATCGCGCACTCCCGCCGTCCACAGCCCGCACCGCAGCCGGTGACCACCGGGCAGCGGACTCAGCGAACCAGGCATCCACGGGGGCGCATGCATCACCTGGCGCAGCAAACCTCGCCGAGTCTTCGACGCCGATGTCGGCCGCTCAGCAGCGACTCAATGCCAAGGAGATGTCCAAGCTGGAACGTCAGATCGCCAAGCTCGATGCCCAGGCAACGGCCTTGCACGCGCAACTGGCCGAGCATGCCACCGACTTCGAGCGTGTTAGCGCACTCAATGATCAGCTGCGCGCGGTGCAGACTGATCTCACCGCCGCTGAAGAAGCGTGGCTCGCCCTGGCTGAGTAGTTTGCGCGCACGTTGGCGCGGCGACAGCAGGAGTCGGGGCGGGCAGTTAACGGGTGCGAACGACGACGGGATCGGCGTCTCGAAAACGGGAGTTGGCCCACAGTTGGTTGCCGTCTTGAATGGTGAATCCGGTCAATGATGGCTTCACACCATCGAAGACCGCTGTGCACGGTGATTCGGCCAGCAGCGCCCACTCCCTGGGCAGGAGTTCTTCCTGAAGCAGGCCTTCGACGTAGCGGTTGTGCGTGCCAACGGCCATGAAGCGCACCTGGGACTCGATCAGTTCCAGGGCAGGGATGATCACGGCCAATTCCTGGCCTTGGAGATCCACGTGCAAGAAGTCCACGGTCGCATCGTCAGCCATCAAGGTGCTCAACGTGATGGTCGGTACGTCGACGTGATCGAAGTGCGCCCCGCGGTAGTCCATCGTCCCGGTGTCGTCGGCTTGGACCGCACCTCCCATGTCGTCATCGCCGAGGGTGGGAAATCGAAGTGTCGTGGCTGCATGCCACACGGCGGCCTGCACCACGAGCACGTCGACATCATGGCGATGCTCCTGAACGGAGCGAGCGATGTCCTGCGGTGATCCAGTGATCAGCAGGGAACTGAGCCCGTTGTCCTGGGCATGGCACACCGCCCACCCGGCCCTGACCGGATCAGCTTCGATGGCGATGCCCCGAGCGTGCTTGCCGGCTCGGCGGGCAAGCACGACGCCGGCAACGGTCCACGGAGCCCAGCCAGCACCGGCCTCGATCACGAGGTAGTCGGCTCGCGATGAGTGCGTGGAGACGATGACGCCGATGTACTCCTCCGCCTCAGATCGATAGCCGTCGGTGGGAATGGGCAGGGACGTCACGACCTGGCCCGCGAGTTCCTGGGGTGCCCAACTCAGCATCGGAATGCGGGTGCGAATGCCCGACCAATCGACCAGGAACTGCTCATCGGCCGCCGGGAGGTGAGTGGAGCGCGCTGATTCCAGGATCTGGGCGTAACTGTCCGGCCTGATCGGCAGGTGCAGCCCATTGCCGTACATCGGGTAGGCCAGGTGCGCCTCGACGGGTGCTTCAGCACTGGGGAGCGCAGGAACCTCCCCCGACGTCGCGCGTGCCTTGAAGGGCGATCGCATGGGCGGACAGTAACCGAGACCGACCCGCAAAATCTCAGATCCGGTCATAGACACCCAGTGGCAGGGCGTGTCCGAGTTCAGCATCCTCGCGCTGGGTGCACCACGGGCCACGTTGCGATCAGCCACGGAACAGCCAACCGCCGTAGCCGGGGTTAGGTCTGGATAAAGTCGGCACGGTCATTGGCCATGAGCGGGTCCCTTTTGAGAGAGTTCGGCCATGTCGAAAACAGCCGTGAGTCAGACGCCGGAGCCTCGATGGAAGCAGACCGGATGGATCCTGCTGCCGCTCAGGGCGTTCCTGGCGGTCACGATGATCTACGCAGGGCTCCTGAAGTTCTCTGACCCGAATTTCTTCTCGGTGACCTCGCCCAACGGCATCACGTCCCAGATGCGCCATTCGGTGGCTGGCAGCCCGGTGGGCTTCATCGTCCAGCACGGGATCGAGCATGCCAATCTGCTCGGCCTGATGATCGCTGCGGGTGAAGTGATCGTCGGCCTTGGCCTGCTGTTCGGGATCTTCACGCGATTAGCGGCACTTGGCGGACTGGCACTGTCGACGTCGTTCTTCTTGACGGTGAGCTGGGGAACTCACCCCTACTTCTTCGGCCCCGACATCGTGTTCATGTTCGCCTTCACCCCGCTGATCATCGGTGGTGATGGCGGGCTACTGTCGCTTGAGGCGCTGATCCGCCGTCGTGTTCGCTCCCGCATGCGCCTGGCAAACCCGGCTCCTAGTCATGAGAGCAGTGCCATTCGCGCTGAGGTGAACCGCCGCACAGTCGTGCAGTCGGGCGTGGTGGCTGCAGGCATTGGCGCTATCGGGTTGATCGTCGCTGGGGTAACCAAGGCGGGCGCGGGGACTCCAGGATCCGGCGCGGGCACCGCTGTTGCCGCGCCCAGTGCGTCAGGAGCGGGTGCGGCCGGCTCACGCATTGTGGCGACCTCCAAGGTTCCTGTTGGTTCGGTGTATGCCTTCAATGACGCCGCAACAGCAGCACCGGCATTCATCGTGCATCCGGCAACCGATACCTATCTGGCCTACTCCAGCATCTGCACTCACGCCGGCTGCGCATGCGGCTATGACTCCCAGCACGACACCTTCGTGTGCCCATGTCACGGCTCCATCTTCAACGGCAAGACCGGTGACGTGATGCAGGGCCCGGCCACCACGCCACTTGCCAAGATCCCGATCACCGTCAGCAACGGCTATATCCTGCGCGCCTAGGTAACCGAAGACACAGTTCAAATGAGGTCTTCGGTGTTGTCGGTCAGCAGCGACGACACCGCGCAAGTGGTCGCCAGCGCCTGACTGATGCATCTGGGCCTGGCTTTCGTGCTGATTCCCGGACTGACCTACGTCGAAAGCCTCGTATCGATCTTCCGGGCAACTCACGTGAAGCCACGGGTTGAACTGCAATTCGCTTTGCGAGCCACTGAGGCGGACAATGTTCTTGTGTATCCAGGGGAATGCGACCGATC
Organism: uncultured Actinomycetes bacterium; assembly: GCA_903832025.1. Classification (GTDB taxonomy): domain Bacteria; phylum Actinomycetota; class Actinomycetes; order S36-B12; family S36-B12; genus CAIKZY01. Next base: position 5,554 of record CAIKZY010000032.1, read on the forward strand.
ACTGGTGAGGATGGCATGAGCACCTGCAAGGTTGTGATTGTCGGTGCCGGGTTCGGCGGGCTGCGCTGCGCGCGGGAACTGGCCAAGACCAACGGGGTGGACATCACCATCATCGACCGGAACCCCTACCAGCTCTTCGCACCACTGCTGTACCAAGTGGCCACTGGTGGGCTTCCCGAGGATGACATTGCCTACCCGGTGCGCGCTGCTATCCCTGGTGCTCGGTTTATTCGTGGTGACGTAGTGCGCATCGACCGCCCGGCGAAGAGCCTGCGCCTGCAGGACGGATCGGTACATCACTACGACGAGTTGGTGCTGGCAACCGGAAGTGTCGGAACCACCTTTGGCGTCACCGGCGTTGCGGAGAACGCCTTGCAGATGAAGTCGATCCAAGAAGCCCGAATCATTCGTCACCGATTACTGCAGACATACGAAGAGGTCGAAGTCGGTCATCTGCCAAAGGAGGCGCTGCGCGTGGTGGTCGTGGGGGCCGGTCCGACCGGGGTGGAGGTCTCCGGTGCCGTGGCGGAGCTGCAGCGCCGCATGGAGGACGAATTTCCCGACCTTGCCGGAAATTCCCGCGTCACACTGGTCGAAGCAGGACCAAGGGTGTTGCCGATGTTCACCGACAAGTCCAGCGCGCGGGCGCAACAGAATCTGGAGCAGTTGGGCGTTCGCGTCATGGTCAACGCGGCGGTAGACCGCATGTATCCCACAGATGTCCACTTGAAGTCTGGTGAAGTGTTGCCCGCTGGCACGATCATCTGGGCCGCCGGCGTTGCCGCTCCGTCCGAGTGGGCAGACCTTGGCGACACTGATCGCGCACATCGACTGAAGGTCGATGAGTACTGCCAGCTCGGAGACGGCATCTGGGTGATCGGGGATACCTCGCACTTCGCCGGATCGGACGGACGGCCGCTGCCGCAGATTGCGCCGGTAGCGATGCAGATGGGGCGTCACGTAGCTGGGCAGATCACCGCTCAGCGCAATGGCCGCGCGCTCACGCCGTTCGTGTACAAGGACAAGGGCCAGATGGCAACCATCGGCCGTCGGCGCGCGGTGGTCGAAATGCCCAATGGGATGAAGCTTCACGGCACAGCCGCATGGCTGACCTGGTTGGGCTTGCACGTGTTCTACCTGGCCGGTGGCCGTAACCGGGTCTCGGTGGTGGCGGACTGGATGTGGAACTACATCGTGTGGGGAGTGGGTCCGCGTCGCACGGTCATTGATTAGCACCCGATCGAGGCACTGGTCGCGGGACGTCTGCCCGTGATGCGGGTTGCACGCGTGCGTTGTCCCCCGTCCCTACTCTGGGCTCATGACAGTTCAGGAGCCCAGCAGTGCTGCCGATCTCGCATCGCAGTACCGGGCCAGCACCCAAGCGTTCATCGACGCCGTGGCGCAGTTGCCCTCGGGAACCCTTGATGCCGGGCCACGTGACGGATGGTCGCCACGGCAGATCATTCACCACATCGCTGACTCGGAGACCCATTCCTATATCCGACTGCGGCGGCTGGTTGCCGATGCTCCGCCCGTGCAGATCCAGGGGTACGACGAAGAAGCCTGGGCAGCACATCCGACTCTTGGATACACCACTGGTGATATCGACAGTGCGATGGCCGTGTTCTGCGCAGTTCGCGCGGCCTCGGCTGAGCTCATTGCCCGACTGCAGTCAGATGACCTACAGCGCCATGGCGTGCATTCGGAGTCCGGTGCCTATGACATACATGCCTGGCTGACCAACTACATCGCTCATCCCATTGACCATGCCCAGCAACTCACGGCAGCATGCAAAGGCCAATTGCCTGAGTGATCTATGCACGGCGAGATGCAGTCGACATTGCGACATGAACGAGCAGATCTGATCTCGTTGTGCGCCCAGGGTTAGCGCAGGATCTTGGTGAGGTAGGTGTCCAAGATCTCGGACACTTCTCGCGCCCCTGAGTTGCTGATGGCCTGCACCGGCGCGCCGGTGCCCTCTGCTTGCTGGAACGCGATGCGGTCGGGCATGTACGGCTTGAGCACCATCCGCGACCCGGCGATGTCATTCATCTCCGCAGCGCGGAACGCATGCTCCTCGCTGATCGGCTTGAACTTATTCATCACCACACCGCACAGTTCCAGATCCGGGTTGACCGACCGCTGGATCTCTCGAATCTCAGCCAGTGCCCGCTCCACGCCTTGGGCACCGAAGTAGCTCGGCGTGGTCACCACCAGTGCCCGATCCGCGGCGGCCAGGGCCTCGCGGGTAAGGGCACCCAGGGACGGCGGGCAGTCGACAAGGACTAGGTCGTACCCGACCACGCCCTTCATCGCCCGAGCCAGCTTGGGGTTGGACATGGCTCCGTTCCAGGAGTCAAAGCGAATCAGGTCAGGATGGGATGGGACAACATCAACCTCGCCCAGAGCGGCATCCCAGTTGCATACCGCAATGGCCGACTCGAAGGTCGCCTGCGTCGGATGGGCGAAGATATCGACCGCAGAGGTCCGGCCCTTGGTTGAGCGCAGATGACTGGTGGCATTTCCCTGCGGGTCCAAGTCAATGACGAGCACCGCCAGGCCACGGTGAGCCGCGGCCCCTGCCAGGCCTAACGTCAAGCTGGTCTTGCCGGTGCCACCCTTGTTTGCCACGATCGCCACGGTTCGCATGGGTACATCCTGCCAAGTGGCCGAGCCGAGCTGGTCAGGAAGTCCGGGATTTGGGGATTTTCCGTTTCCTGCGGTGCACGATCAGGAGGGATGCCCGATCGATGGCCCTGCACCGACCGTGGTGAGCTGGCTAACTCACTACGCCGTAGAGCCGGTCCCCGGCGTCGCCGAGCCCAGGCACGATGTAGCCCTTGTCGTTGAGGTGGTCATCCACTGCAGCGGTGACCAAGGTGACCTCGGCGTCTCGGCCGGCAAGTTCGGCTTCTAGGTGCGCGATTCCCTCAGGCGCTGCCAGGAGGCAGATGGCAGTGATCTGCTTGGCTCCGCGGTCGATCATGAGGCCGATTGCCGCAGCCAGCGTGCCACCGGTGGCCAGCATCGGGTCCAGGACGAACACCGGTCGGTCGGACAGGTTGTGCGGCAGTCGATCGGCGTAGGTGTGGGCGATCAGGGACTCTTCGTCGCGCACCATGCCCAGGAAGCCCACCTCCGCCGTCGGCATGAGCTTGACCATGCCATTGAGCATGCCCAGGCCGGCGCGCAGGATCGGGACGACAACTGGGCGGGGCTCGGCGAGCTCAACCCCATGGCAGGTAGCCACTGGCGTCTGGATCGTGACCGGGACCACGTCGAGGTTGTCGGTTGCCTCATAGGCCAGCAACGTGACCAGCTCTTCGGCAAGAAGGCGAAAGGTCGTCGAGGACGTCTCACTGCGGCGAAGCCGTCCGAGCTTGTGGGCAACCAAGGGGTGATCGATGACCAGCGTGCGCATGCGGCCAACGCTAGTGGCTTGCACAACGGCAACGGTTGCTGAATTGGCAATCAGGCGCACAGGGATCGCAGTCAGTCTGCGGCGAATGCTGCCCTCGCGCACAGGGTGAGCTCCGGACTCCTTGATCCCCGCTACCCGAACCGGTCGCAACGTGCAACCATGTGGGCATGAGCGTGCAGACGGTAGACATGGCATCAGTCGACTTTGCCGTTGCTGCTTGGCGTGAGGAAGGGCGTTGGGTCGCTTCGGCGATGCCGGCACGGATCGCCACTGAGATCAAGCCCTTGATCGCCGCTTTGCGACAGCTGCCTGCCGAAGGCGGCGTGCTGGGTTTTGTCGGCGTCGGTGATGAGTTCTTTCTCCTGTTGCGCGTGGATGCGGCCGGTGTGCGCACCTTCATCTCCGACTCTGTCGCCGTCCTGGACTGGTCGCTTGCTGAGGAAGCCGCAGAGTTGGCGGGCATCATCTGGGAAGAGGATGACCTGGAGGAGTTCGTCCCGATCGGTGACATGGAACTCGTCGCGGACCTAGGACTTGGCTCGGAGGAGTTGGCCTTCTTGGTCGATGAGTCCGATCTGTACCCCGATGATCAGGTGAAGGCGATCGCCAAGGCGATGGGATTTGGAGACCAGGTCGCCGCGGCTCTGAAGGCTCGGTAGTGCCCGGGGCATCGATCCATGCCGGTGTCCTGGTGACCTGTGCGCACCACGGTGACGCACAAGCATTGCGCGCGGCACGGTGGTCGGCGATGGCGTGGAGGGCGTGATGCAGCCCATGGCTGTGCACGGTGACTTGATGCAGCGGGCCCTGACGGTTGCCCGCGGCGCCGATGTCGACATTCCGATTGGGGCGATCGTGGTCGACCGTGCTGGCTCGGTCATCGGAGCAGCACATAATGAGCGCGAGGTTTCGGGTGATCCCACTGCGCATGCAGAAGTGCTGGCGCTGCGTCAGGCGGCGAAGGAAATTGGCAGCTGGCGACTGGATGAGTGCACCTTGGTCGTCACCATGGAACCGTGTCCCATGTGCGCCGGGGCTGCCATCAATGCCCGTATTGCCAGCGTCATCTTCGGTGCCTACAACGACGACTACGGTGCTGCGGGATCAGCGTGGGATCTGCTGCGCGACCGCCGAATGCACCATCGGCCCGACGTTATCGGCGGGATCCTCGCCGAGGAGTGTGGCAGGCTGGTCACGGACTTCATGGCTGCCCAGCGGCTGCCGGGCGTGCAGTGAACGGCAAGGAGAGATGCACGAATGAGTGGTGAACTTCGGTACCGGTCAAACTATCGACCACGTCGTCGCGGTCTGACACCGCTGCAGATCGCGGGCATCATGATCGCCGCTATCGTCGTGCTGATAGTGGCCATCGTCGGCATCGCCAAGGTAGCCGGTGGTCACGACTCCGGATCCAGCACCACGACGGCTGCTGCTCCATGCGCGACCACGAAGGTTATCCCCGCCGAGGTGCTGCCCAACACCCAAACGGTCAGGGTGAATGTCTATAACTCGACCAAGACCGCTGGACTGGCCAAGTCGGTGGCAGGAGTGCTCGGCGCCCGCGGTTTCGTCATTCACAAGGTCGCCAACGACCCAAAGGGCAATACCGTGACCGGCATTGCCGAGATTCGCTACGGCCCGGCGACAGCAGACGCCGCGCAACTCCTCACGTACTACTTCCCGGGGGCGATCTTGGTCAACGATGCACGCAGTAAGCACGTGGTGGACGTCGCGATCGGCAGTGCCTACTCGACGATGCCGGGAACCGCGCAGATTGCCGCTGCGCTGGCATCTCCGTCACCGTCGACGAGCGGGCCGGGCTGTTCGCCCAAGCCAGGACAGACTTCCCCGGCAAGTGGTGGCGCAAAGGCGACCTTTGGCCCAGCACCTGCCGTTCCCGCCGGCCCCACGGGCTAGCGCAGCCGTCCCGGCTGGACCTGACCGGTCGGGATCAGCGGCGCATCGGGTTGTGCCGCCAATAGAAACGCCATTCATCGATGGTCTGCGCTGGTGGCACGCCATCGTCAGTCCACATCGTGCGGTATCGCCTTAGGCTGGCACCATGCTTGGCAAACGGGGATTGGGGCCGACACGGCACGTTGGACGCTGGAAATCAGGACGCGCCCTGGTGGCGCTGGTGTTCATGGCCTTGCCGCTGTTGCTCTCGCGGCCGGCTCTGGCCGGTTCAGCCACGGTGTACAGCACGATGAACTACACCGAATGGTAAGGCGTCGGTGGTTCCTCGGTGGTGGCGCAGGCCTTCACGACCAGCGCAACTCCCGGGACGCTGACATCGGTAGCGGCGTGGCTGCGCAATAACGCAGGAAGCACGGGCACGTACACCGTGACGCTGAATGCATCGGCAGGCGGGCAACCCGCTGCAGTCCTGTCGACCCTTGCGAGTTCGGTGTCGGTGGTTCCCTATTACGACGGAACTCCGGTGATCACGCCCGGCACAGCACCCGCGCTATCCCCGAACACCACCTACTTCATCGAGATCAGCGGATCATCGGGCATGGTGTGGAAAGGCGGAACAAGTGCGCCAACAACCTCGGTGACCCCGACCCCGTCGTTCACGTCTTTCGCTTCCAGTGATTCGGGAGCAACCTGGGGGAGCCTGACAGGTGTGTACCGCGATGCGACCATCGTGGTGAACGAGCAGGCAGCGGTTCCCGATGCCCCGACGATTGGCACGGCCACCGCAGGAAACACCACGGCATCAGTGGCGTGGACCGCGCCGGCCAGCAATGGATCGGCGATCTTGGACTACACCGTGACGTCGTCACCGGATTCGATCACATGTACCGCGGCATTGAGCCCTTGTGTTGTTCAGGGATTGACAAACGGCAGGGCCTACACGTTCACCGTAACGGCGAGAAACTCCATCGGGAGCAGTGTGCCTTCGACTGCGACTGCGGTGACCACGCCACGAACAGTGCCCGGCTCCTACAGGAGTCAGCGCAGTTGCCGGGGATGGGACGGCAGCCCTGTCCTGGGTCGCGCCGATCAGTGATGGCGGCTCCAGCATCCTGTCGTACACCGTGACGTCCACGCCCGCGTCATCTCCATGCTCCACTGCCGCCACGACGTGCACGGTGTCAGGCCTTTCCAACGGCACCGCGTACACGTTCACCGTGCACGCCACGAACGTGGCTGGCAACTCCGCGGAGTCAGTTCCCTCCTCCTCGGTAACCCCTCGATCATCCGGCGGAGGAGGGGGAGGAACACCGCCGCCGCCTACCCCGACCGACAGCCCATCGCCGTCCGCATCGCCGTCCGCATCGCCGTCCGCATCGCCGTCGGTGACGATGACCAGTTCGCCAACGGTCGTTCCCGCGGCTTCGTCCACGGCCAGCAGCGCGCAGGTGATACCCCACGCAAGTTCTGGTTCCCCAAGCCCCTCGCGTCCTGCAGCGTCCCCCACCGCGCCGATGACTGCGATCGCCAGTCCCGCGACACCGTCCACGGCGCCGACCCCTGCTGCCACCTTGACCCCCACCGCAGGGGTCAGTGCTGCGCCGACAAGGTCAGCAACCGCCTCGCACGGCAGCTTGCTGAGCGGCACCAGCCTGTTCCGCCAGGACGCTCCGGCCGGTCCCGCCATGAATCTCAGCGTCAGCGTGCACGTCGGCGGGGTGATTACCGACAAGGCCGTCTCAGTGTCCGCTGCCGGACTGAAGCCCGGTAGCACGGTCCAGATTCAGGTCTACTCCGCCGAGCAAGTGATCGGATCGGCCACAGCCGACGGCAGTGGAAGCGCCGTCATCGCGGCAACGATGCCGTCTGATCTGCCACCTGGTACGCAAACCATCATGGCCGTCGGCACCGGCCCCGACGGACAGCCGGTGCAGTCAGTGGGCGGCTTTGACCTGGCCTCAGACGGGACGATCACCGCGCTTGCGCCACCAGGTCAGGTCGCGGATCCGATACGTCCTGGCTCAGATGAATTGCAGCGCGCTATTGCTGCCGGAAAGCCGCTGTACAGCGTCGCGCTGTATCCGGCGGTCGTTGCCACGGTTGCCGTGGCAGGAGTTGCCGTCGTTGGGCTTGCCGGAGCCGGTGGGCTGGTGAACAACAGCGCTGGTCGCACTTCGCATTCGTCGTCTCGAGGCAAGCTCGCAGGGGTGGTCACCAAGAAGCTGAAGGCACTGAAACCGCACGCCGATGGCATCGGTGATCGATCGCGAACATGGGCGCTGCCGCTGACGGCCGCCATGGACCGCTGGATCGCGAAGGTTCCCCGACACGTCGGCAAGTACTCCGCACTTGCTTCGCGGCTGCTCGTCGATGGCTCCTGGGCTCGCGCGATGTTCGGCAGCGCGGCATTCATCCTGTGGGTCGCTGGCGTGGTGCTTGGCCTGTTCAGCGCAGCAAGCGTGCACTTCCAGGCACTGCCGCCGACATTGCCTGTCATGCTCGCCATCATCGTGCTCGGCATCTTGGATGCTGCAGCCGGAGCGACCGCCTGGATCGTCATTGCTGTCGCTGCGCTGCTCACTGGTCATGTGACGACCTTGGCCGATGTTCGAACGCTCTTGGGGCTGTTCGTGGTGTGTGCATCGATCCCGCTTCTGGCGCAGGCCGGTGGCATCATCGCGGATGGATCGCTGGGATCAAGTGGCCGACTATGTCATGCCACCAGTGTTCTTGGCGTTCGCTGCTGCTTCCATGTTCAAGGCGTTGAACGGGCTCAGCGGACTTGAGCTGGTGAGCAAGAAGGAGTTGATCTGGATTCAACTGGTTGTCGCTGTGGCGTTCCTCATCCGTCGGGGTGCAGAGGACGTGGCGACCTACCTGTATCCATCCCGCAGTGCGCAGGTTCAGCCCGAGAAACTGACTTCACCGGGCGTAGGGATGTCATGGATCTCGGTCGCTGTCCGGGTGATCGTGTTCGTCATGATCGCCGTTCCATTCTTTGGCTTTGGCTGGGTCACCCTGGCAGCAGCGCTGCTGACCGCAATCCCGATGGCGCTGAAGATCTACGAGGATCAACTGCCCAACTGGCTGTGGCTGAACAAGTGGTACCCGCGTGGAGTATTTCGGTTTGCCCTCCTGCTCGTGCTCGGTGTCTACATCAGCACGTGGCTGCTTGGCCACCATGCCTCCGATGCGCAGATTCGTCAGACCTACAACCTCCTGCTTCTGCCGGGCATCGTTGCCGCACTGATCGAATTGATCGGTCGGCAGGGCTGGGAATGGCCTGACACCTGGGCAAAGCGGTATGCCGGGGTGTGCATCTGGGCATTTGCCGTGTGCCTGGTCACCGGAGTCGTCAGCCTGGGGTGAGCGGCCGGCGTTGAGCAGCCGGCGTTGAGCAGCCGGCGTTGAGCAGCCGGACCCCATCACCGCACCCGGTGGTGCACTGGTCGACTGGCCTGGCGTGCTCAGTAGACCAATGCTTGCGCCGCCGGGCGCATGACCTGCTCTACGAAGGCTGCTGCCCCGGCGATCGTGATGCCCGGCAGCAGATCAGACTCACCGATCTCACGCCTGGCGGCGCACTGCCCGCAGACGGTGACGGTCCCGGTGGCCAGCACCCCGGCAAGCAGATCGTCCAGCGGTGGAGCCAGGGGCAGTTCGAACTGCTCAGCACGGCCGGGAAGGGCAAACCAGGCCGCTTCACCGGTCAGCCACAAGTGCACGTCGATGCCTGCGGCTGCCGCGGTGGCTGCGACCGTGAATCCCTGGGACGCTCGCTCGGGCGCCTCAGTTCCACAGGTGACCTTGACCACCAGGCTCGGCGCGGGGGCTGCATGCAGTTCCATGGAGGGTAGGCTGCCGCACATGGTTGACATCGTCTACACCGGTCTGCTCATCGCAGCCATCGCCGCAGCCGGGGCGGTTGCCGTCCTGGTCGTTTATCGGCTGTTCAAGGCCCAGAACTGACCATGAGCGGGGCACCGCTGCCCAGCGAGCTGCCTGCGGAACTCTCGCCGTGGATGTGGCTCCTGGGAACCTGGGTAGGAGTGGGTACCGTGCAGTACCCGGGGCACGAGGGATGTCGTTTCGGTCAGGAGATCTCCATTGGCACTGATGGGCGCCCCTTCTTGACCTACATCTCCCGCAGTTGGCTTCTGGACGAGGACGGCGAACGCGTGCGGCCCCTGGATACCGAGACCGGCTTCTGGCGCGCCAAGCCGGATAACGGCGTGGAATTGGTCCTGGCCAACGCTGTTGGCATTGCCGAGATCTACACCGGCTTCGCGACCATCACCGGCCTGGAGAATGCCGTGATCACCGGTGCGCGAGCACAGTTGACCACGTCATCGGTGTCGCTGGCTCCTACGGCCAAGGAGTACCTGGCCGCGGAGCGGCTCTATGGTCTGGTGGATGGCAAACTGCTGTGGACGATGGACATGGCTGCCGTGGGGCAGCCCATGTCCAACCACTTGGCTGCCAATTTGACGAAGGTGACTCCATGAGCGTGACCGAGGATTGGGATCGGCGACTGCGTGCCCACGGGTTTCGCATCACGCCGCAACGCCAGCTGGTCTTGGAGGCTGTTGAGCGACTTCGCCATGGCACTCCCGAAGCGATCTTGATCGAAGTGCAGCGCACCGCTTCGGGAGTGAACCTGTCCACGGTGTACCGCACCCTAGAAGTCCTCGAAGACGTGGGTCTGGTGACTCACGCCCACATCGGACACGGCGCGCCGACCTATCACGCAGTCGATGAACACGTGCATATCCACTTGGTCTGCGGTCGCTGCCATACGGTGTCCAGCATCGATGGAGACATCGCGAGCCCGTTCGTGCAACTGCTGCGTGAGCAGTACAGCTTCGAAACCGATGTGTCGCACATGTCGATCCATGGACTGTGCCAGGAGTGCAAGTCCAAGCCGGTCAGCATCGAGCCGGACGACGAACTGTGAGCCATGAGGCCGTTGCCGCACCGGCTTCGGTGGTCGATCAGCATGTGCCCTGGCATTACGGCAACCCGCATGCAGAACAGCGCGCCCTGGTTGCCGGCACGGCAGTGGTGGACATTTCCAACCGTGCGATCGTGCGGGTCTGCGGCGAGGATCGAATTTCCTGGTTGAACACGTTGACCACCCAGTACCTGCTCGATCTGGCGCCGGTGGGGTCAGGTGCGCCGGGGGCAGCCAGCAGCGCTCTGGCACTGGTGCTCAGCCCCAATGGACACGTCGAGCACGAACTCCACGTCGTCGATGACGGAACATGCACCTGGATCGTCACCGAGCCTGACTCCGCACCGGCACTGCTGGATTACTTGACCAGGATGCAGTTCTGGAATCAGGTCACAATCACCGATGTCACCGATGCGTTCGCTGTGGTGTGGGAGCCAAGTCGTGAACCCGATCCGGTGCATCCGAGCTGGCTGGTGCCCACAGACTTCGCCGAACGGGGCTTTGCCGGTCGTGAGGTGATCCTCCCGCGCAGTGAACTGCCCGGCAGGCTGAGCGCGGCCCCGCAGTTGGCCGGGACCTGGGCCCTTGAAGCATTGCGGGCGGCAGCGGGAGTTCCCCGCGCTGGTCGGGAAACCGATCACCGGACTATTCCTCACGAGGTCGGGTGGATCCAGACCGCAGTGCATCTGAACAAGGGTTGCTATCGAGGGCAGGAAACCGTCGCCCGTGTTCATAACCTGGGTCGACCACCGCGCAGGCTTGTGCTCCTTCACTTGGATGGCAGCACCGAAGCCGGCGCTGCGCACTGCGACCGGGTCTTCGTTGACGATGTCGAAGTCGGCTGGGTGGGTACCGGCGCCCGACACTTCGAACTCGGCGCGATTGCCACCGCCATCATCAAGCGCTCGATCCCCGATGACGCCCGGCTGACCGTGCGTACCGCTGATGGACCGCTAAGCGCTGCCATCGAGCCGATCGTGCTCCTGGATCGTTGAGCGTCACCGCGCACTGCCGATAGATCCTGTGGCTGACCGGACCGGGGGGCGAAATCCCTTATGCGGGATACCTGATCACTTGCTACCCTGAAGATCTTCCAAGGAGGCGTGAATGTCCGATTCGACCAGCCAGGCCGCAAACGTGCTGCGCAGTATCTGGCAGCAGGAGCCCGTTGGCGTGCAAGAACTCGATGATGAGTGCAGCCCGACCAAGGTGTGCCGAAACATGAAGGACGTCACCTTCGAAGGATTTGCCGAGGAGGGCGAAGATCTCGGGACCGCGTGGCGGAACACGTTGGCCCGCGAAGGCAAGCTCAGCGGCAGTTCGCTGGCCGACTTGGTCCTGGGCCAGTAGAGCCGCTCGCCGACCATGTCTGACCACTTCGAGTCCACAACGCGGGAGAGCCTGACCGCCGATCTTGCCGAGCACGGTTACATCGCCGATCGGGGCCTGGCCACCGCGGTGCTCTTGGCACTGAAGCTGGGCAAGCCCCTGCTGCTGGAAGGTGAGGTCGGGGTCGGCAAGACCGAACTGGCTCGCACGATCGCCGCCATGCTCGGTCGTGAACTCATCAGATTGCAGTGCTACGAGGGCATCGACATGCATCACGCCCTGTATGACTGGGACTACGCCCGGCAGATGCTGCTGGTGCGATCACTGAGCGGAGCCGATGCCGCGGCCTCCGATGAAGTGTTGTTCAGCGAGCGCTTCCTGCTCCAGCGACCGTTACTGCAGGCGGTCAGGGCAGGGGATCGGTGCGTCCTGCTGATTGACGAAATTGATCGAGCTGACGATGAGTTCGAGGCGTTCCTGCTTGAACTGCTCAGCGACTTCCAAGTCACCATTCCAGAGGTGGGAACGGTACGAGCCGAGCAGCGACCGATCGTCATCTTGACGTCCAATCGGACCCGAGAATTGCATGACGCGCTCAAGCGCCGGTGTCTGTACACCTGGATCGGCTTCCCTGAGGCCGATCGAGAGGTGCAGATATTGCGCAGTCGGCTCCCTGAGGTCGGTGAGGCACTCACCGAGCAGGTCGTGCGTGCAGTGAATCGATTGCGGGAAATGGACCTGGAGAAGTTGCCGGGAGTTGCTGAGACCATTGACTGGGCGCAAAGCCTGGATGCACTGGGGGCATCGAGCCTGAGCCAGGATGCAGCCCTGGACACACTGGGTGCGGTGGTCAAGGATCGCGATGACCTTCAGTACGCCACGCAGAGCATTCAGGATGTGCTTGCCTAGCGAGTTCGACGCCCTCCTGGTCGACTTCGCTGATGCCCTTCGCGAAGCAGGAATGGCTGTCGGGACTGATGATGTGCTCACGTTCAGTGCTGGGGTGTCCTGCCTGGATATCTCGGATCTGATGGATGTCTATTGGGCCGGCCGAGCGGCGCTGGTGCGCCGGCGCGAGTCAGTCCCCACCTACAACCTGGTCTTCCAGCAGTTCTTCCTGGATCGGCAGCCGGGGCCGGAAGACGCGCGCAAGACCATGATGCGTGCCTCGTCAGCAGCGGGAGCCACGTTGCAGATTCCTAACACCGAGCCGGGACTTCCTGGTCAGGCGAGCCAGGATGAGATCAAGCTCGGGTACGTGGCAAGCACCTCTGAGGTGTATCGCAACAAGGCGTTCACAGAATGCTCTGACACTGAACTGCGAATGCTGCGGCGGATGATCTCGCAGATGCGTGTGGAACCACCCAAGCGGCGCACCTACCGAACAACTCGAGCCCGGCGCAGTTCGATGCTGGATCTTCGCCGGATGTCACGCGAGATGATGCGCACATTCGGCGAGCCCCGTGATCTGTCCTTCATGCAGCGCAAGCACAAGCTTCGCTCGTTGGTCCTGATCTTGGATGTGTCAGGTTCGATGGCCGACTACTCGCGCAATCTCCTGCAGTTCGCATACTCAGCGCGTCGGGCGAACGCGAAAGTCGATGTGTTCTGCTTCGGCACGCGTTTGACGCGGATCACCAAGTCGCTGGACCGACGGGATGCTGATGACGCGATGCGCCTTGCCGGTGAGTCGGTCATGGACTGGGACGGCGGCACGCGAATCGGTGAAGCCATCCGGTCATTCACCCGACAAGCCCGTCGTGCCCGCCTGGGACGAGGAGCAATCGTGGTGATCTGCTCGGACGGGCTCGACCGTGGGGAGCCGGCCGTCCTGGCCGAAGCGATGCAAGGACTGTCACGTGTTGCCCACCGGGTGATCTGGGTGAATCCCCACAAGGGTGATGCACTGGAATTCGTCCCCACCTCCTTAGGGATGATCGTCGCCGATCCCTACATCGACGAGGTGCACTCCGGCCACAACCTCGATACCCTGCAGCGACTGGCAACTCGACTGGCAAAGGTGGGATGACGATGCGCTTCAGCGTCTCATTGCAGGCTGACGGTGACCGTGAGTTCACCATGGATGAAGTGATCGAACTGGCTGACGCCGTGGCGCCGCTGAACGGCATTGCCTCCGGCTACGGCACCTACTCCTACGGTGCCCAGATCGTGGTGGACGCTCCGGACTCAGATACCGCGGTTGACATCGCGTTGGAGCAATTTGCCCAAGCGCTGATCGGTCGGGCGCTGCCTGACTGGCCGGTGGCACGTGCGGAGACGATCGCTGAGGAAGACGACTTCGCAGATCTCGACGAGATCGAATGATTCGCCTGGGCACCCTGGCGGGATACGCCTTCGAGGGTCCACGTGCACTTGCCGGATGGACGGCACCGGCCCAGCCGGGCGTGTTCGCCATTCTGGCCAAATCCAACCCTGCCAAGCCGCAGGAGTTCAGCGTGATCTTCGTCGGCCACGCCGACGACCTCAGCGCTCAGGGGCTCCCGTTTCGCCATCCGCAGGCCGGTGCGTGGATCAAGCGGGCCAATGGAAAATTCAACCTGCACGTGTGCTGGTTGGACGTTCCGGGAGGAACGCGATCGCACCGCGAGCAGATCGCACGCGAATTGATGGCGATTTACGATCCCAGCTGCAACGTGGAGAAGTACGACACCGCGTGGAAGGACGAGTGGATCGGCGCCTACGACACCGCAGTCACCGACGCATTAACTACCGATCGGGATCCCAGTAAATCCTGATCGGCGGTCAATGCAGCAACCGATCTAGTCGATGTTGACGCCGACTGCTTCCATCAGACGCGAGCGCCGAGTGCCCATGGCGGGGCGATTCGTGCCCTCGCTCACGTGCTCTTCATGGTTGAAGGTCGCACCGTTCACGATGCCCTCGCCCATGCCGTAGAGCAGCGGGAGCGCCCCGGCGACCACGTTGCCGGTGGTGTTGATGGAAGTCAGCCCGGGCGCGATCAACTCTGCGTCCTTCTTGATCTCCCAGACCAACTCTGCCGACTCCTCCAACGTGGCTGCCACGCGCTGCAACTGCGAGCTGACGATGAACAGATACACGGCAAGTCCCGCGATGAGCGCGGCGATATCGATTGCTGACCACACTGCCAAACCGCTCATGAGCGCACCTTGTCCAATACACGTCCGAGGAACAGATGATGTTCCAAGCCTTCTGCGAGCACGAGCTCAACGCCACCGGCGGTAGTCCCGATGAGCGCGGTATCCGCGGTGTTGTCCTTGGTGGCAACCAAGGTTGCCTTGATCGCGTTCACTCGACCCTCGATCCGGCGAACCAGGATCACCAGGATGGTCAGCAACGCCGCCACGGCAACCACCACGACGATGCCGAGGATGTTCGCCCACTCCCACAGGTTATGCACTTGCGAGTCCATGTCAGCCTCCCAGCCGAGTGCGGCCGCGCTTGAGACCGGCGATGATCGCCAGCGCCGACGCGATGGTTTCGTTCAGGCCGTTGAGGCCCGCGGTATTGGTTTCCGCCTTCTTCAGGTCTTCCAAGATGGTGCCGGCCTGGGTGCCGATGCGAGCTGCCAGCACCAGGATCGGTACCACCAGTGCAACGACGGCAAGCACGACGACCAGACCGATGATGTAGCCGATCAGCCAGCCAGAGTGTCCGGTGAAGTCCATGATTCCTCCTAGATCGAATCCGCGAAGTCACGCACGGGCGCCAGATGGGCGTTGACGGAGGCAACGACTGGCGGAACGGTTGACGTCTGGTCCACGATGACCTTGACGCCACCGTCCAGCGCCGACAGCGTGCTTGAGGTCACCTTCAGGTGAATGATCACGCGAAACAGGCCCAGTGCGGCTGCGGCAATGATCAGTGCGCCGACGATAAGTGTGATGATGGCATCCACAGGCATGGCGGTCTCCTAACCCAGTAGTTTCGAGACGGGACCGGCGTACCGGACCGCGCCATTGGCGACATCGGCGATCACCGCATCGGTGGTCGCGAGCAATTGCGGCGCTGTGCTCAACTCACCGATCAAGGCCACCCCGCCATTCAGGGTGTCGCTTGCAGCTGCTCGGATCCGCTCAGCGGCGGCGAGCGTTCGATTGAGCAGCGCGACGAGCACGGGCACGATCACCACGATGAGGATGATGTTGCCAATCGTCCACCAGACCATTGTGAACCTCCTGGATTAACGGCTTGTGGCCGGTTGGTAGGGCAAGAAGAACCGAGCAAACACGCGCTTTGCGGCGCGGGAGAAAGCCGTGAGGCCGATCGACAGGCCACTGGCAGCCTTCGGTGAGCCGATGCTCATCGGATCCCGGCCTGCGGCGATTGCCGCGATGCGAGCCTTCATGGAGTTCGCCGTCTGGTTGACCAGAACACCGGTCACGTCTTGTACCAGGCCGCGGCCGTACTGCGCGGCGGCTCCGGAGATGGTCAGGTCCATGCTGATGTTGACCTTGGTGGACGAGCCAAGTGACTGCAGCGAGATCGTCAGGATCGTTGACGCCGATCCGCGTCCCTTGTTGTCCGAGCCGGCACCGTCGAGCACGAGCGTCTTCTTCGCCTCGTCACGGCTTTGGACCTTCACCACGCCAGCGAATTCCAACTTCACCGGGCCGGCGGAGATGGTGACTCCACCGTGGAACTCGTCCTCGCTGACCTGATTGGTCAGGTCAGCACCGGGGATGCACGCGGCAACCAGTGGAATGTTGTCGAAGAACTTCCACACCTGGTCGACCGGCTGGTCGATGTCGAAGGACTGCGTGATCAGCATGGTGCCTCCTGCGGGATGAATGAAACGGGATCGCTCTCAAACGCCACACGACAGCCCATGGCGCAAAAGTAGTAGGTAGTGCCCTGGTATGTGAAGGGCCGATTGGCGGCAACAGCCTCGACGGTCATGCCGCAGACCAGGTCGACGACCTGATCTGGTTCGACGATGGTGAGGCAGGTGCCGCTGAGCGAGGTGCCGGTGCGTGGCTTCAAAGCGCCGGCGGCGCGCTGCTGCACCAGCTCGGCCAGGATAGACACGGCGATCTCCCGATGCGAGGTGTGCCCCAGGTCTACGCCCATCGGTACGCGCACCTGCTGAAGCTTGTCCGATCCCACGCCGCGGTCGGCCAGGAAGTCCTTGACCACCTCCCCTCGCTTGCGCGAGGCAACCAGTCCCACCATCACCGGATCTGCTTGCAGGGCGATCTCCAGCGCCTCCTCGTCGCCATGACCCTGAGTAGCCACGACCACCACGGTGTCACGACCGATCATCGTCGGCGCGAAATCGGGATAGTCCAGGAGCTCGGAACGCCAGTCAAGATCAGCAAGTAACTGGTGCAAGGTCACGGCCATGGGCGAACGTCCCACGACGATCACGTGCGGGGTTGCCATGACTGGCTCGATGTAGATCTGCAAGGCCCCATCGCTTTGGCAGGAGATCGGCACGGTCACCACTCCGGCAGGCACATGCACTCCCGCGAGGTCTGCCTCTTGACCGAGCCAGATCAGTGACGGGCTTCCTTCGGCCATGACGCGTTTGGCCTCACGGATCAAAACCGGCTCAGCGCAGGCGCCCCCGATCCACCCATGCAGGTGTCCGTCCTCGGTGACCAGTGCCCGTGAGCCTTGCTGTCCTGAGGATGGTGGCTGGCGCCAAACCACTGTGGCCATCGCAAATGACTGCCCAGCGCGCACCATGTCCATGGCGCGCGCCAGGACAGCGATGCCCTCAGCGGCTTGGGTTGGTTGCACGTCAGCCAGCTAACACCGGTGGCATACCGGAGACGTTCTTTCCGGTGGTCAGTGCCTGGTAGACGCGGTTGGGCATCATCGGCATGTCAATGTTGCGCACGCCGGTGTGCTGGAGTGCATCGACGACCGCATTGACGAATGCCGCAGGCCCGCCGACAGTGGCGCACTCGCCGATGCCCTTGGCTCCGATGGGATGGTGCGGGCATGGAGTGACCACTTCGTACAGCTCGTATCCGGGTGTCTCCCATGCTGTAGGCAGCAGGTAGTCCATGAAGTTTGCGCCGATGCAGTTGCCCTCCTCGTCGAAGGTGATGTACTGCATGCTTGCCATGGCATATGCCTCGGTCAAGCCGCCCATGATCTGTCCTTCGACGATCATCGGATTGATGCGCACGCCGCAGTCATCGACGGCAACGAACTTCAGCACGTCCCAGACGCCGGTCTCCGGATCCACCTCCACCTTGCAGATGTAGGCAGCGAAGGGCCAGGTCAGGTTCGGCGGGTCGTAGTAGGCGTTGTTCTCCAGGCCAGGCTCCAGCCCGTCGGGAACATTGGAGTACGCCGCCAGTGCGCAATCCTGGATGGTCACTCCGCGCTCGTTGTTGCCGCGCACGTAGAACCGTCCGAGCTCCCACTCGATGTCTTCCTCGGACACCTCCAGCAGATGCGCGGCGATCTTGCGAGCCTTGGCGCGAATCTTGCGCGAGACCATTGCCACGGCCGCGCCGGCGACCGGCGTTGACCGTGATGCGTAGGTTCCCATGCCAAATGGCGCCGTGTCGGTATCGCCTTCCTCTACGGTGATGTCCTCTGCCGGAATGCCCAGCTCATGGGCCACGATCTGCGCCCATGTGGTCTCGTGACCTTGACCCTGAGTCTTTGCACCCGTGCGCAGGATGGCCTTACCGGTCATGTGGACGCGCAACTCAGCTGAGTCGAACATCTTGATGCCGATGATGTCGTACTCGCGGCTATTGCCTGCGCCGAGCGGCTCGGTCATCGTGGAGATCCCGATGCCCAGCAGCTTGCCGCGCTTGCGTGCCTCCTCCTGCTCCTGCTTGAAGGTGGAGTAGCCGATGGCCTCCAGGCCCAGGTCTAGGCACTTTTGGTACTGACCGGAGTCGGTGAGGAATCCAAACGCCGTCCGGTACGGGAACATGTCGTCCTTGACCAGATTGATCCTGCGGAACTCCGCCTGATCCATGCCCAGGTCGTACGCCGCGTTTTGAATCATCCGCTCCTGGAAGAACATGGCCTCCGTGACGCGGAACGAGCAGCGGTACGCCACGCCGCCCGGGGCCTTGTTGGTGTACCAGCCCTCGCTGACCAGGTGCGCTGCCGGAATGTCATAGCAGGCGAACGTGGAGTGCATCAGGCCGATCTTGAACTTGGTCGGCTGCGCGTCGGCGTAGAACGCTCCGTGGTCGGAGACTGTGTGCATGCGCATGCCCAGGATGCGCCCGTCCTTGCGCAGGGCCAACTGTCCCTTGAGGTACACGTCGCGACCGAAGCCGGTGGAGATCAGATTGCCCGTCCGATCCTCAATCCACTTGACCGGACGCTCGGTGAGAATCGATGCAAGGATCGAGATCACGTAGCCGGGATAGATCGGGACCTTGTTACCGAAGCCGCCACCGAGGTCGGGGGAGATGATGCGGATCATCTGCTCGGGCAATTCGGCGACCATGGCCACTGCCGCGCGAACGATGTGCGGGGCCTGGGTGGTCATGTAGACGGTCAACTTGCCGGTCGATCGGTCGTAATCGGCAATGGAGCCGCAGGGCTCAAGTGGGGACGGGTGCGACCGCGGGTAGTGCAGGTCGACCTCTGAGATCACGTCGGCCTGGGCGAATGCAGCGTCGGTGGCCGCCTGATCGCCGATCTCCCAGTCGAACACCTTGTTGCTTGTCTGGTTCGCCTTGTCGTCACGGATGAGCGGCGATGCTGGGTCCTGTGCCTGGATGGGATTGACGATCACCGGGAGCTGTTCGTACTCCACGACGATCTTGCTGCAGGCATCCTTGGCGACGTATGGATCATCGGCGATGACTGCGGCCACTTCTTGGCCCTGGAAGCGGACCTTGTCGGTGGCCAGCACGGCCTGGGTGTCGTACGACAGTGTGGGCATCCACGCCAGGTTTCGGGCCGCCATGGTCTCGCCGGTGAGCACCAGGCGCACGCCTGGAACTTCCCATGCTGCGCTGGTATCGATGGACTTGATACGCGCGTGGGCGACCGGGCTGCGGAGGATCTCCATGTGGAGCATGCCCGGCAGCACGACATCGTCGACATAGCGACCCTTGCCACGGATGAAGCGGTTGTCTTCGACGCGACGTCGGCTTGCGCCCATGCCGCCGATCTTGAGTTCGTCCAGTGCCATGGTGTCTCCTAGTTCTGCTGTGCGCGCATCTTGTCGGCAGCCCACAGGACTGCCTTCACGATGTTCTGGTAGCCGGTGCAGCGACACAGGTTGCCCGAAAGCGCCCAGCGCACGTCATCCTCGGTGGGATTGGGGTTGCGCTCCAAGAGCGCCTTTGCGGCGAGCATCATGCCCGGGGTGCAGTAGCCGCACTGCAATCCGTGCTCTTCCTTGAATCCCTCTTGAATGGGGTCCAGCTCGCTGGATGTGGCCATGCCCTCCACGGTTTGCACCGAGTGGCCATCAGCCTGAACTGCCAGCATCGTGCAGCTCTTGGCCGGTCGTCCATCGAACAGCACGGTGCAGGCACCACAGTTGGAGGTGTCGCAGCCGGTGTGAGTTCCGGTCAGCGTCAGTCCCTGGCGCAAGAGGTGCACCAGCAGCAGACGGGGCTCCACGTCCATGGTCCGCAACTGGCCATTGACGGTGAGATTGATCCGGTTTGTCGGGACGTCATCACCGGGAGGAGGGGAAACGGTCTCATACAAGCTCGTCATGATCAGGCTGCTTTCTGCTCAGTGCTGGCGATTTTGGTCAGGATGCGGGTGACAAAGGTGCTGACGATGTGCCGCTTGTATTCCAAGTCCCCACGATGATCGGTACGCGGATCTGCAGCGGCCGCCACGGCCTTGGCCGCAGCGGCGATGGACTCCTCGGTCAGGGTCTTGCCCACCAGGACGGACATGGCCTCATTGGCGTCAATGGTGCGGCCGCCGACCCCGGCCATGGCTGCCCCAGCTCGCGTGACGGTGTCCCCGGACATGTCCAGCGCCACGGCCACTGATGCAGTGGCGAAGTCGCCGACCCGGCGCTCGAGCTTGAGGTAACCGCCACGGGCGGTGCCGCGTGCTGCCGGGATCACCGCTTCGACGGCGATTTCGTTGTAGGCCAGGGCGTTGGTGAATGGCCCGAGCACGAAGTCGCGCATCTCAATCTCGCGCCGGCCCTTGGGTCCCATCGCCACGATGCGTCCGCCCAGGGCGATCATGGTTGCCGCCCAGTCACCTTGCGGGTCGGCATGGCAGACCGAGCCGACGAAGGTGCCGCGGGTCCGAATGATCGGGTCGGCAATGAGGGCTGCGGCCTCGGCAAGGGTGGGAAAGGCCCCCGGCAGGATCGTGGAGTACTCCAGGTCCTCGTGCCGGCACAGGGCTCCGATACGCAGCGTGCCGTCGGGATCCAGGCGGTGGTAATCCAGTCCCGGCAGGGCATTGATGTCGACGATGCGCTCAGGTGCGGCAAAGCGCAACTTCAGCATGGGAACCAGGCTCTGGCCGCCGGCCAGAACTTTGGCCTCGCCGCCATTGCGATCCAAGATCGCAATGGCTTCGGCGAGGGACTTTGGTGCGTCATAGGCAAAACGTGATGGGTACATCGCTACCTTCTGCTGCTAGGCCTGGCTGTCGCGGACAGCCACCGGCATGGAGTCGGCATCGGGATCAGGGCGTGGAGCCTGATCGGGAGGCCAGGGACCTTGCACCGGCTGCCCGGCTACCTTCAAAAACTCAACGAATTGCGGCCACGCCCACACAGTAGGGCTGCCACCGGTCTTGGGTGAATTCTCAATCAGGGCGTAGATGCGCGGATTGCCTCGCTCATGACCACTTGATTCCACAGGCATGCCAACCCCAATCTCGACGACTAAGTCAGCGCAACGTACTGCCACTCTTGGTGGGCCGCAATATGTACGCAATAAATAGTTGCTAGCAACGGTTTTCCTACGCTCACGCCCACTGTAAATAGTTGCGAGCAACGGTCTTCCTACGCGCAAGACTGCTCACCAGATGCTGCACCCGACGCGGATGGCGATGAGGTCGGTCAACCTATCCGTGGCGCTTGGCCAGGATGATCTGCGCTGCAATGGCGACTGCGATCTCCTGTGGCGTTTGCGCCTGGATATCCAAGCCCGCCGGACCGTGAACGCGCTCGATGTCGGTGACCTCCTGGTAGGCAAGCCAGTCGGCCCGAGCCTGTTGCATCTTTTGCGAGCCAAGTGCACCGATATAGCCGGCGTCGGACGCCAGCACGGCCATGAGGCAGCGACTTGAGCTCTCCACGTCGTGACCGAGGATGACGGCGGCGTCGCCTGAGGTCAGGGCCACGGCCAGGCCACCCACCATGTCGGGGCGGGATTCCACGACCGTCTCCCAGCCAAGCAGGGCCCCCTGATCAGCAAGGGCCTGCGCGATCGGGCCTTGGCCCGCGACGAGGAACTTGGTGCTCGGTGCCAGCACCGTGATGACCTGCCCGGGTTCCACGCGTGTACTGCTGCGCCCGGCGAGCATGGCCTCTCGAAGCTCTGGATCCGCGTGATCGGGGCCTGCCGTGGTCACCGAAGTCACCTCGGTTCCGTCCAGGGCCACCGTGATGGCGATCGGTTCGCGATCGAGCAGGAGTGACCAGCTGTCGGCGGGAAACTGATCCGCGGGAACGACCAGGAAGCGCACTGCCGTACCGGCGGCAATCCCACTGAGCTGGTGTTCGACCTCGGTCACGGTGTGCTCGATCAGTCGCCCGGAGGACAGGTGGCGTGCTGCGGCGTCGGCGAGCATGCCGTCAAAGGCTCCGTTCGCCAATCCACCGATGCGTCCGCCTCCGGGGGTGAACGCCAACGCATGGGGACTGTCGTGGGGGTCAATCATCCACGCCACATCTGCGCGGGTTCCTGATCTGGCACAGGCGGCCACGCTCAAGGCAATGTCGTACACGGGGTGAGTCTAAGTTCTGCAGGCAGATCGTGCTGCGTGATCGCAGTACCTGCCCTTCGGGCCATACCCGCGTGCCAGGAGCGCGTCGGTTCATGCGCGAGCTCCGTGATGAACGCACCCGACCGAACCTGTTGCTGGCGTGACGTCGGGGGTATTTGATTAGCCCATGGCCCACACTGCAGTCGGACAGCGGTCAATGGCGCCATTCCTGCCATTCATGCCCGCACTCGCCGTCGTGCTGGGCGCGTGGATTGCCCTCGGGTTGGCTCCCAGTACGCGCACTGCACCGGCGTTTGCCGCGACATGGTTGGCGATGGTGGTCGCCATGATGATTCCGACCGCCATGCGACCGGCGATGAAAGTCGGGGCAGGATCGCAGCGTCGCTCCCTGGCGTTCTTGGCCGCCTACGGGCTGGTCTGGCTGTGCACCATGCCGCTGGCATGGTTCGCGCTTCGGGACGTCACGTGGAGTCAGAACGCACTCGTCCTGGGGTGGATGCTGGTCGGTGCGTATCAATTATTGCCGTCGACCGCGGCCTGGTTGCATAACTGTCGGCGACTCAAACCTGGCGTCCCCCCGGTGATGGCGGGCCTGTCCAACGGACTGCATTGCCTGGGTTCATGCCTTCCGCTCATGATCATGGCCTCGGTGACCGCCATGTCGCGCGACTCGGTGTGGTGGATGCTGGCCATCATGGCTCTGGCGACGATCGTGATGTACTGGGAAAAGCAGCCGAAGGTGTCCGACACGGCGCTGCGCGTGCTGGGATTCATCCTCCTGCTTGTTGCCGCGGCACTGTTTCTCCACGGAGCGTCCGGTTCGTCGCACATGACGATGTAGGCAGCACACGGATCACCGGGTGCTTGCTAGCGCTGCAGAGCTTCAGGGGGCATTGGTGGTTCGGCGGGAACGTCGAGGTCTGTGC